>NZ_JADNKB010000007.1:0-218496 GCF_015555225.1 Clostridium sp. D46t1_190503_E9
CTCAATAAAAAGTTTAATCTCTTCGCTCAAATTACTTTGAGTCTTAATTTTAAGACGTCTAAAAGAATTGCTGGTTTTTACTTAACTTATATTCTGTTCAATTTTCAAAGATCTACACTTTGCCGTCTCATCGACTGCTTTATCATAATAACATTTCACTACTCAATTGTCAACACTTTTTTGTCATCAATTTTTCTTGAATTTTTCTTGTTATTTAGCTTTCGTTCCCGACGACGTTATTTATAATATCATGATTATAATTATCCCTAACTCCAATTTCATATTATTTATTTATTTTATTATTAAATTTCTAGCTAATTCTAATTTATTCTCTTTTTTTCATATAATGATACACCAGGCAAAGTTAACTGCTAATTCTACAGTTTTAACACAATTAATATCATATTTCATCAAAATTATCTATATTTTCACAATTTTATTTTACTTAATATCAATTTTAATCTAAAATATTATTATAAAATAATACAAATTAAATATTGGGAGGCATATATGGTAAAAAGGGCTTTTTTTATTTTAATTATATCAACATTTTTATTTGTAGGTTGCGTAAACAAGAATTCAGATACATCTTCTACAACCAACTCTACATCTCTATCGACATCATATAAGGAAAATATAAATAATAATACTAAAGCAACTCTTTCAGGTAAGACTTCTACTTATACTAAATATATATCTTTAGGTAATTATTTATTCTTTCCTAATGTTGCTAACAATAATAAATTATCGATATTAGATATTTCTAAACCTATAAATAAAATAACTAACAATTTAGTTGTAGATAGTTTTGATTATTCTGTTGACTCATTAGCTACTGATAATAATTTCATCTACTTTTCATCAACATCTAATAGTAAAGGACTTTATAAATTAGATTATCAAAAAAAGAATGTTACAAAAATTAATGATAGCTACCCTAAAGGATTAGTTTATCAAAATGAGAAACTATATTATACCGATTTAAATACCCAAAACATCTACTCATTTGATGTTAAATCTAACTCTAAAACATTATTATCAAATACTAGGGTAGGAGAATTTATCGTAAATAATAATTCTATATACTATAAAAATTTGGATGATTCCTCAAAACTATACTGCCTAAAATTAGATAAAAGTGCAAACTTCAAATTAACAGATGCTCCTGTAGATAGCTTTATAACTTATAGTAATAAAATATTATTTATAAATACATCAGATAATAATTCTTTATATTCTTTAGACTTATCAAATAATGAAGTAAAAAAAGTTATAGATATTAATGCTACTAAATTAAAGCAATTCGATGATAAAATTTATTTTATAAATAATAATGATCCAAATTCTATCTATGAACTTAAAGCTATAGATCAGAATAGTAATTTTGATTATAATAAAGTATTTTCAGATTTCACAAATGAATATTTTCCTACAGATAAGGGAATTTTCATAGAGACTTCGTCAAATACTAATGAAATAGAAATTCTTAATATAAACTAAAAAAATAAAAGGCCATCTGGCCTTTTATTTTTTTATGATATTCTATTTACTATTTCCTTAAATTTATTTCCTCTTTCAGCAAAGTTAGGGAACATATCAAAAGATGCACAAGCTGGTGATAAAGTAACTATATCCCCCTCTACTGCTAATTCTTTAGCTTTAAATACAGCATCCTCCAAAGTATCTACCAGACTTATAGAAACTTCAATACCTTTTTCTTCTTTCAATTTTAAAAATGCATCTTTAATTAAATCCTTTGTAGCTCCTAGCAATATTAATTCCTTTATATACGGATATCCTTCCTCTGCTAAAGGCTCAAAAGGAATATGCTTATCATAGCCTCCTGCTATTAAAATTACTTTTCTTTCAAAAGCGAATAATCCAGCTAATGTTCTTGTTGGACTTGAAGCTATAGAGTCATTATAATATTTAACACCATTAATTTCCCTAACTAATTCACATCTATGCTCAACACCACCAAAGTTCTCAGCAACTTTCTTCATAACCTCTATAGATACATCATCTTTTGTTGCTAAAAATGCAGCTAAATAATTCTCTATATTATGAATTCCTTTAATAGCTATATTTTCTTTATCACAGACCATCTTACCTTCTAGATATAACACGTTATCCTTTAAGTATGCACCATTTTCAATTTGTCTTTTAGAACTAAACTCTTTAACTATTCCTTTTGCCTCTGAAACGAATCCATGAGTTATTTCATTTTCTCTATTTAATATTAAAACTCCATCTTTATCTTGATTTAAAAATATGTTTTTCTTAGCATCTATATATTCTTGCATATCAAGATGCATATCTAAATGATTTGGTGCAAGATTTGTTACTATCGCAATATCAACCGGAGCATCCATAGTCATAAGCTGAAAGCTAGATAATTCTAAAACAACTTTATCTTCTTCTCCTATTTCTTCTATATCGGAGAACAATGGGGTTCCTATATTTCCACCAACCCACGTTTTATATCCTGCTTCTTCTAGAAGCTTTGATATAATCGTTGTTGTTGTTGTTTTTCCATCACTTCCTGTAATTCCGTAAACTTTCCCCTTACAATATCTAACAAACTCCTCCATTTCTGAAGTTATATATGCACCTTCATTTTTTACTTTTACTAAAGCATCACAATCTATTCTCATTGAAGGAGTTTTAAATACAACATCAAATCCCGTTAACCTATCTAAGTAACCATCTCCTAGTTCTAAGATAACTGATAATTCATCAAACTCTTTTGCAATGTCACCTAACTCTTCTCTATTCTTCTTATCAAATGCAGTTACAACCGCTCCAAGCTTAACTAAAAACCTTATAAGCGGTATATTGCTAACTCCTATTCCTACAACAGCAACTTTTTTCCCTTTTATAAAACTTTTAAATTCATTAAATTGCTTTTTCATAATCTTCCTCCAAAACCATCTATAAAATATTATATGAAACTCTTTTTAGTAAGTTCAAATTAGTAATATAAACTTATTAAACAAATCATTTATAACCAACTAAATATGTATTATCATTTCTCACATTTGTTCGGATTAGTAACTTCTCCTTGCCAAACGTAAAATTTGGAACCTCTCTTAAAGTCTGTCCCAATTCCTTCTAATTATAACACTTAAATTAATTAAATACAAAAGAGAGGAGAATTTCAACATCTCCTCTCTTTTTAGAATTAGAATTCTAAGCTTTTTTCAATGTAAGCTTCTAAATCTGAAATTTTTACTCTCTCTTGTTCCATAGTATCTCTATTTCTAATAGTAACTGATTCATCTTCTAAAGTATCAAAATCTATTGTTATACAGAATGGAGTTCCTATTTCGTCTTGTCTTCTATATCTCTTACCGATACTTCCAGCCTCATCATATTCTATATTGAATTTTTTGCTTAAATCAGAATATACATCTAAGGCTTTTTCGGAAAGTTTCTTTGAAAGTGGTAAAATCGCAGCCTTATATGGAGCTAAAGCTGGATGTAAATGCATAACTGTTCTAACATCTCCACCTTCTAACTCTTCTTCATCATATGCATCTACTAAGAATGCTAAAGCAACTCTATCAGCTCCTAAAGATGGTTCTATAACATAAGGAACATATTTTTCGTTAGTTGTTGGATCTAAGTAGCTCATATCTTGACCTGAATGTTCTTGATGCTTTTTTAGATCATAATCTGTTCTATCAGCTATTCCCCATAATTCACCCCATCCAAATGGGAATAAGTATTCTATATCTGATGTTGCATTTGAATAGAATGATAGTTCTTCTTCACCATGATCTCTCATTCTTAAGTTATCTTGTTCTACTCCTAGATTTAATAAGAAGTTCCAGCAATAATCCTTCCAGTACTTAAACCACTCTAAGTCTGTTCCTGGCTTACAGAAAAATTCTAACTCCATTTGTTCAAATTCTCTTGTTCTAAATGTAAAGTTTCCTGGAGTTATTTCATTTCTAAATGATTTACCAATTTGAGCAATACCAAATGGAACTTTCTTTCTTGAAGTTCTTTGCACTGATTTAAAGTTTACAAATATACCTTGAGCTGTCTCCGGTCTTAAGTATATTGTACTAGCAGAATCCTCTGTTATTCCTTGGAATGTTTTAAACATTAAATTAAACTTTCTTATATCAGTATAATTTAATTTTCCGCACTTAGGACATACTATATTATTCTTTTCTATGTATTCCTTTAATTGCTCATTAGACCATCCATCTGCGCTAGCAACTTCTGCTCCATTTTCAGTCATATGATCTTCTACAATTTTGTCTGCTCTAAATCTTGCTTTACATTCTTTACAATCCATTAAAGGATCTGAAAATCCACCAACGTGTCCTGATGCAACCCATACTTCTGGATTCATTAATATAGCACAATCTACTCCTACATTATACGGACTTTCTTGAACGAACTTCTTCCACCATGCTTTTTTAACGTTATTTTTAAATTCAACTCCTAATGGACCGTAATCCCAAGAGTTCGCTAATCCTCCGTATATCTCTGATCCTGGGAATACAAAACCTCTACTCTTACAAAGAGCAACTATTTTTTCCATAGTTTTTTCTACTGCCATTTTAATACCTCCAATTTTTTTATAAATAAAAAAAGCCTCAGACCTAAAGGGACGAAATTTCAATTCCGCGGTTCCACCCTTCTTGGCTTTAGCCCAACTTTCAATGTTAATACTCAAAAGCGCCCTTCAACTTAAATTAATAACGATTCACACCAACCATCGTCTCTCTAAAAGAAATATTAAGTTTACTCCTCTTTATCATTGTACCTATTAAATTATATATTAATTTTACCAAAAGCCTTTTATATGTCAAGTATAAAAGACTTTTTATTAAATATTTAAATTATATTAATAACTTATATCATTTTGATTGTACTTAACTTCAAATACTATAATTCAAATTCTAGAATTCAAATATTATATATCATTATATAATAAAAGAGTTTTATAACAATAGATAAATTATCTACTCTTATAAAACTCTTATAAAAATGGCTCCGTGGAGAGGATTCGAACCTCCAACCTATCGGTTAACAGCCGAGTGCTCCACCATTGAGCTACCACGGAATATTCTTATAAATTAATTTTAAAATTAAAATGGCTCCGTGGAGAGGATTCGAACCTCCAACCTATCGGTTAACAGCCGAGTGCTCCACCATTGAGCTACCACGGAATATTCCTATAAATTAATTTTAAAATTAAAATGGCTCCGCGAAGAGGATTCGAACCTCCAACCTATCGGTTAACAGCCGAGTGCTCCACCATTGAGCTATCGCGGAATATTTACTACATTAGTTATTATATCAAGTTTTATTAATATTGCAAGTGTTTTTTGTAATTTTTTTAATTTTAATTTCTAAAAATAAAAAATATATTCAAAAGCAATAAACCATTTGCATAAAATTAAATAAAATGGGAGCAAAAAACTTTACTCCCTAAAATATTATTTTTGTGGTTTCATTGTTGGGAACATTATAACATCTCTTATAGATGCTGAATCTGTTAAGAACATTATAACTCTATCTATACCTATACCTAATCCACCTGTTGGAGGCATACCTGTTTCTAAAGCGCTCATAAACTCTTCATCTATCATGTATGCTTCATCGTCACCTAGTTCTCTTTCTTTTTCTTGTTGATTAAATCTCTCTCTTTGAACTATTGGGTCATTTAATTCGGAATATGCATTACATATTTCTCTTCCAAATACAAATCCTTCAAATCTTTCAGTAAATTTATCATTTCCTCTTTTCTTTTTAGTTAAAGGAGATATTTCTACTGGATAATCACAAATAAAGGTTGGTTGTATCATATGTTGTTCTGCATATTCTTCAAATAGAACATTTAACACTTCACCTTTTGTAACATGCTTAATATTCTTTTTAAATTCTAAATTCTTTTCTTTAGCTATAGTTTGAGCTTCTTCATCTGATTTTATTTCATTAAAATCTATACCTGTATGTTCTTTTACAGCATCAACCATAGTTATTCTTCTCCATGGTGGTGCAAAGTCAATTTCTGTACCTTGATAATTAACCTTAGTTGTTCCATTTACTTTTTCACATACTGATGCTATCATATTTTCTGCAATTTCCATCATATCATTATAGTCAGAAAATGCTTCATATAATTCTATCATTGTAAACTCAGGATTATGTCTTACAGACATACCTTCATTTCTGAAAGTTCTTCCCATATCATAAACTTTTTCTAATCCAGCAACTATACATCTCTTTAAATATAATTCTGGAGCTATTCTTAAGTACATATCTATATCTAAAGTATTATGATGAGTTATAAATGGTCTTGCTGATGCTCCTCCTGCTATAGGTGCAAGCATTGGAGTTTCAACTTCTATAAATCCTCTGTTATCTAAGAACTCTCTCACGCCTTTAAGTATAGCTGCTCTCTTCATAAAGTTAGTCTTAACTTCTGGATTTGAGATCATATCTACTTCTCTTTGTCTATATCTTAAATCTGGATCTTTTAATCCATGCCATTTTTCTGGTAATGGTTTTAATGATTTACATATTAATTCGAAGCTCTTAACTTTAACTGATACTTCTCCAGTTTTAGTTTTAAACACTTCTCCAGTTGCAACAACCCAATCACCTAAATCATATGTTTTATATGATTTTAAGGCTTCTTCTCCTACTTCATCTATTTTTATAAATAATTGAATTTTTCCATCTCTATCTTGTATGTCTGAGAATACAACTTTTCCTTGACCCCTCTTAGACATAATTCTTCCAGCAACTGTAACTATAGTTCCTTCTAAATTTTCAAAATCATCCTTAACATCCTCTGACATATGTGTTCTTTCAACTTTATAAACGTCAAATGGATCCTTTCCTTGATTTTGTAACTCTATTAGTTTTTCTCTTCTTAATGCTTCTTGCTCACTAAACTGAGATTCTAACTCTTGTATATTCATTTCCTCAGTTGACATTAAATATCCCTCCGTTACTCTCTTCTTATTCCTAATACTTCAAACTTGTTTGTTCCACCTGGAACTAACACTTCAACAATCTCTCCAACCTTTTTACCTAATAAAGCAGCTCCTACTGGTGATTCATTTGATATTTTGAATTCCATAGGATCTGCTTCTGCTGAACCTACTATTGAATATTCAACTTCTTCATCAAATTCATAATCCTTAACTTTAACTATTGTTCCTACTGCAACCTTATCTGTTGGAATTTCTGATCCATCAACAACAACAGCATTCTTTAGCATATTTTCTAATTGAATAATTCTACCTTCAGTAAATGCTTGTTCGTTTTTAGCTTCATCATATTCTGAGTTTTCGCTTAAATCTCCGTATCCTAATGCTACTTTTATTTTTTCAGTTATTTCTTTTCTTTTAACAGTTTTTAAAAATTCTAATTCATCTTCTAACTTTTTTACACCTTCGTATGTCATTACGAACTTTTTAGTTTCACTCATGATTTTCTCCCCTTCAAATTTCTACTTTTATTTAAATACCTAACACTAGGTCTGATATTCTTAAAATCATTTAAAACATTATAAATCAGCAAGTATTATATGTCAACTAAGTTATAAGCTAAAGGTATCCCTTTATCTTTATTTAACAGATATATAGTATTCTCGCTTTTAATATATTTATTCTTTTAAAAATTTATTATTCAGGTATATAATTTAAACTTTATCGAAACTTCTTATTAATTCATACTTATAGTTATTTAACAATTCAATTACAGAATTGCTATCTTCTAAAGTATTCATAACTCCCCTTATGTCATTACTTTTAGGTAATCCCTTCATATACCAAGATGCATGTTTTCTCATTTCCCTCACAGCTTTTCTCTCGCCATCGTACTTAATTGCTAATTCATAATGTCTTAAACACATATTTATTCTGTCTAAATAACTTATTTCTAAAGGTGAATTTCCTTTTAAGGCATATTCAATTTGCTTAAATATCCACGGATTCCCCATACTCCCTCTTGCAACCATAATTCCATCGCAATTAGTTTTATTCTTTAACTCTAGTGCATCTTCTGCTGTAAATACATCTCCATTTCCTAACACTGGTATTGAAACAGCATCCTTAACTTTCCCTATTATATCCCAATCTGCTTTTCCTTCATACATCTGTTCTTTGGTTCTTCCATGAACAGTAATCGCATCTACTCCAGCATCTTCAAGACCCTTAGCAAATTCAACAGCATTGATATTTCCTTCATCCCAACCTTTTCTGAATTTAACTGTTACTGGTTTAGTAGATACCTTTTTAATTTCTCTTACTATATTGGCTGCTAACTCCGGATGCTTTAGTAAAGCTGATCCTTCCCCATTCTTAGTAATTTTATTTACAGGACACCCCATATTTATATCTATTAAACAAATATCTTCTCTTTCATTAAAATATCTTTGTACTACTTCAGCCATTATCTTAGGATCATTCCCAAAAATTTGAGCTGCAACAGGAGTTTCTTCATCAGCTATTCTAAGCAATGACTTTGTATTTTCATTTCCATAGTAAAGGGCTTTAGCGCTTACCATCTCTGTATAAACTAACCCACATCCCATCTCCTTACATAGTCCTCTAAAAGATATATCTGTTACCCCTGCCATAGGTGCTAGAAAAACATTATTTTCAAATTCTAGGTTTCCAATTTTCATATTATACTACTCCTTATTTTTTTCGTATATTATTCTTAACCCCTCTAATGTTAAACTAGAATCAACCTTATCTATAACGTCTGTTTCCTTAGCTATTAATTTTGCTAATCCCCCTGTCGCTATAACTAAAGGTTCATCTGAACCAAGATCTTTCATTTCTTTTTTTATTTTATTTACTATATATTCTACCTGCCCTATATATCCATAAATTATACCCGCTTGCATGCTAGATATAGTATTTTTACATATTATATTTTTTGGTACTTCTAATTCTACTCTCGGTAACTTTGCAGCTCTATCAAATAAAGCATCAGATGCTATTCTTATTCCTGGTGTAATACATCCCCCAAGATAGTTTGCTTCTTTAGTTAATGAACAAAATGTTGTTGCTGTTCCAAAATCTATTATTATAAGATCTCTCTTATACTTGTCATGAGCAGCTACAGCATTTACAATTCTATCAGCTCCCACTTCCTTTGGATTATCATATTTAATATTTATTCCAGTTTTAACCCCTGGACCTACAATTAAAGGATTAATTCCAAAACTCTTTTTTATCATATTCTCTAATGAATGCATTATATTAGGAACAACAGATGAAATTATTATTCCTTTTACTTCTCTAGGATTTAGATTACTTTGAATAAAAAGCTGCATAACTTGAATAGAATATTCATCTGATGTTTTTTTTGCATCAGTAGAAATTCTCCAGCTAGCAATATTTTCAGAATTATTATATACTCCCAAGACTATATTTGTATTACCTACGTCTACTACTAAAATCATACAAGCACCACCTTAATACAATTAAAAGCAGCTTTGAAAGCTGCCTTTATTTAAATAAATATAATCACAATAATTTAACAATTTAATTTTAACAATTACAAATCATTTGTCAAGTGTTGTAAAATCTATATATTAAAATAATCCTACTATTTCTCCATTATCTAGTATATCCATTTTATTTGCGGCTGGAACCTTTGGAAGTCCTGGCATTGTCATTATATCACCATTTAGTGCAACAATAAACCCAGCTCCATTAGAAACTCTTATCTCTCTTACAGTTATTTCAAAATTTTCAGGTCTACCTTTTAATGATGGATTATCAGATAAGGAATATTGAGTCTTTGCCATACATATAGGTAATTTATCTAATCCAAATCTCTCTAACTCCTCAATTTGTTTTTTGGCATTTGGAGTAAAGACCGCCTTATTTGCTCCATAAATTTCTCTAGCAATTATATTTATCTTTTCTTCAATAGTATTTTCTACATCATAAATTGGTTTAAAGTTAGACTTTTCTTTTTCTAATACCTCACAAACAACTTCTCCTAGCTCAATTCCACCTTCTCCACCTTTTGCCCACACATCTGATAAAGCAACCTTAACACCTAATTTATTGCAATAATCTATAATAAATTCCACTTCTTCATTGCTATCACTTACAAATTTGTTAATAGCTACAACTACTGGTACATTATATTTTTTAATATTTTCAATTTGCTTTTCTAAATTAGTTATTCCCTTAGCTAAAGCTTCAACATCTGGAGTGTTTAACATCTCCTTGCTCACCCCACCATGATTCTTTAGTGCTCTAACAGTTGCGACTATAACAACACAATCTGGAGTTAATTCACCATATCTACATTTTATATCCATGAATTTTTCAGCACCCAAATCAGCACCGAACCCTGCTTCAGTAACAACTATATCACCTAATTTAAGTGCCATTTTTGTTGCTATTATAGAGTTGCATCCATGAGCTATATTTGCAAACGGTCCTCCATGTATTATTGTTGGAGTATTTTCTAATGTTTGAACTAGATTAGGCTTTATAGCATCTTTCATAAGTAAAGCCATTGCTCCTTGCACATTTAGCTGCTTTGCATAAACTGGATTTCCATCTAAATCATAAGCTATTAATATATTACCCATTCTCTCTTTAAGGTCTGATAAACTATTAGCTAAACATAGAATAGCCATAATTTCTGATGCAACAGTTATCATGAATCCATCTTCTCTTAGAAAACCATTAAGCTTTCCGCCTAGTCCAACAACTATATTTCTAAGTGCTCTATCATTCATATCCATTACTCTTTTAAATACTATTCTTCTTGAATCAATTCTTAAATCATTACCTTGATGTATATGATTATCTATAGCTGCCGCTAATAAGTTATTAGCACTAGTAATAGCATGCATATCCCCTGTAAAATGTAAATTTATATCTTCCATGGGTACTACTTGAGCATAGCCACCACCTGCTGCTCCCCCTTTTATTCCAAACACTGGTCCAAGTGAAGGCTCTCTTAATGCTATAACTGCATTCTTCCCCATTTTACAAAGTGCTTGCCCTAGGCCAACTGTAACTGTTGACTTTCCTTCACCTGCTGGTGTTGGGTTTATTGCAGTAACCAAAACTAGCTTGCCATTTTCTTTATTCTTATTTTTTTCTAATATATCTAAAGATAACTTACATTTATATTTCCCATATTGCTCTATATCATCTTCAGTTAAATTTAACTTTTCTGCTATTTTTGTTATATACTCCATTTTGGCTTCTTGAGCTATTTGAATATCACTCTTCATCTCAATACACTCCTGTCTTTTATAAAATTATTTAATATTCTTATTCTATACATAAATTATATCATCTATTTCATAACTTTTAAATATTCATTCGAACATTATTAAATTATTTTTAATTATAATTCGCTATATTGTGTTAAATTCTTATTCTTGCTTTAATTTCAAAATATATAATTCGTATTTTTTAATACATATAATAAAATTTATGAATAATCCTTATATTACACAACCTTTTTACATCTTAATAATTAATTTTAAATTTTATAATAAATTCTCTATAATAAGAAAGAGTAGCCATATGGCCACTCTTTCTTATTATTAGCTAGCTTCAAAAATTCTTACAAATTCTTCACCATCTATTTTTTCTTTTTCTAATAAAGTTGCTGCTACCGCATGTAATTTATTAATATTTTGACTTAATAAACTTTCTGCTCTTTCATATGCTTCATCAATAAATCTCTTAACTTCTTTATCGATTTCTGCTCCAACTTCTTCACTGAAGTTTCTGCTATGTCCTAGGTTTCTTCCTAGGAACACTTCATTATTATCTCCGCCATATGAGATAGTTCCAAGCTTATCGCTCATTCCATATTCCATTACCATAGCTCTTGCTATAGCACTCGCTCTATCAATATCATTCTTAGCTCCAGTACTAATATCTGATAATATTAATTTTTCAGCAACTCTACCTCCAAGTAATCCAACCATATCATCTTTTAACTTTTCTTTTGATGTATATGATCTATCTTCTTCTGGTAAATGCATTGTATAGCCACCAGCCATACCTCTTGGTATTATACTAATTTCATGAACTGGATCTGAATGAACTAAAAGTTTCATTACAACTGCATGACCTGCTTCGTGATATGCAGTTAACCTTCTATCATGTTCATTAATAGCTCTACTTTTCTTTTCTGGTCCAGCTATTACTCTAGTTATAGCTTCTTCAAAATCTTGCATACCTATTAATTTTTCATTTTTTCTAACAGCTAATAACGCTGCCTCATTTGCTAAGTTTTCTAAATCTGCCCCACTAAATCCTGGAGTTCTCTTAGCTAATACTTTTAATTCTACATCTTCTGATAAAGGCTTTTTCTTAGTATGAACCTTTAGTATCTCTTCTCTTCCCTTTACATCAGGAGCCCCAACAACAATTTGTCTGTCAAATCTACCTGGTCTAAGTAACGCTGGATCTAATATGTCAGGTCTATTTGTTGCTGCAATCATTATTATTCCTTCATTAGCACCAAAACCATCCATCTCAACTAACAATTGATTTAATGTTTGCTCTCTTTCATCATGTCCGCCACCAAGACCTGCACCTCTTTGTCTACCTACTGCATCTATTTCATCTATAAACACAAGTGATGGAGCACTCTTTTTAGCTTGCTCAAATAAATCTCTGACTCTTGATGCACCAACACCAACGAACATTTCAACGAAATCTGATCCTGATATACTATAGAAAGGTACTCCAGCCTCACCAGCTATTGCTTTTGCTAATAAGGTTTTACCTGTTCCAGGAGGTCCTACTAATAAAACTCCCTTAGGTATTCTAGCTCCCATCTCAGTATATCTAGATGGTTGTTTTAAGAAATCAACTATCTCTTCTAATTCTTGCTTTTCTTCATCAGCACCCGCTACATCATCAAATGTAACTCTTTTTGCATCTGGAGGCATTACTTTTGCTCTGCTTTTTCCAAAGTTCATAACACCTCTTCCGCCACCACCACCTTGTGACTGTTGTGACATCATAAAGAAGAATACAAAGAATAGAACCATTATCATTATTGTAGGTATTATACTAATCCATACACTACTATTTGAAGGCTGTTTAAAATCTACTCTTATATCATCTTTAGGAGTTTGAGCCATTAACATCTGCACCATTTCACTAGGAGCATATGTATTAAATTGCTTATCGTCTCTTGTTTTTCCTGAAATTAACATCTTATCTGGATGAACCATAATACTTTCTATCTCATCATTAACCCATTTTTGTTGAAAATCACTGTATGATATCTCATCTGCCATCTTACCGCTATTCCATAAGAATGTTGCAGATAAGAAAAGTATCAAAATAACAAATATCCATACTGTTGCACTTGAATATTTTTTCATTCAAGGCCCCCCTTTCCTCTAGTTTTATTATATTGCATTTTAAATTTAATTTTTATATACTTCTTCTTTTAATATGCCTACATATGGTAGATTTCTATATCTTTCTGAAAAATCTAATCCATACCCAACTAAAAATTCATCTGGAACTTCATATCCACAATATTTAACTTCTATATCCACCATTCTTCTAGATGGCTTAGTTAAAAAGGTTATTATTTCGATACTATTAGCTTTTCTAGTTTTCAAGTATTTTAATAAATAATCTAATGTAACTCCACTATCTATAATATCTTCTACTATAATTATGTCTTTACCTTCAATGCTATGATCCAAATCTTTTAAAATTCTAACTACTCCTGATGTTTCAGTAGAAGCTCCATAACTAGATACTGCCATAAAATCAATTTCACATGGTATTGTTATATTTTTTATAAGATCAGATGCAAACATAACTGAACCCTTTAAAATTCCTACAATAAGTAAATTTTTATCTTTGTAATCTTCACTTATCTTAGTTGCTAATTCCTTAACCTTAACTGATATTTGTTCTTCAGTAAGTAATATCTCCTTTATGTCCCTTATCATTCTCCTATTCCTTTCTAATAAAAGTAATTTTTATTATATTTTTAGTTTCTTTAGTTATCTTAAATTTATCTGAAACTTTATACCCTACTATCCACGCTATTTCATTATCAAAACATAAAATTGGGATTTCATCTCTTTCCTCAAATGGAACCTTTAAATCAATAAATACATCTTTTAACTTTTTACTTCCCTTCATTCCAAGTGGAATTATCTTATCCCCATTTTTTCTTTCTCTAACAATTAGCTTTTCTTTTATCTTATCATAATCAAAATATTTTATTAATACGTTATTAGAAAATTCTATATTATTTTTATCTTTTATAACCTTAAAATCAATATTATATTTATTAAATTCACTGGTATATTTATTTAATTGATCCTTACCTATTAACACCTCTTTTTCTTCATATTCTTTTTTATCATATGATTTATTTTTTAAGTATATATCTCCATATACATTTTCGGCAACTATTCCATTAGGTAAATCATTTTTTTTGTTTGTAGAATTTTTTGCAAGCTCAATCACTTCATAAATATGCTTCATTTCAAAATTATTGTACTTTCCAGTAAATTCCACGAACGCCTTTTTTATAATTCTTGTTATTATAGCTTTATCTAACAAAAATGCTTCTTTCGATATAACTATATGATTATTTTTATTATTACAATACTTTTTATAACTATTATTGCATTGTTTTTCAATAAAGTCATTATCTATTTGTAATAAATTTGTCATTCTGTTCAAAGTTTCTATTATATCTTTGTTAAAATTATCCTTCATATAAGGTAGTATATCTAATCTAACTTTATTTCTACTATATATATTTTCTAAATTAGTTTTATCTATTCTAGGATTTAAATTGTTATCTTCACAATAATTTTCTATCTCATCTCTCGAAAGACATAATATAGGTCTTATTATTCCACCTTTTCTTTTACTCCTGATACCACATAATCCTTCTATTCCCGCTCCTCTCATCATATTCATGATAACAGTCTCAGCTTGATCATTGGAATTATGTGCTACTGCTATCTTACTATAATTATGTGTATTTTTTATAAAATCAAAAAAATTATATCTTTCTTCTCTTCCTGCCATTTCATGAGAAATACTTTTTTCTTTAGCTATTTCATCTATATTAATTCTTTTTGAATAAAAATCTATATTAAATTCTTCACATATTTTTTTTGCATATTCTTCATCATTGAAAGCATCCTGCCCCCTTAACATATGATTAACATGAGCTGCTCCTATATCTATATTTAGAGAGTTTCTTAACTTATAAAGTATATGAAGTAAACAAACAGAGTCAGGCCCTCCAGATAAAGCAACCAAAACTCTATCTCCATCTTGTATAAGATCATTTTTAATTATAAAATCCTTTACTTTGTTTATCACATTTATGCTCCTCAGTATATTTATTTTATTATATAATTCCTAATAATCACTTCCCTAATACAGTCTAAATAATATTTTTCTTATAATACTTAAATAATATTAATAATGTTATGAACTTATTTAATTAAACATAAAACTTTTAAGCTATATATCATATTCCATATGAATAATTAAAACATATATAATATAATAACCTTAACATATATATATGTAAACAATTATGATTGCTAATTTTTTCAACATCAAAAATTGAAGAAGATGAGATACCGAATTTATATCCCATCCTCTTTTATTTAATCCTCCTATTAATAAACAGAGTACATTTTGGAAACCAAAACTGTCATATCATCCCATACCTTTCCACCACTTAACACTATCGCCTTTTCAAGAATATCTCTAGATAACGCTGCTGGATTTGTATCTGCATATTGTAAATATTCCTGTAACCAAGAATAGCTTCCAACATTATTTTTATCTATATCTAAAACACCATCACTAATTGAAACTATTATATCACCGTGTTTTAGTTTTACTTTCTCTGAACTTATATCTACACTATCTAATATTCCAAAAGGTAAACTGCTAGATTTAACAACTTTAACATCTTGTCCTCTTTTTATAAAACTAACAACTCCACCTATCTTTATAAACTCTGTTTCACCAGTATATAAATCAACTACGCTTAAATCCATAGTAGTAAATTTTTCATCTTCATTAAACTTCATAGCCATAATAGAATTAACTGTATTTATAGCTGTTTTTTCACTAAATCCATTTTCTATAAACCTTTCAATTAAATCAACAGCTAGTCCACTTTCTGTTCCAGCCTCAGGACCAGAACCCATTCCATCACTTACTATAGTTAAATATGTGCCATCATTATTTTTAGAAAAACTATAACTGTCTCCTATTGAAGTTTCGCCATCTTTAGCTCTTGTTGCAGCATAAGAAGTCATATGATATTTAGGAGTCTCTTCTATTATAATTGAGCAATCATTTGTATCAGGATCTATCCTGCAACCTTCACTTGATATTGATACTGGAACTCTCACTAGCCCATTAATTACAGGTAATATGTTCTTAGCACAATAACATCCACCTTCACAGTTATTTAAAGTTAATTTTATTTTCATTCTACCTTTTCTATCTAAATAGCAAAATACATCCTTATATTCTATTTTATTTTTACTTAAGGCCTTCTTTAATACCTTGTCTATTTCTGAGCATATAGATATATCTTTTTCAAAATCTCTTATCATATCTCCCATAGTTTGAGATATATTATTTATATGATTTGCAATTAAGTTTCTTCCTTCTGTTAACCTTGTTTTTAAAGCTTCATTAACAGTATAATTATTTACAATTTCTTGAGCATTTTTCATTAAACTTCTTTTCTTTACGCATTTCTTTTCTAAATCTTGCGGAAAATATATATCATTATTTTCACAACTACTTATAAGTTCAGAAAAACCTTCAAAAGTAGAATGTAAATTACGATCCCAACACCTCTGTCTAAGCTCACAATTGTAACATACTCTATCTGCTAAGCTCTCTACCATAGCAGTTCCTTTATTATTTAATGATAAAATATCATTTTCTCCCAAATTCAATATTGATGATGATAAACTTGACAATATCGATTTCATTGAGTTAAGCCTATCAACAAACTCATTTTTTACACCATTTAGATGTATATCATTAATAATTTCTGCCTTTTTTTCTTGATTAAATTCCTTATTTATATATTCTATAACCTTTTTAGGAATACTAATTAAAATTACTATAGCTACTACTACTTCTATTCCTCCATAAATAGAAAATTTATCCGAATACATTGATACTATGAAGTAAACAACGGAATATGCTATTGAAGAAAATATCCTTCCCGTATCTTTAAATATTCCAATTATAAGTCCACATAAACTATATAAACCTATAGATATTATTATATCATTATTAGTTATTCCAATGACAAACCCCATCGAAACTCCTATAGCAGATCCTAATCCTGTCCCCCCTATATATGCAAAAATAGCTATTATAGTTAACGCTAATATATTTCTTAAATGAACTCCCAAAATATTTAAGTTACCTATTCCTGCAACCAATAAGCATAATAAAATCCCTATACTTATCAATTCTTCTGTTGAGAAGAAATAATTACTTTCTAATTCATCAACACAATTCAATGCATAATTAAGTATGTACCTAACAGGTATTATACTCAATACCTTTAAAGCTGAAAAAGTTAAATTAACGCCTATAGGCTGATTATTTATTATTAAATTATATATAAAAAATGTTGAAAATATTAAACCAAAAGTTACTGTGTCTCTTTGCTTTAACTCTATTTTATTACATATTTCAATATATAGCATTACTACAACAGCTACTATACAATAAGCAATTGCTCCTTCCAGAGTTTTATATATAGAAAGATATCCAGCAATAATACCTAATAGAGATAATAATATATCTCTTCCCTTCTCTTTTCTTATTCCAATAAGATATGCAATCCCAAAAGGCGCTATCCCCATATCTATAGTTACAGATAATAAAACTCTACTTAACAAAAATCCTATCAAAAAAGCTGCAATTGCACTAATAGCCGTCCCATTTAATCTTAATTCTTTTTTATTTTTTCTATTTTCTAATCTCTTATATGTTGATATATCAACACCATATTGCATATACTCCCCTCCAACTTCCATAAAATGTAATTTAAATTATAGCATTACTTTTAGGAAATATATGTCATATGATGTATCCTATTATCCACTTTCGTTGGACAATAAAATATAAATTTCCTTATATGTATTTAGATACTTTTTTAATATTATATTTATATAAATTTGCTTGAACTCTATGTATACTGATAGTTTATATAGTATTTTAATTATATAAATATCTATTATAAATTTCTTTTAATAGTTTAACTTTTAATACAATTTTGTCACTATAACAAACTTTATGAAGAACAAAATTTTTAAATATAGTAATTTTTTATTTTTGTTTATCATATAATTTATGTTATTAATTTTTATATTTAAACTTATATCTAGTCTTTAAATTAATAAAATTTTATATAACAAAAAAGTACTTAAGAAATCTTAAGTACTTTTGGTGCTGAAGACCGGAATCGAACCGGTACGGTATCGCTACCGCAGGATTTTAAGTCCTGTGCGTCTGCCTGTTCCGCCACTTCAGCGTATATGGTAGCGGAAATAGGACTTGAACCTACGACACCTCGGGTATGAACCGAGTGCTCTAGCCAGCTGAGCTATTCCGCCATTTATGGTTGCGGGGGCAGGACTTGAACCTACGACCTTCGGGTTATGAGCCCGACGAGCTGCCAACTGCTCCACCCCGCGATATTATAAGTTGAATTTAGCTTGGTGCTGAAGACCGGAATCGAACCGGTACGGTATCGCTACCGCAGGATTTTAAGTCCTGTGCGTCTGCCTGTTCCGCCACTTCAGCATGTTTTTACTGTCGCCCCTCAGCGACAAAATTAATTATATATTATGTTTTCTATAGTGTCAACATATTTTTTAATTTTTTTCTAATAACATTATGTTACTCAAATAATAAAGGACTGATATCCATTATGCAATCAGCCCTTTATAGATTTATATATTAAATTTATATGATGTCTTTATTTATACTGTTAGAAGTTTCTTCTTCCACTTTTAGATTTAAAATCTTGATTCTTTTTTACATCTTGCATTCTTTCTTCGCTGTCCTTTAAGAATCTTGACATTATATCTTCAAAGTTACCTGAATTCCCACCGGATTTCTTATTTTCTGAAGACCAATCTATTTCTATAGGTTTTACTGATTTTTTTTGAACATTTGCTTGCTTAATTGATAAACTTATCTTACCATTATCGTCAATTGATATTACTTTTACCTTAACCTTGTCTTGTTCATTAAGATGTTGTCTAATATCCTTAACGAATGAATCTGCTACTTCTGAAATATGAACTAATCCTGTTTTACCTTCTATCTCTACGAAAGCTCCAAAACTAGTAATATTAACCACTGTACCTTCTAATATGTTTCCTGCCATTAAGGTCATGTTACAAAGATTCCTCCTTAAAAATTAAATAATATATGTTATTATAATAATAACCTTTTTTTGTAGTTTTAAAACATATTCTTTAGTTTTGCGTTTTAGGATTTACAACTTTTTCGCCCTCTTTTATCATTCCTAGCCTATCTCTTGCAAGTTTTTCAATATATTCATTAGAATCAACTTTTTTTAAATCTGCCTCTAACTTACTATTCTTACTTTTAAGCTCTTCTAGCTCTTTTTGGCTAATAATAATATTCTCTTGGATTCTTTTCATTGTAATTTCCTGTTTAATGTAATTAAATACGAAAATTGCAAAAATAAAAACTATAATTAATCTTTTAAGAGTTAATTGCTTTTTAATTGCTCTCACCCTCTTTAAAATATATTATATAATATATTTTAAACACTATACATATTTTATTCAAGCTATTTTTTTATGTTACTACTTTGAATCTACTTTTTTCCACAAATATTATAATATACAACTTTTATAGGATAAATTAAATTTTTCAAAATTATCCTTATAAATTTACTAACTTTATCTATTATATATCTCTCTAACTTTAAAATTGTAGGGCTTATTAATTTTAAATAAATAATCAAGGTTACTATCATGAATATATATACATATGGTCCTAAGAAGGCATAATTAGTGTATAGTAAAAAAGCAAATACTATAAAAGCAGTTAATATCCAAAATAAAATATCTTCTATTATGATTATTATCTTGGGTATTTTTACTCCTCTTATTATGTTATACAGGTCAAACATAATTCCTATCAGTATTCCCGAAAGAATGGAATACATAACTATGTCAAATTGAACATCTATTGATAACGGCATACTTACCTCTATTTAAACAACTTAGAAATTATATTTTCTTTTTCTTTTTTAACTTCTTTACTACTATATACTATGGAAGATATATTTCCTATAATTATTACGTCACCATTCTGTACATCTAATTTATTCATCTTTAATTCTGATCCCTTGATAGTTAAAAACCCTAATTTTGTATTTAATAATATTTTTTCATCATCGAAACTTATGACTTCTTCTACCCCTGTAAGTGTTAATCTTTTTCTATTCTCTAAAGTTATATTACCCCTTGGCTCTTCTAACTTATTTTCATTTCTCTTTTCCATCTTATCTCCTCCACATATTCTTTATAAAAATATATGAAGGAGTTATTGTTTTTATTCTTTATCTTCCTCTCCTTCTAATATCTCATACATTTCTTTTGCATTTTCTTTTTTTACATGCTCAACTATATTAATTATTCTTGCCTTTAATGATCTATTTGCAAATTGAATTTCTATTATATCGCCTTCTTTTACAACTGTTGATGCTTTTGCAACTTTATCATTAATAGAAACTCTTCCCCCTTCACAAACCTCTTTAGCAACTGTTCTTCTCTTTATTATTCTAGAAACCTTAAGATATTTATCTAACCTCATAATAACTCTCCTTATTATTTTATATTATCAAAAGAACCCGAGGGAATACTCGGGTTCTAAATATACTACTTATTAACTTTTTCCTTAAATTCTTTACCAGCTTTAAATACTGGAACTGTTGAAGCTGGAATGTTTATAGTTTCTTTAGTTCTAGGATTTCTTCCTTCTCTTGCAGCTCTTTCTCTTGTTTCGAAAGTTCCGAATCCAACTAATTGAACTTTTTCACCTTTTTCTAACGCTTCTTCAACGCTTTCTATGAATGATTTTAAAGCTAATTCAGCATCTTTCTTAGTTAATTTACTTTTTTCTGACATGCTAGTGATTAATTCTGCTTTATTCACAATTACATCCTCCTTAAATAACCCGTTATATATTTTAGTAGTTAACTATTTCTGTTAATATGTACTATAACTACATTCTCTTATTATATATCGTCTTTTGGTGCTAGTCTATAACATTATCAATTTTTTGTTATAAAAGCTATTTATTACAATAAGTTATTTATAGTATAGTATAAACCACTATATATTATTCTTCAAAAAATTTATAAATCCTTCTTTTTCTCATTAAATTCTTTGTTTTTTGCTTGTTCCCATAACAAATCCATCTCCTTTAATGTCATTTCATTTAAATTTTTGTTGGATTTTAAAGCCTCTTCTTCTATAAAAGAAAATCTTCTTATAAATTTTTGTATAGTTGAATTTACCGCTTCTTCTTCATCAATATTTAATTTTCTGGCTACATTAACACATGCAAATATTAAGTCTCCTACTTCATCTTTTATTTTTTCCTTATTATTGGATTTATATACATCTAATACCTCTTTTAATTCCTCTTGCACCTTTAAAGCTGCATCTTCAATATCATCCCAGTCAAATCCTACTTTAGCTGCCTTTTTTTGAACCTTATGCGCTCTAATCAAAGAAGGTAGTGCCTTAGCTATTGCATTCATTTCTTCTGTAACTGTATTAAAACTCTTTTCTTTCCTCTTAAGTTCTTCCCAATTTTCAAGAACTTCTCCACTATTATTAACTTTTCCATCACTAAATACATGAGGATGTCTATAAATCATTTTATTACATATAGATTCAAGTATATCATAAATATTAAAATACCCATCATCTTTACCTAATGAAGCATGGAAAACTACATGTAATAGAACATCTCCTAATTCTTCTACCATTCCATCTATATCATCATTATTTATACTATCTATAACTTCGTAAGCTTCTTCTAAAAGTTGATTTTTAATACTCTCATGAGTTTGTTCCATATCCCATGGACAACCATTTTCTCCTCTTAAAGTATCTATTATCTCAACTAAATCATTAAAATCTTTTTTATTATCCATATCTTTAGGTATATATATAGATGTCAAGTAATCTATATCTTCTTGCATATCAAGCTCATATATTGGTATTTTCCTTACAGATTCTTCTGAAACTATCCCTGCAGCTCTAACATAATATATCTCAGTTTCATCATTATAATATTCAAGCAATCTAAGCTTAACTTCTGATGCTATTAACGGATTGTACACCTGAGTTATTATAGTTCCTATTCTTTTGTCTAAAATTTGATTTTTCATATCAAATGCATCTATAACCTTTAGTCCTTCTATCGGATCAATCTTTAATACATCCATCATAGCATCTATAAAACTTACAGCTGGAAGTATTTCATATCTTATTCCTTTTTCATCGCATAAATTCATAAGATTAAAAACTGATTTTTCTGCAACTAAAGGATGTCCTGGAACTGCATATATTATCTCTTCATCCTCTTTATACTTACTTACTATATCTTCTGCGATGCTATTATAAACCTGATCAAAACTTTCAGAAGTTTCATAATAGTGATCATATGTTTTGAATTCTTTTATCTTTCCTCTTAAATAATCAACAGTAGGATGTTTCTCTGTTCTAAAATAAATATTTTTCCCCTCTTCTAATGCCTTAACTGCTCCTATAGTTAAAGCTTCAGGTGCTCCTGGCCCCAAACCTATTATCTTTATCATTAGGTTCTCTCCTTACTCATTAATTTTTTACAATTCTATTTTTTATTTCGTCTATGCTAAATACCTTTAGTATTAGTATTAATGCCATATATATAATAATACCCAAAAATATAGCTATTAAGCAAGCAGAACCATTACTACCTGTTTTATTAAATAAATATAAATATGCTGATAATACTCCAAATATCATAATTAAAGCTGCAATAATCGGTTTTATAGTTGTTTGATATATATTTAATTTTAATTTTAATCTCTTCTTTAGTGAAATTAAGTTTAGTATTGTTGATACTAAGTAAGCTGATATACTAGCTATTACTGCTCCATAAATATTTATATTTGGCATAGGCACTAGCACAAATGTTAAAATAATCTTTACGATACATCCTATAAACAAGTTTATTATAGGTCTAATATAATGACCTATTCCTTGCATAATTGATGTAGTTGTCTGAGTAATTATTATGAATGGAACTGATAAAGATAAGTATTTAAGTATTAATACGCCATCCCATTTCCCGGGAAATATTAGTTTCATTATTGGCCCTGCAAGAAAAAACAACCCTAATGTACATGGCATAGCTATTAACATAGATAGCTTTATTGATAATTGAACTTTTGACTCCAAATCATTTCTTCTATTCATTATATAATTTTCTGCTATTATAGGAATCAATGAGGTTCCTACTGCCATAGATAATGTTAATGGAATATTAGTTATTACATTTGCCTTTCCTGTTAATTGCGCATATAAAATAGTTGCACTTTCTGATGTTAAGCCAGCTTGCAAAAGCTTTTGTGGAACTAATATAGAATCAATTAAACTCATTATAGTCCCTACTGTTGTTCCCACTGAAATAGGTAAAGCAATTTTCAAAATAGAAGTTAGTACTTCTGGGTTACTTTTAATTTTTTTACTCCACATTTGCTTTTTTACTTTTTTATACTTTTCGTGAAGATAAGTTGCTCCTATTACTCCTCCAGCAGCTGCCCCAAAAGCAGCTCCCCCTGCTGCATATTCTATTCCCTTAGGTAAAAATAATATAGCAAGTCCAACTCCTATTATCACCCTTCCTATCTGCTCAAGTATTTGTGATACACCTGATGGAGTCATATTTTGCAGCCCTTGAAAAAACCCCCTATATATAGTCATTATAGATATTACAAATGGTGCAAAGGATATTCCAAGTAAAGCATAATATGATTTCATATCCCACTGAACAAATTTAATAATAGGTTTAGCAAAAAAGAATAATATAAGGGTTGTACCAACACCTAAGAACATCATTAAGATTGTTGATTCTTTTACAACCTCGAATATTCCCTGTATATCTCCCTTTGCCTTTTTCTCTGATATCATTTTCGAAATAGCTACTGGTACTCCTGATGCCATAGCAACGAAAAACATATATAAAGGATATGACATTTGATAATATCCAACACCTTCGTCACCTATAAGCATTATTAGTGGCCATCTAAAGAATAATCCTAAAAATTTCGCTACTATTCCTGCTATTCCAAGTACTAGACTTGCTTTAAGTAGTGATTGTTTCTTCATAAAATACCTCCAAACTCAAAATAGTTCTAGTAAATTTGTATTGTAAGTTTAGAGGTATTATTACTTTATTTTATTGATAACTTTATATTTAATAAAATATTTATTTTATTGTTCCATTTGCTTACCTAAGAAAGCTGAAGCAGTTTCAGATAACTTTAATTCAAGTTCTCCTAGCTTTTCTCCTGATTCTTTTGATAATATAATAACTGCTCCAATTGCATCACCTTCAGCTATTATTGGAGATATTACTTGGCTAGCGTATTTTCCTATTTCTTCATCATTATGTAATGGAATAGTCTTATTTTGTTCTGTTATAAGAACAGCTCTTCTATCTTCCATTATTTTTTCTAATTCTACACTAACTTTTCTTTCCATGTAGTCTCTTTTTGGAGCTCCACTTACTGATATAAATGCGTCTTTATCTGCAATTAAAACAATATGTCCAATTGCTTGTTGCAAGCTTTCAGCATATTCTTTTGAGAAATCTGTCAACTCTCCAATTGGTGAATATTTTTTTAAAATAACCCCGCCTTCTCTATCAGTGAAAATCTCTAATGGATCCCCTTCTCTAATTCTTAATGTTCTTCTTATCTCTTTTGGTATAACAACTCTACCTAAGTCATCAATACGTCTAACAATTCCTGTTGCCTTCATTATTATGAGCTACCTCCTTTTATTAATAATAATTAGTTGCAATATTATTATTTGACTTCTTAGAAATTTTATACACATATAACCAAAATTTATAAAACGATATCATATTGCTAGTTTTCTTAAATAATATATAAAATATATAAAGTTATAATTAATTTATAATACAAGAAAAGACTCAATCTCAGAAATTTATTTAATATAAAACTTATTTAATTTCAAATAATCTTCATTGCCTTTAAAAATTTAATCTCTTATTTTTATAAAGGGGCTCGCGTTTCGCGACCTCCTTTTAAACCATTGATTTTACTTGCTTAAAAGCATTTTCAAACTTAAATATAAGTTTTATTTATTACTTATATATACGCAAAGAGGGAAGCTCTAATTAGAACTTCCCTCTTTATCAGCTAATATCAAAATTTATTTTAATACAATCCTTTTTAATAATCTCTTCTATTAAAGTTTATCTTCATATGTCTTTACATTATAATCTTTTTTCCATTGTTCAATAGAATTTGAATAAATTTCATTTTTCTTTTCATTTTCTAATGTAGTCTTTATAGAATCCTTTGATTCATCAAATGTTCCTTGCTTAACATCAGTTACTTTAATTATATGGTAACCAAATTGGCTCTTTACAGGTTCTGATATTTCGCCATCTTTTAATTTTTTAAATGCATCTGTAAACTCTTGCACATATTGAGTTGTATTATATGGAGTAACCCCTAAGTTCCCTCCATTTTCTTTAGTTCCTGTATCTTCTGAGAATTCTTTTGCTAGTGCAGCAAAATCTTCACCATTTGCAGCTCTTTCCCTTATTTCCTTAGCTTTCGCTTCATCTTTTATTAAAATATGAGAAACATTAGCTTCACCAAAACTATCTTTATTTTCTTCATAATATGTTTTTATTTCATCGTCTGATATGTTAACATCCTTAAATAAATCTTCAGTTACTTTTTGAGTAGCTAATTGATTTTTCATGTTTTCTGTAAGCTTAGATGTATATTCATCTAAAGTCATTCCAGCTTGCTCAAGAGCTGCATTAAATTGTTCATCACTGCCATAACTAGTCTTTAAATTTTCTATATACTTTTGAACCTCAGCATCAATTTCTTCTTGAGTTGGAGTTAATCCCAATTCTTCTGCTTTTTTAAGCATCATTTTTTCTTCAACTAATAAATTTATTGCTTGAGTTCTTAAAGCTTTCACTTGCTCTGCCATATCTGGATTAGTATCATAATCAGATCCATATTGTTGTAAATACGGATCAGCGATTTCATCTACTTCTCCCTTAGTTATTTTTACATCTCCAACCTTTGCTAACACAGTATTTTTTATTGCTTCTGGTGTCTTTTGTATCATTTCACATCCAACTGCTGAAAAAGCAAATATACTTAAAGCTCCTGCAGCTATAATTTTCTTAATTTTAATCACTTATGTTCCCTCACTTTTCTTTTAATTTGTTTCAATACCATTATACATAACTAGTATATCAATATTGTGTCAGTTATTCAATTTATATAAATATCTTTACATATTTTTTGTTAAATTGTCTAACATTTCCTTATAAAATCCTAATGCCGTTTCTTTCTTTATTTCCAAACTTCTTACTGCAAAATATGGCTTTTCCCCAAACATTAAAAATACCTTATCTTTATAATTTTCTAACAAGTATTTATATATGATATTTAAGTTCTTAATTCCATCCGCAAATATAAACTTAACTTCCTTTGGTGTTTCCTTTATTTCTTCAATAGAAATAAGTTTTGCCCTACTCTTAATATAAGCTATATCCATTAAATTATATACAGGGTCTGGAATTTCTGAATATCTATCTTCAAGTTCAGATTTTATATCCATATAATCTTCTAATCCATCAATAGCAGCAATCTTCTTGTATATTTCTATTTTTTGAATTTCATCTTCAATATAAGTTCCTGGTATATATGCATCTACCTTTATATCTACTGTAGTTTCAATAGGCTCTTTCTCTATTTCACCCTTAATAATTTTTATTGTATCTTCTAGCATTCTACAGTATAAATCATATCCTATTGCAGCCATGTGACCATGTTGAGCTGAACCCATCATATTTCCAGCCCCTCTTATTTCTAAATCTCTCATTGCTATCTTAAAACCTGATCCAAGCTCTGTGAAATCCTTAAGAGCTTTTAATCTCTTTTCAGCTACCTCTGTTAATATTTTATCTTTAGTATACATAAAGTAAGCATATGCTATTCTATTTGACCTTCCAACTCTACCTCTTAATTGATAAAGTTGCGATAATCCCATTTTATCTGAATCATGAATTATCATAGTATTAACATTTGGTATATCTATACCTGTTTCTATAATTGTTGTACACACTAAGATATCGTAATCCTTATTCATAAAGCTTACC
This sequence comes from Clostridium sp. D46t1_190503_E9, assembly GCF_015555225.1. NCBI lineage: Bacteria > Bacillati > Bacillota > Clostridia > Eubacteriales > Clostridiaceae > Clostridium > Clostridium sp. D46t1_190503_E9. The sequence goes on from NZ_JADNKB010000007.1 coordinate 27,510, forward strand.
ATTTCTTTTTCAAGTTGTCTTTCAGTCATTTGCCCATGTATTATTCCAACTTTACATTCTGGAACTAATTCACTAATGTATTTAGCCATGCCTTCTATACTTTCAACCCTATTATAGACATAGTAAACTTGACCGCCTCTATTTACTTCTCTTAATATAGCATCTCTTACTAGTTGATCATTTTGCTCCACTACATAAGTTTGTATTGGATATCTCTCTTCTGGTGGTGTCTCTATTACAGATATATCTCTTGCTCCTGTTAATGACATATGAAGAGTTCTTGGGATTGGTGTTGCACTTAAAGTTAATACATCAACATTTTTCTTTAATCCTTTTATTTTTTCTTTTTGAGCAACTCCAAATCTTTGCTCCTCATCTATTATTAGAAGTCCTAAGTCCTTAAAAACAATATCCTTAGAAACTAATCTATGAGTTCCTATTAATATATCCACATTCCCTTCTTTTACAGCTTGAAGTGTTGCTTTTTGCTCTTTTGCACTTCTAAATCTACTTATCATATCTATTTTTACTGGAAAATCTGAAAATCTCTTTGTCATGTTTTTATAATGTTGCTCTGCCAGTATAGTTGTAGGTACTAGGAATGCTACTTGCTTACCATCCATAACAGCTTTAAATGCTGCTCTAATAGCAACCTCAGTTTTTCCATACCCAACATCACCGCATAGAAGTCTATCCATAGGTTTATCAGTTTCCATATCATGCTTAATTTCTTCTAGAGATGTTAATTGATCTGGAGTTTCCTCAAACGGAAATTCATCTTCAAACTGTTTTTGCCACTCTGTATCTTTTCTAAACTTATATCCCTTTAAAGTAGCCCTTGTAGCATAAAGCTTAACCAAATCTTCTGCTATCTCATTTATAGATTTTTTAACTTTTGCTTTTGCTTTATTCCATTCATTACTTCCAAGTTTATTTACCTTAGGAGTTTTACCTTCACTTCCTATATACTTTTGAACTAAATCTAACTGATCAACAGGGACATATAATTTATCACCTTTATCATAAACAATATCTAAATAATCTCTTGTATGTCCACCAACTTCAATTTGCTTTATTCCTTTATAAACACCAACTCCATGATTAGCATGAACAACATAATCTCCAAGCTTAAGCTCTGCAAAGCTTTTTATTTTCCCTATACCTTTTCTTGAACTAGCCTTTTTAGATATTTTTCTTTTAGCTTCTCCAAAAACATCTTTATCTGATATTACACACAGTTTTAAATCAGGATACTCAAAACCTTTTAATAGATTTCCGAAGGTAATAACAACCTCTCCAAACTCTATTGATTTTATATCCTCTCTGTAAGAACTTTCAATTTCCCTATCTCTTAATGTATTTACAAGTCTTTCTCCCCTAGTCCTTGTTCCCGATAATATTATCGTCTTATATCCCTTTGACTTTTTCTCTTTAATATCATCTATTAACAAATCTAATTGACCTTGATAGCTATTTAGAGTTGATGCATTAAATGAATATCTTTCTATAGGATTTAAAATTTTACTATTAACAGCAAATACATCTAAAGTTATTGATTTTTGAGATTCTAATTTTTCAATTAAATCATCTTTATTTAATAAAAGCTTACTTTGAGATGGTAAAATTCCTCCTCTTTGTAAAAAAGCTTCATAATTTTCACTAAATTCAAAATAACAACTATCTAGCTTACCTTCGCATTTCTTAACATCATCAATTATATATACATAATCTTTTACATAGTTAAAAAAGCTATCTGTCTTATCATAGAAATAAGGTAAATAACTGTCTAAAGTTTCAAATGTTAAAGTTTCTGTTAAAGATTCTATATTAGCACTTATAATTGATTCTAACTTTTGGATTCTTTCGTCATTCCCTTTATTCTTATCCTTAATTTCTTGGAATTCTTTTAAAATAGCTTCTTTTCCTCTATTTAATGCTTCTTCATTTAGTATAATTTCTTTTGCTGGGAATATTTCAATATTGTCAACCTTTTCAATACTTCTTTGTGATTCGGTATTAAAAGTTCTTATAGACTCTATTGAATCTCCAAAAAGCTCTATTCTATATGGATAGGTAGATATTGGTGGAAATATATCAAGAATTCCTCCTCTTAAAGAGAATTCTCCTTTTCCTTCTACAGATTCTACCCTTTCATAACCGCTTTCTAATAGTTTTTTAGATAAATCCTTAAAATTAACATCATCATCTACACTTAATTTAAAGGTATATTCCATAAATAATTCTTTAGGAGTATAAACTGATGTTAAAGAATCTATTGATGTTACTATTATTTTATTTTTATTATCTAAAATTTCTTTTATTACCTTTAGCCTTGCCCATCTTAAATCTCCTGAAATAGCATCTATATTATAAAAAACTACCTCTTTTGCAGGAAAATAATAAATATCATTCGTATAAAAACTTAAGTCTTCATATATATTCTTAGCTTCCATATCGCTATGTGTAAGTATTATCATAGGAGAATCTATACTTTCATATATCCCAAAAATACCATAGCTTTTTCCTGAATCCGATAATCCATTTATATTAATCGGGTATCTTCTTTTATTAATACCCGCTATTATTTCACTAAAAGTAGAGTCATCTCTTAAAGGTTGTAGTACCCCCTTTAATCTCATTAATATACACCGTCCTTAATCTATTCTTTTTTTGATGATTTAAACCCATTAAATTTATTCATTGCTTCCTTTGTTCCATCTTTTATTATAACTTCTACGGATTTTGAAGAGGCATCTATAACTTCCATCAAACTATCCATTTCTTCTTTGTTAAATCTGCCCAAAACATGAGATACTAAATCACCTGTAGGTTGTCCTACGCCTATTTTAATCCTCGGAAAAATATCTGTGCCCATATTTGCTATTATACTCTTTATACCATTATGTCCACCAGCACTTCCTTTTTCCCTAATTCTAAGTTTTCCAACTTCTAAACTAATATCATCATATATAACTATAACTTCATCATTTTCTAATTTATAAAAATTTATAACTTCTCGTACACTTTCACCACTTAAATTCATATAAGTTGTTGGCTTCAACAAAATAACCTTATTATTATTTATAAATCCTTCTCCGTATACTCCTTTAAATTTTGTCCTATTTACATCTATATTATACTTATCTGAAATATAGTCTATAGCCTCAAATCCTATATTATGTCTAGTTCCATCGTATTCTTTTCCTGGATTTCCTAATCCGACAATCAAAAACATATTATGCAGCCTCCTAATTGCTATTAGCATATTTATTATTATACTAGCTTTTTACAATAATAAAAGTACTTAAAATAAAATTGCAACCCTTAAATAGAGCTGCAAACAATTATATTTATTTTTATTTATTATAAATCTTTATTTCTAAGTCTTTTACTTCACCAGAACGCATTACTTTACATTTTAATATGTCTCCTGGTGCTTTATTTTTTAATATTTCAGATATTTGACTAATACTAATTATCTTTTCTCCATCAATTTCAAATATTATATCTGTAGGACGTAGCCCAGATTTATATGAACTTCCCTCTTGGTTAATTGCTGCAATATAAAAACCAGCTGCGTCAGTATACTCTTCACCGTTAATAAATCCTCCTTCTGAAATACCTAGCATATCTTTTATCTTATTTGTTGAACTTATTATTTCCTCTAGAGAACTAAAATCAACAGCATAGTATAGTCCATTTTGATTCATCTCATTCGTTATTTTATAACTGGCAATACCTATAATTTCTCCATTTATATTACTTATTATTCCTCCAGTATTCATAGCTGTTACTGGAGTACTAATTTCTAATAACTTATGCCTAATATTATTAGTATTTATGCTTCTATTAGTTGCTGTTACTATTCCTGGTATTATATTATCTATGTAATCGCTACCAGTGGAATTACTAATAAGAAGTATCCTGTCTCCTTCTAATATATCTGATTTTGCTACAAATTTAATTGGTGTTAATTCCTCATTATAATTCACTTGTATAAGCGCAATATCTATATCTTCATCTGCTACAACTATTTTAGCCTCTATAGGCTTAACCCCTGTAGATGGCAATTTTACATATATATTTTTAAAAGCCTTTATTTTTGAATAGCTTGTTAATATCTTCCCATCACTTTCTATTATTACTCCAGTTGTATTACTGTCAAAATATTTATTTTGTGTTAAATTAACCTCACTATCGCTTATTGTTACTAGAGATTGTTTTACTTTTTCTATCAATTCAGAATACTCTAAAGAAACAGTACCTTTTTCTGATTTATCATTGATTTCATTAATTAAATCTCTATATTTGCTTTCAATAAATAAACTTGAAAATAGTGCCCCTGATAATCCTGCTATAATTAATAAACTTAAAAACTTACTAAGCATCTTAATGTTAGATTTTGTTCTCTTTCTTTTAAATTTTATTGAAGGGAAGCTTTCATTTACCAACTCATCTTTATCACTAAATCTATCCTTCAACTTTTTATTCATAAAACCCCTCCTCCAACATTAACTTTATTTAATCGATCTTTTAAGTGTAAAAGTAAACTTAACACCTTTTCCTTCTATGTTGTTAAACCAAATATCTTGATTGTGCTGAGATAATATCAATCTGACTATCGGTAGTCCTAGTCCTGTACTTATTTTATTGGTTCTAGCCTTATCCATCTTGTAAAACCTTTCCCATATTTTATTAACATCCTCTTTAGGGATATTTGGCCCACTATTAAATATACTAACATATACAACTTCACCCTTTGCATATGTTTCTATTTGTATCTTTCCATATTCATCTCCATATTTTATGGCATTTTCAAGAAGATTAGTTACAACTTGTATTATTCTATCTCTATCACCCATACAGTATTCATGACTATCACTAAATATGACCTCAACTTTAATTTTTTTATCATTTATCTTTCCTTCTAGATTTAATGCACATAATGTTATTATTTCATTTATATCTAACTTAGTCATTTTTAACTTAAACTTTCCTGATTCCATAGTTGATATATCTAACAAATCATTCACAAGCCTTGATAATCTACAAACTTCATCATTTACTATATTCAAATAATAATTTTCTTTATCTTTCGGAATAACCCCATCAATAATACCTGTTATGAAACCTTTAATTGATGTTATTGGAGACCTTAATTCATGCGATACATTTGAGATAAATTCACGTCTCACATTATCGACCTTTTCTAAAGATTCTGCCATTACATTGAATGAATTTGCTAATTCTCCTATTTCATCATCTGAATCTATATAAACTCGCTTCTCTACCTCACCCTTTGCTAGTTTCTTAGCTGCACTATTAATTTCAGATAAAGGATTTATTAATATTTTTCGAGAGAAATAGTATGCAATTACACTCGATAAAATAACAGCACCTAATACAGATATCCATATCACACTATATAAATCTTTTAAAGCTCTATCACTTTCAATGTCTTCGAAAACTACTACTATACCTTTAAAGCTTTCTTCATTAAATAATGGAGTTGAATAAAGCTTAAGTTTTTTATTAGATTTATCAAAAAAATTTTTTTCTAACATCTGCCCAGATTTTAATATTTTTAAATCTGAATCAGATATGTCTATTTTTTTATACATTAAGTGCCCAAGACTCTCATCAGATACGGCATATACATAACCTTGATTATCTAAAATTATAGAATCCATATCAACAGAAATTTTTATTATATTCATTACACTTTTTAAATCATCATACCTAGTTTCACTATTTTCATTTAAAAATTCTTCTGTAGAACCTTGAATTATATCCATGTATTTACTTATACGTTCAGATCTTTCAATTGAATATTCTCTATTAATCCAAGTTGATAAAACCATTCCTATCAATATTAATACTATTACTGTAATAGATGAAAAGGTAATTAAAATTTTATATATTACACTTTTCTTTTTCATCATTTCACCTCAAATTTATATCCAACACCCCAAACAGTTTCTATTTGCCAATTTTCTCCGCAACTTATTTTTTCTCTTAATCTTTTAATATGAACATCAACAGTTCTAGAATCTCCTGGATAATCATATCCCCATACTTCACAAAGTAGCTGTTCTCTTGTAAACACCTTATTTTTATTGCTTGCTAAATAATGAAGTAGTTCGAATTCTTTAGGCGGCATTTTTATTTCAACACCTTTATAAACAACATTATAAGAATTTGCATCTATAACTAAATCTGAATAATTTATTATTTCAGTATTCTTTTCATCATAATTATATCTTCTCATAACAGCTTTAACTCTTGCCAAAAGTTCTTTCGGCTCAAATGGCTTCACTATATAATCATCGGCCCCTAGTTCTAAAGCTAAAACTTTATCAAATGTGTCCCCCTTTGCAGTCAACATTATCACCGGGATTTCACTTGATTTTCTAATCCACTTTAAAACCTCTATTCCATCCACTCCAGGTAGCATAATATCTAAAAGTATTAAGTCTGGCTTAAAATCTCCAAAAGCAATGCAAGCCTCTCTTCCATTATGACATCTTCTAGTTTCATATCCTGAGCTTATTAAATACATATTTATTACTTCACATATGTTTTCATCATCGTCAACAATTAATACTCTACCTAATCTATTATCCATAATAACACCGTCCTCATGTTTATTATAATTCATTTATATCCTATATAAAAATTATTATATTAATTATAAACAATAATTAATAATTGTTACAAATTATTAATCATTGACATAATTAATAGGCCTCTAAAAAGTTTGTGCTTTTTAGAGGCCTTTTATCCCATTATGTATTAAACTTCAAATAATTTGCTTATTGGTTCATCATCATATATTCTCTTTATTGCTTCTGCAAATAATGGTGCTACTGATAATGATTTAAATTTCACTAAACCATCTTTTTCAGGTAACTTAATTGTATTTAACATAACTAACTCTTCTATTGCAGAATTATTAATTCTTTCGAAAGCAGGACCTGATAAAACTCCATGAGTACAGCATGCATAAACATTTTTAGCACCCAAATCTTTTAATGCATTTGCTGCATTTGCTATAGTTCCTGCAGTATCTATCATATCATCTATTAAGATACACTTTTTACCTTCAACATCACCTATTATGTTCATAATTTCTGATACATTTGCCTTTGGTCTTCTCTTATCTATAATTGCTATTGGTGCATGTAATCTATCAGCAAACTTTCTTGCTCTAGTAACGCTTCCTAAATCAGGTGAAACAACTACAACATCATCTCTATCATCAAAGCCCTTTTCAACAAAATATTTAGCTAGTATTGGTGATCCTAATAAATGATCAACTGGTATATTGAAATATCCTTGAATTTGTGCTGCGTGTAGATCCATAGTTAATACTCTATGAGCTCCTGCTGCAGTTAAAAGATCTGCAACTAATTTAGCTGTTATTGGGTCTCTTGACTTAGCTTTTCTATCTTGTCTCGCATATCCATAATAAGGCATAACAACTGTAATTCTACCTGCTGAAGCTCTCTTAAATGCATCTATCATTATTAAAAGTTCCATTAAATTATTGTTAACTGGTGAACTAGTTGATTGAACTAAGAACACATCTGTTCCTCTTACAGTTTCTGCTATATCAACTGATATTTCTCCATCACTAAAAGTTGAAACCTTAGCTTTACCTAATGGCAAACCTAAAATGTCAGCAATTTCTTTTGCTAATTCTGGATGTGAGTTTCCAGTAAATATTTTAATATTTTTTCCATGGGTTATCATTGTGTGAAGACCTCCTTAAAATTTTTGGCACTTTTGTTTATCTAAATAACTATTTGTTAGTAAGACCTTTTTTAGCCACCCAACCTTCAATATTCCTTTGTTTTGCTCTTGCTACTGCAAGTTCTCCTTCTTTTACATCATTAGTAATTGTTGAACCTGCAGCTATATATGTGTTATCTTCAACATTAACTGGAGATACTAAATTAGTGTTGCAACCTATAAAGCTATTGTTCCCAATTTTAGTTTTATGTTTCTTTTGTCCATCATAATTAACAACTACTGTTCCACAGCCAAAATTACAATTTTCACCTACAGAAGCATCACCTATATATGTTAAGTGTGATACCTTAGTATTATTCCCAATAGTTGATTTTTTAATTTCTACAAAATCCCCTATTCTTGCTCCAGATCCAATTACAGATTCTGGTCTTATATATGCAAATGGGCCTACTGTAGTACTTTCACCAATTTGGCTATCAATAATAACTGAAGATTGAATTTCTACATTATTTGAAATTATACTGTTTGATATTCTTGAATTTGGATATAAAATAACACCTTCTCCAATTTTAGTGTTTCCTTCTAAAACATTACCTGGATAGATGATTGTATCTCGTCCTATTTCTACATCATCACCTATATATGTAGTGCTTGGATCTATTAATGTTACGCCGTTTATCATATGTTTTGTATTAATTCTATTTCTTAATATTCCTTCTGCTTCTGATAATTGTACTCTTGAATTAACACCTATAGTTTCTTCATAATCAATTACAACTGCTCCTACTTTTTTACCCTCTTCTTTTAATATTCCAATAACATCTGTTAAGTAATATTCACCTTGGTTATTATTATTAGATAATTTATCTAATGAATTTAAAAGCATTTCTATATCAAAGCAATATATCGCTGCATTCATTTCATTTATTTTTAGCTCTTCTTCAGTACAGTCTTTATGCTCAACTATTTTTAAAACTTCATCATTTTCTCTAACGATTCTTCCATATCCAGTTGGATCTTCAACTATTGAACTTAATAATGTAGCACTATTATTATTTTCTATATGTGTTTTAAATAAATTATCAACTGTTTCGGCTTTTATTAAAGGTGCATCACCACAAAAAACTCCTACAACACCTTTTTTACCTCTTAAAAAATCAATAGCACATTTTACCGCATGACCTGTACCTAATTGTTCATCTTGTAATGAATAACTGACATTTCTGGATGAAGTTTTTTCTTTTACAAGCTCTGCTCCTTTTCCAATAATAACATTTATATCATCTATATTAGCTTTTCTCATAGTATCTATAACATGATTAACCATTTCTTTACCACATACTTTATGTAAAACCTTTGGCAAATCAGATTTTATTCTAGTTCCTTGTCCAGCTGCTAAAATTAATGCACATTTATACATAAAAAAACACCTCTCTATAAAATGTTAAGGACAAATTTATAATTAATTAAAAAAATGTTCGTAAACATCTCATTCTATTATATTGTATTAGAAAAAGTATTTCAACCTATTTATCCTTTCATATATATCTACTATACCTATATATTTTGTGAATTTCATCAACATATATCAACACAAAAATAAAGTTTTACAAAAAAAATAAAAGGGTTAACCCTTTTATTTTTAAATAACATATTTTAGCCAACTACTTCCTCAGAATCCTCTTCAAGCTTAGCTTTTTCATAAGCTTCAAGTATTGAATTCTGAATCTTTTCTCTAGTGTCTGTGTTAATAGGATGTGCTATATCCTTAAACTCTCCATCTGGTGTCTTTCTACTTGGCATAGCTATAAATAATCCATTTTGTCCTTCGATTACCTTGATGTCATGAACTACAAATTCGTTGTCAAATGTAACAGAAACTATAGCCTTCATTTTTCCATCGGAAGCTATCTTTCTAATTCTTACATCGGTTATTGTCATCGCACTACACCTCCGTTGCTCTGATAGATATAAAATTCTATAAAAAATATAAAAATCCTTCTTTTATTTAAAAATTTTTTAAATTTTTTAAAAATTTACAACTTTGTGTAACTTAACCGTATTTTTTTTAATTATTTATCAAATTTGAAGGTCTAACCTCTAAATCTTTTGATTCACCTAGATGTCTTAATTCTACTATAGATATATAATTATCAACTCTTTTTTGAGCCACTCCTATGTTATCTACTAAAACTCCAATTCCTATTAATTCACTATCAAATTCTTTTAATAAATCCTTTATTCCTTGTGCAGTTCCACCACCTCTTAAGAAATCATCTATAAATATACATTTACTTTTCGTTCTCATTGATTTCTTTGAAAGCGACATCTGTTGAATTCTTCCGCTAGTACCTGACACATAATTTATTGTAACAGTCGATCCCTCTGTTACTTTGTTATCTCTTCTTATTATAACTAGTGGAATTCCTAAATTTCTTGCAACTTCATAAGCAAGTGGAATTCCTTTAGTTTCAACTGTAACGACATAATCTACGTCCTTATTATAAAATACCGAAGATAATATAACTCCAGCTTTACTTATAATTTGTGGATTATACATTAAATCTGTCATGTATATAAAGTTTCCTGGAACAATTCTACTTTCATCTTTCAACATTTCACATAAATCTTCAGCAAATTTTTTTCTACTTTCATTTTCTATTCCAGGAATATATTTTATTCCCCCTGCTGCTCCAGCTATTGTTTCAACTTTTCCCATTTCTAATTTTTCTAAAATTTCTCTTACAATTACTATATCTTCACTTATGGTTGATTTTGCTGCATTTAATAAATCTGAAAACTTATTTAATCCAATGACCTTATTTGGGTTCTCAGTTAAAATTTTTGTAATGGCCACTACTCTGCTATTTCTACTTAGCTTTTCCAAAATATATCACCTACAATTTTAATTTTTTCCGAATTATTCGTTAGTTTCAAGCATCTAATATTCATATTTTATTCTATATTTTTCTCAATATCAATAGATTTTAATCAGTTATCTCCTATTTAACTTATAATTATTATTTTTTTAATAAAATTTTATCAATTTAATTAATATAAAGCTTTTTTATGTGTTCATTTTCTTAAATTTGTATATAATTATAAGGTGATAACTATTTACAGTAATTTTTATAAAAGAATTCTTAATAATAAAGGGGTTGATTTTTTGTCTTTTGATTTAAGCAAAGATATAAATAAGAAAGTTCATTTTGTAGGTATTGGCGGCATTAGTATGAGCGGACTTGCTGCACTTTTGCTAACAAAGGGGTTTAAAGTATCCGGTTCTGATTCTAAAGAATCTGAAATTACTAATAAATTAAAATCTGAAGGTGCCGAAATTTACATAGGTCATGATAAAAACAACTTAAAAGATGTAGACTTAGTAGTTTATACAGCTGCTATTCCATCAGATAATCCAGAAATAATTGAGGCTAAGGATAAAAATATCGACCTTATGGATAGAGCTGAATTTCTAGGTTTAATAATGAAAGGTCATAAATATAATGTTGCTATATCAGGTACACATGGAAAAACCACTTGTACATCTATGCTTTCACATGTGACTTTAAAAGCTAACTTAGATCCTACAATATTAGTAGGTGGTGACTTAGATGTAATTAACGGTAACTTCAAAATAGGAGATAGTGAATATTTCATAACGGAAGCTTGTGAATATAAAGAATCATTTTTAAAATTTCATCCTTATATAGGAGTTATTTTAAATATAGATGCAGATCATCTAGATTATTATAGAGATTTAAATCACATAAAGGAGACTTTTGAAAAATTCTCAAACATAATACCAAGTGATGGATATTTAATAGGTTATTGTGAAGATGAAAATGTAAATGAAATATTAAACAAAGCTAAATGCAATACAATGAGTTATGGTATAAATAAAGGTGATGTAAGAGCTACAAATATATCTTTTAATAATAAAGGTTGTGCAAGCTTCACTGTATGTAAAGATAATAATGAGTTATTCGATGTAACTTTAAATACTACTGGTAAGCACAATATATTAAATGCCCTATCAACTATCTGTGTTGGATTAATATTTAATATACCTTACACTTCAATAATAGAAGGATTAAGAGAGTGTAAAGGCGCACATAAAAGATTTGAATATAAAGGTGAATTTAATGGTGCTACAATAATTGATGATTATGCTCATCATCCAGTTGAAATTAAGGCTACTTTAGATACAGCAACAATAATACCTCATAAGAATATTTATGCTGTATTCCAACCACATACTTATACAAGAACAAAAACTTTATTTGACGAGTTTACTGGATGCTTCTCCGATGTAGACGAACTGTTACTTATGGATATATATGCTGCAAGAGAAAAAGATAATGGTATAGTAAACTCAGAACAACTTGGAGATGCAATAAGAGCTAAAGGAATTAAATGCACTAATATTCATAGCCATGAAGAAGCTGCAAACTATTTAAAAAATGTAGCTTCCAATGACGATATTATTTTAACTATTGGTGCTGGAGATGTAGTAAAAGTTGCAGATATAATGTTGAAATAATTATTATTTCAATTTAAACTTATATTATTGTCTTATTAACAAATACTATAAGAAGTAGAATTATATGATTTCTTCATCTATAAATCTACTTCTTATAGTTTTTTTGCCATCTTTTGACTAATATACTAATAATATTGATATTATTTGCTTTTTATGTTTATTTTTGAGCAAGTTTATTTTATAATTTACGAGAACTACAAGTACTATTCTATGATTTTTTTATTATTTAAAATCTTACATAGTACAAATATTAAAATAGAGGTGATTTTATGGATTTATCAAATAAGATTAAAAACGCTGCAGATTTTATAATGGAAAAGTCTAAATACAAACCAGAAATAGGTTTAATTTTAGGTTCAGGATTAGGCTCATTAGCTGATTCTATAGAAAACCCTGAATTTTATCCTTACGAAGAACTTCCTCACTTCCCAATATCAACAGTTGAAGGTCACGCTGGAAGATTAGTTGTTGGTATGTTAAATGGAAAATGTGTTGTTGCAATGCAAGGAAGATTCCACTACTATGAAGGATATTCTTATAACGAAGTAACATTCCCAGTTAGAGTTATGAAATTACTTGGTGTTGAAAAATTAATTGTTACTAATGCTGCTGGAGCAGTAAATACAAGTTTTAAGCCTGGTGATTTAATGCTTATAAATGATCATATTAATTTCTCTGGTGACAACCCACTAATAGGTGCAAATCTTAAAGAATTTGGTCCTAGATTCCCAGATATGTCAAATGCATATAACTCAGAACTTATAGGTAAAGCTTTAAATGTAGCTAAGGATTTAAAAATAGATATTAAACAAGGTGTTTATATGATGTTTAGTGGTCCAACTTATGAAACTCCTGCTGAAGTAAGAATGGCAAGAATACTTGGTGGTGATGCAGTAGGAATGTCTACAGCTCCTGAAGTAATAGTAGCAAACCATTCTGGAATGAAAGTTTTAGGAATTTCTTGCTTAACTAATATGGCTGCTGGAATTCTTGAACAACCATTAAATCATGAAGAAGTAGTAGAAACTTCTAATATGGTTAAGGAAAAATTCACTACATTTATGAATAAAATAATTGAAGTAATATAACTTTAAATAAATTAATTAATTTATTTATACACATAAGAAGAAATCGATATAAATTATACACATAAGAAGAGATCGATATAAACGAAGGAGAAATAAAATTGGAAAGATTAGTTGGAATAATAGGGGTCGTAGTTATAATCGGAATAGCTTTTTTACTTTCAGAAAACAAAAAGAAAATTAATTGGAAACTTGTAATAACTGGATTAATATTACAAATTGTATTTGCAATATTAATCTTAAAAGTTCCAGTTGGTAGAACAATTTTTGAAGGTGCTAGTAATGCAATAACAAAATTATTAGACTTTACTAAAGAAGGTACGGACTTTTTATTTGGTCCACTTGCAGATTCTAATGGAATAGGATTTGTATGGGTTGTTCAAATATTACCTACAATAATATTCTTTTCTGCATTAATGGGAGTATTATATTATCTTGGAATAATGCAATTTATAGTTAAGTTTATTGCTAAATTTATTGGAAAATTACTTGGAACTAGTGGATCTGAAACCTTAAGTGCAGTTGGTAACATCTTTTTAGGCCAAACAGAAGCACCGCTCCTTGTTAAACCATTTGTTAAAGACATGACTCGTTCAGAACTTTTAGCTATAATGGTTGGTGGTATGGCTACTGTTGCTGGTGGTGTTATGGCGGGATATGTTGCTATGGGTGTAAATGCTGGGCATCTACTAGCTGCAAGCATTATGGCTGCTCCTGCTGGATTAATACTTGCTAAAATTTTAGTTCCAGAAACAGAAGAAAGTAAGACTAAAAATTCAACTGACATTTCAGTCGAAAATACAGCTTCTAATATAGTTGAAGCTGCTGCTAATGGAGCAAGCGATGGTTTAGGATTAGCATTAAATGTCGCTGCTATGTTACTTGCATTTATAGCTTTATTAGCTCTTGTTAACTTTATAATTGGAGCTATTGGTGGCCTATTTGGATTCCCAGAGCTAAGTTTTCAATGGATTCTAGGAAAGTTATTTTCCCCATTAGCCTTTGTTATGGGAGTTCCTACTGTTGATATATCAGCCGCTGGAAGCTTACTTGGTCAAAAAATAATATTAAACGAATTTGTTGCTTATTCTGAACTTGCAAATCTAATAAAACTTGATATGTTACAACCAAAAACTACAATGATATTAACATATGCATTATGTGGATTTGCTAACTTTAGTTCTATAGCAATACAAATAGCTGGTATAGGTGGATTAGCTCCTGATAGAAAAGGAACTATTGCTAAATTAGGCTTTAAGGCTCTTATTGGGGGAGTGCTTGCAACATGTTTAACAGCCACAATAGCAGGAATATTATTTTAAATAAACAATATTTAAATCTTAAAATTAACTATAAAATTTATTCAATTTCAAGTAGGATTTATTGCCTTAAAGAAGTTAATATCTTATTTTTTATAAATGGTCTCACGAAATGTGAGACCATTTTAATTTTATATTATAGTTATATCCTTAGTTACTGAATTTAGAACTTCACATCCATCTTTAGTAACTAACACTAAATCTTCTATTCTTACACCAAAGTCATCCTTTAAATATATTCCTGGTTCAATTGAGAATATCATTCCTTCTTTAATCTCCTCATGATTTGATGAACTAACATCCCCAAAATCATGATCTTCTATTCCAATACTATGTCCTGTTCTGTGAGTAAAATATTCTCCATAACCAGCATCTTCAATATAATCTCTTGCTGCCTTATCTATATCAGAGAACTTCATTCCTTCTTTAACCTTACTTATAGCATTTAAATTTGCTTCTTTAACTATATTATAAATTTTTGCATGTCTTTCATTTGGTGCTTCGCCAAAAAATACAGTTCTAGTCATATCTGAACAATATGAATTATATACTCCGCCTATATCTATAACGATACTATGTCCCTTTTTTATAGTATCGTTACTAGAATGATGATGAGGATCTGCTCCATTAGGGCTAACAGCAATTATAGGTGAAAATGAAAATTCATTTACCCCATGCTTTTCATATAAATCTACTAATAAATTAGCATAATACTTCTCTGTCTTTCCTTCTTCTAATCTATCCCATAATTCAAGCATTACTTTATCATTTATTTCTGATGATTTTTTCATTAATGCAATTTCTTCTTGATCTTTTATCATTCTTAATCTATCAATAATAGGTGATGAATTAACAAAAGCTTTTGCTCCGTTATTATTCATAAGTTTTATTAAGAAATGTGCTGGCCAATTTTTATCCACACCTAATATACTCTCTTTATCCACAATTGTGCATAATATTTTTATAGGCTCTTCTATATCTGTGTACCAAACTAAATCTACTCCTAGGTCTTCATATATAGGAAATAGCTTATTCACTATAAGTTTATGATTTCCCTTTGTACTTAAATATAAAGCTATCATTCTTTCTCCAGGAGAAAACCACTTTCCTGTTAAGTAAAAAATAGCTGGAGGAGATGATATAATCATTTGATTTAATCCTTGCTCTTCCATTGCTTTTAAAACATTGTTAACTCTATTTAATTTCATATATTTTACCTCCTAATTTTTTTTCTATAAATATAATATACCTCATCATGTAGATAATATCTATTTATAATAATATTATTAAATTTATTTATAGCAAATATTTAAAATGATATAATATATATTATGCGATTAAAAATAAACCAAATAACTTATATATTTTAGATTTTACTTGAATATAAATAATTATATTCAGCATTTAATATGAAATTAATTTAATTATGCAATTTATTATTAAAACATATATATTTAAATACAATAATAGCTTTAAAATTATATATTTATTTAGGAGGATTATCTCATGAAAATAGCTGCAATTTCAGATATACACGGAAATATTTATTCACTAATGAAGGTCTTAGAAGATATTGATGAACAAAAGGTTGATTTAATAATTTGCCTTGGAGATTTAGTTGGCTATGGTCCTCACCCAAATGAAGTTATCGCTTTAATTAAAAGGAGAGAAATACCTTGTATAAAAGGTAATTATGATGCATCTGTAGTTGATGGAGGATTTACATTCATAAGAGATACTAGCATAAATTCCTTTGCACTTCCTTGGGCATGTGAAGAAGTTAGAGCCTCCAATAAATACTACTTATCACAACTACCAACATATTTAGACTATGATATTAATGGAGTTAAAATTAAATTTACTCACGGTAGTCCTAATGCTATAAATGAATATTTATTTGAAGATAAAGAAAATACTGAAAAGGTAATGAGTGAATTAGAAGAAGATATTTTAGTTTGCGCACATACTCATATTCCTTCATATAAAAAATTTAATAATAAAATATTTATAAATGTAGGAAGTGTTGGCAAACCAAAAATAGGTCGTCCAAACGCAACTTACTGTATACTTAATATTGATGAAGATAAAAATGTGGATGTTAAATTTAGAGAGCTAGAATATGAATTCAAAAGAATAGTAAAAGATTCTCAAATGCTCAATTTTCCTTCTCAATTAGTTTCCTCTTACGAGAGTGGAAATGAATAATAAAAAAATTGCTACGATTACATAACGTAGCAATTTTTTATTATTCTTCCCAACTACATTTTTTAGTATAATTAATTACCCCTACTACTATTAATTTAGACAAAATATTTTTATCCCCGTTATGACAATTTTTAAAAGCTTCACTATAGTCGGAACCTGCTTTAATTCCAAAATGCTTGCCATCTTTCCATTGAGGCATATCGCGCGTATCATATATAGTTCCATCTACAGCAATATATGCTGGCATTCCATTTTCTCCATTATATAAAGACAATTCTTCCTCAGTTAATTGAAGTAATTCTCCGTCTCTATTTTTATTATAAAAACTTACCTCCTCTAAGTATGAACTAATTTGATTACAAACTCTATCCATAACCTGTAATATATTTTCTTTATATTCTTTTGGATATGTTACTAACATACTTTTTAGCTGATTTAATTCAATAAATTTTTCTTCTAAAAACCCCTTATAATCCATATAATCCTCCATAAAATATTATCTAAAATTATATTATGATTTAAAGTTGCAAATGTTAGTGAATTGGTGTAAAATCGTAATAAACATTATAAATTTTATTACTATGACGAGAAGAGTAGCTATATGGAAGTAGTCTTAGCGAGTAAGGAATGGTGTGAGCCTTATACGAAGCCTTTAGTGAAGAACATCTCTGAGTTTCTAACCGAACAAGTGGAAATGAAAAACCCTTTTATTCAAGGTGTAAATTAGATTAAATTCTAAATTTTATATTCGCTTAAGTAGACTTAGACGGAATCAAACCGTTATTATTTGAATGACATTATTTGTGTCAGTAGAGTGGCTATTTATACGATAGCAATCTGGGTGGTACCGCGAAATTATCCTTTCGTCCCTATTTTAGGGATGAAAGGTTTTTTATTTTACAAAAAATTATGGTAGGAGGAACAATAATGGATAAAGTTATTTTAGTAAAATCACTTTACAGAAATCAAGATGAATATTTATCTAAAGAAATAAAAATTTCTGGTTGGATAAGAACTCTAAGAGCATCAAATGCTTTTGGATTTATTGAAGTAAATGACGGTACATTTTTTAAGAATGTTCAAGTAGTTTTTGATAATAAACTTGATAACTTTAAAGATGTATCAAAACTACCTATTAGCTCATCAATAACAGTTATAGGTACTTTAGTTGCAACTCCAGAAGCTAAGCAACCATTTGAAATTCAAGCTAAGGAAATAGTTATAGAAGGTTTATCTCAATCAGATTATCCACTTCAAAAGAAGAGACATACTTTTGAATATCTTAGAACTATTGCTCATTTAAGACCAAGAAGTAATGCATTTTCAGCTGTATTTAGAGTACGTTCAGTAGCAGCTTATGCTATCCACAAATTCTTCCAAGAAAGAGGATTTGTTTATACTCATACTCCATTAATAACTGGAAGTGACTGTGAAGGTGCTGGAGAAATGTTTAGAGTAACTACTTTAGACCTACACAATGTTCCAAAAACTGAAGAAGGTGCAATAGACTTTAAGCAAGATTTCTTTGGTAAAGAAAGTAACTTAACAGTATCAGGACAATTAAATGCTGAATGTTATGCTTTAGCATTTAGAAATGTTTATACTTTCGGACCTACTTTCAGAGCTGAAAATTCTAATACAGCAAGACATGCAGCTGAGTTCTGGATGATAGAGCCTGAAATAGCATTTGCTGATTTACAAGATGATATGGAATTAGCTGAAGATATGCTTAAATATGTTTTAGAATATGTTTTAGCTGAATGTCCAGAAGAAATGGCTTTCTTCAATCAATTTGTTGATAAAGGAATTCTAGATAGATTAAATCATGTTATGACATCTGACTTCGGAAAAGTAACTTATACCGAAGCAGTTGAAATATTAAAGAAAGCTGATAAGAAGTTTGAATACCCTGTTGAATGGGGAATTGATCTACAAACAGAACATGAAAGATATCTTACTGAAGAACACTTCAAGAAACCTGTTTTTGTAACTGATTATCCAAAGGATATAAAGGCATTCTATATGAGATTAAATGATGATGGAAAAACAGTTGCTGCAACAGATCTTTTAGTTCCAGGTATAGGAGAACTTATCGGTGGTAGCCAAAGAGAAGAAAGATTAGACATCTTAACTAAGAGAATGGCTGAACTTGGACTTAACGAAGAAGATTACTGGTGGTATTTAGAGCTTAGAAAATACGGAGAAACTAAGCACGCTGGATTTGGATTAGGATTTGAAAGACTTATTATGTATATTACAGGTATGTCAAATATCAGAGACGTAATTCCATTCCCAAGAACTACAGGTCAATCAGACTTTTAATATAGGAACCCCTAGTGAATATTATATTTACTAGGGGTTCTATATTAAAAGCACCATAATTTTATAATAACTATTTATCTATGAGACTATTTATAATTTTTTTATAAATGCACTAAGATATCATTTTTTTGTATTTTCCAAAGATATCCCCTCATGCTCTTCAAACCTTTTTAACTTAGGCGTATTAATAATCTGAGCTCCATAAATTCCGTTATGCCCTATTACATAATAACTAATAAATGCTCCAATTATATAATATGGTACAGCTTCTCCTCCAAATAAATTTATTCCAAGCATAATTGTAGTAAGTGGAGTATTAGTAGCACTCCCAAAAACACAAATCATTCCAATAGCTGCTAATAATGAAGGCTCTATATTAGTTAAGTTACCTATGGCACCACCTAAGGAAGCACCTATATCAAATAGTGGAGTAACCTCTCCCCCTTGAAATCCTGCCCCTAAAGTTAATATTGTTAGTATTAATTTCTTTATTGGATCTAAAATAGTTACTTCTCCTGAAAAACCGCTGTCAATAAGCCAAGTGCTTAGTCCTTCAAATTTATATAATCTAAATATTACAATTACTAATAAAACTACTATTGAAGATATTATTGCTCTATATATATTATTTTTTATATTTTTATTATAAAAGCCTTTAACTAAATGAATACCTTTTGCAAACATTCTTCCAAAAACCCCAAATAATATTGATGATATTATTACTATTAATAATGTATATATAGTAATACTTGGTACAGATTTTATTAAATGAACTGTATGATTTATACCTAATGATTCTGTAACAAAATTAGCCGCATACGAACTAATAAAGCAATATATCATTGCTTCATAGCTAAGCTTTCCTATAAAACATACTTCCATACCAAAAAATGTACCAGCAAGTGGTGTTCCAAAGACTGAGCCAAATGCAGCACTTATTCCTGACATAATTAGAATTCTTTTCTCCTTATGCTCCATTTTGAAAATATTAGCTACCTTATTTGTCAAGGCTCCTCCTATTTGAACTGCTGTACCTTCTCTTCCCGCTGATCCCCCAGATAAATGCGTTAATACAGTAAAAATAAATGTTAAGATTGCCATCCTAAATGGAACTTTTACCTCCTTATGAACACTTTCAATAATTAAATTGTTTCCTCTATTAGATCCATTCCCATACTTTGAATATGTATATGCTGTTAATACTCCTATTATAGGAATTAAAAAAATTAGATAAGGAAATCCCTCTCTTAAGGTTGTAACGAATTCTAATGATCTTAAAAATATTGCTGATATAATTCCCATTACAATTGAAACTATAATAGTTGAAATAGTTAATTTAAAAATTCTCATCTTTTGCCTACCTTTCCTTTTCATAAAAAAGTACATCTATATAAATTTATAAATAATAAAAAAGACTAATGCTCTACGATTAAATCATAGAAGTCATTAGTCTTAATTGACGGTTTAGATTTCTCATGGGAGAACTTCATTCCCAAAAATTATTCCTATTTTTTATTATTATAATACTAAAGTTTATGAAAATCAATCTATGCCTTTCTATATATTCTTTATATTTTCATATACCCTTCTATAATGAGAATAAGCTTCCTTATACGCTTCTACTGATTCTGCATTTGGATAATAGCATTCTTTTTCTTTTACTATTACTTTTACAGCATCTTCAAAAGAATTAAACCAACCTAATGAAACAGCTGCTATGATTGTAGCTCCAAGAGATGGACCTTCTTCTATTTTTAAAGATATTACCTTTTTATTAAATACGTTAGCTTGAATTTGAAGCCAATCCTTAGACTTAGCTCCTCCTCCTACGGAAATTATTTCTCTATCACTATCATCTTCATATATGCTAAAGCAATCCTTTAATGAGAAAGTTATTCCTTCAATTACTGCTCTTGCAAAATGATTTAAATCATGACTTTTATCTATTCCTATGAAAGTTCCTCTTATATTACTATCTGCATAAGGTGTTCTTTCTCCAACTATATAAGGAGCAAATAATAATCCATTAGATCCTTCTTTAACATTAGATACTCCGCTTAAAAGTTCATCAAAATCTTTATCCTTTGCAAAGGTATTTCTAAACCAGCTTAAAGAATCTCCAGCAGAAAGAGTTACCCCCATTGAGTAACAGCTATTTGGTAGTACATTATTAAACATGTGAAGTTTTCCACCATAGTTCTTGTATTCTTCTTCATATTTTAAATATACACCTGAAGTTCCTATACTTAATAAATCTCTATTTTTATTTATTATTCCTGAACCTAAAGCCGAACAAGGATTGTCTGATCCTGCTGGGAAGATTTTAATACTTCCTTTGGCATTTAACTTTTCCTTTAATTCTTCATTTAATTCTCCAACACATTCAGTTGAATTATATATCTTAGGATATTTATTTAAATCTAAATCTAAAAGATTTGCTATTTCTTCAGACCATTTTCCTTCTTTAATATTTAACATTTGTGTTCCAGCTGCATCAGATATATCTGTACATATGTTACCTGTATATTTAAATACTAAATAATCTTTAGGTAAACAGAACTTTTTAGTCTTTTCCCAATTTTCAGGTTCATTTTCTTTTACCCATAATACCTTTGGAAGCGTAAATCCTTCAAGGCTTTTATTCCCTGTGATTTCAATTACTTTTTCTCCAAAGTTATTCATTATATATTCACATTGCTTAGTTGTTCTTGTGTCATTCCATAGAATACTTCTTCTTATAGGTTTATTTTCATTATCTAATAATACTAAGCTATGCATTTGCCCTGATATACTTATAGCTCTTAATCCATCTCCACCTAAATCATTAGTTATTTTTTCCAAAACCTTAACTGAAGCATTATACCAATCTTCTGGCTCTTGTTCAGAATGTCCATCTCTATTATTGTATAAAGGATAACTTTCTGAATGCTTCAATACTACTTCTCCAGCTTTATCTAAAGCTATCCCCTTGATAGAACCCGTTCCTAAATCTAAACCTATAACATATTCCATAAAAATATCCTCCCAGTACTTAATAAAGTAGGGAGACATTTGTCTCCCCCTATTTATATATAAATTTTAGTATATTAAATCATTTAATCTTGATTTTACAAATTCAATATGTGATGATTTATTATTAACTTCTTTAACTGATAATGCATGATTAGTTAAAACTTCTAAATCTAATTCATTGTTTAATAATTGTTTACCTAATTCGCTATCATAAGAAGAATATCTATCCTTTTTAACATTGTCTAGGAATCCAGTTTCAATTATTCTAGCTGCTGCTTTTAATCCTCTTGCATAAGTATCCATTCCTGCAATATGAGCTATAAATAAATCTTCTTGTTCAAAAGAAGTTCTTCTAACTTTAGAATCAAAGTTTATTCCACCATCATGTAGTCCACCATTTTTTAACACTTCTATTAATGCTAAAGTAGTATCATATACATTAGTTGGGAATTCATCTGTATCCCATCCTAATAATGGATCTCCTTGGTTAGCATCAATTGAGCCTAAAGCATTATAATTTCTAGCTACATTTAATTCATGTTCAAAAGTATGTCCAGCAAGAGTTGCATGGTTTGCTTCAATATTTAACTTAAAGTGTTCCATTAAGTCATACTTTTGAAGGAAAGCTAAAGCTGTAGCTGAATCAAAATCATATTGATGAGTCATTGGCTCTTTTGGTTTTGGTTCAATTAAGAAAGTTAATTTGTGATTAATCTTTTCACAGTAAGCTATTGCCATTTTATATAATCTTGCGATATTTTCTTCTTCAAATTGAATATCTGTGTTTAATAAAGTTTCATAACCTTCTCTTCCACCCCAGAATACAAAGTTTTTACCGCCTAATTTTTTGCTTATATCTATTCCCTTTTTAACTTGAGCTGCTGACATTGCATATACATCTATATTAGGACTTGATGCTGCACCATTAACATAAATAGGATTAGCATGTCTATCTGCTGTATTCCATAAAAGCTTAATACCAGTCTTGTCCATCTTTTCTTTCATGTAATCTGTTATAACATCTAAGTTGTGGAAGAATTCTTCTAAGCTATTTCCAAATGGAGCAACATCCATGTCATGGAAGCAAAAATATTCAACGCCTAACTTTTGTAAAAATTCAAAATTTGCATCAACTTTATTTTTTGCTGTTTGCATTGGATCTTCTGATATCCAATTTCTTTGGTTAGTTCCTTTTCCAAATGGATCTGATCCATCATTACAGAAAGTGTGCCAATAAGCTACTGCAAACTTAAGATGTTCTTTCATTGGCTTTCCCATTACTATCTCTTCTGGATTGTAATGATGAAACGCAAGCATATTATTACTTTCTGGTCCTTCATATTTTATTTTTTCAATATTATTAAAAAATCCCATTTTCCCACCTCTTTTAATTAGTTAGTTTTCCTATCTAACTTAATAATAACTCTTAATTTTAACGATGTCAATGTTTACATTTAATTTTTTTGTCTGTTTCGCATTTTATTATTTTTGAACTTTTCTTATACCTATGCTATATTATTTATAAACAATCAAAGAGGATGGTACACTATGGAAAACAAGTTTAACATTAGGAAGTCCAATATAGTTGAAATCTTAAGCCTTCTTTATAGTAAACCTAATATATCAAGAATAGAAATCTCAAAGCTTATTAATCTTAATAAAGCTAGTGTCTCTGAGATTATTAGTTTATTAATTGAAAAGGATATAGTTTATGAGATTGGAATAGGTAATGGGAGCTCGAGTGGAGGTAGAAAACCTATATTACTCAAATTAAACGAAAAGGCTGGATGCAGCTTAGGGATTGATTTAGGCATTGATTATATTAGATTTTTACTTACTGATTTAAATAAAAATGTTTTATCCCATGAGCGTAAAGAAATAAAAATCACAAAAAATAATGTTGTTGAAACAATAGTAGATATTATAAATTCTTTACAATATATAATAAATGAATACAACTATGGATTAATAGGTGTTAGTCTTTCCATACATGGTAGAGTGTTTATGGATGAAATTAAATTTACTCCATATTATGATTTAGATAAAATTAATTTAAAAGATGAGCTATCTAAAATTATGCCAAATATAAGTTTTCATCTAGAAAATGAATCTAATTTAGCTGCAATTGGAGAATTTCAAAACTCTTCAGAATCTCTAAATAATTCTATAGTAATTAATGTACATACTGGAATTGGTGCTGGAATAATAATTAATGGTGAATTATATTCCGGCTTTGAAGGCCGCGCAGGCGAAGTAGGTCATATGGTTCTTATACCAAATGGTAAAAAGTGCCCTTGTGGTAATAATGGTTGCTTTGAGCAATATTGCGCAATTCCTGCTTTATTGGAGGACTTTAATATTAACTCTACAAAAAAAATATCTACAGTAAAGGAACTTTGTGATTTATATAAATCAAATGATAAAGTTGCAATTGAGGCTATATCTAGAAATATAGAGTTTATAGCTATGGGGTTAACCAATATATTTAACTTTTTTGCACCAGATAACATATTTATACATAGTGAGTTAATTGATTATATACCTGAATACTTAACATTAGTTAACCAAAAAATCAACTCTATTTTTTCTAAGGATATTACTTTACTTGAAAATAAACTCGATGGTAAATCTAATTTATATGGTGGTATACATCGTTGCATTTTTGACTTTTTTGATAGATTTACAGACATTATATAAAGGGCCTCGCGAAACGCGAGCCCCTTTATATAATAAGATATTAACCTTTTTAATGTAATAAAGCTTACTTCTTTCATTTAATTTTCTCTAATTCTATCTATTATATCCGAGATTTCATCATAACTTTCTACCCATATAATATTTATTCCTAATTGTTCAAAAGCTGCTTCATGAAGCTCATTGTTTATATTATTAAAAGATTTAAGGATATTTTCATTTATACTAAAATCCTCCATTGATAATCTAAAGTCCTTTTTTCTCATAATTGCATAATGTTTTCTAAGTTTATTCTTTCTGTTACTTATAGATAGAAGTCTTCTTAAATTTGGATCTGTTAATGATAATCCAATCATTAATGTAGTATTTTCCCTTAGAAAATTTAGTTGAGTTATATTAGTCCAAGAATATGGATCATTATATAGACTATGGTATCTATCTTCAGAAAATACTAATAACCCTTCTGATAATCGTTCATATTTATCAGGATTCCGTGGTAAAAATCCATGAACATGATAAATTCCTAGTTTATCAGAAGTTGAGTAATCTAATTCACTATATAAAGAGTTATATTTTATACCATATTTATTGAAGTTATCCTCTAGTAAGTCATCAAAATTATATGTAACAATAGCTTTAATTCCAGTTCCATTATTTCCTTCTAAACATAATTTTGAAATACTATTTAATAAACTTGAATTTCCATTACCATTATTAATATTCTTATATAATAATTGTGCTAAACTTTCTTCAAAGGAATCTCCCAATGCTGATTTTATAAGTGCCGATTGCAATAGAGGCGATTTATTATTTGTTTCTTTCATTTTCCTTATAATAAACTCTTTTTCCTCGGAAGTTATACTAATATTTTTCTCTTCTAACTCCTTCATTATCATAAGTATTAATAAATCAGACATTAAATCATCCCAATCTCCTATACCAGCCTCCTTAGATACACCTGCCCCCAAGAATAAAACTAATTCATCTCTACTGTATATCTTTTTAAGTTCATTTATTCGTTCTTCTCGTATTTTCTTCCATCCATCGTCACTTTGATTTAAAGCTTCACTTACTAAGTTGCTTAATAAAAACTCAACTATCTTTGAAAAATCCCCATTTCTAAAATTATTAAACTTATTGTCAATTTTACATAATTCATCTAACCCCCATACTTTGACCTTATAATCTATTTTTTCTCCATATATCTTCTCTAACGTAGACACTTCTTCTTGTGTAAATTCACTTCCAAATACAAACAATATACTTTTTATAGATAATTTTGAATTTTTTATTGAATTATTTAACTTTTCAATGAGTTCCTTATCTACTCTAAAGTAATCCTTTCTATTTTTATGCAATATTACTTCTATAATCGTCTCTCCACTTAGTCCATCTATACCCTCGGGTATAATTGCATTAATAGCCGAAAACTTTCCTACTTTAATATTTTTATTTAAAGATAATTTATTTTCATCTTTTAATTTCTTATTTATAGAATTTAAAACTAATGATTCAAAATAATACATAATATTAATTAAAGTTTTATTACTGGTAGCATTCTTGTTTTCGCTATACATACTCGAGCACTCTCTTTCTTCATAACTTTATTTATATTGTATCTTATTATTTAGTTTATTATAAAAAAATCCTATAAAGTACTACTAAAAAAGTATACTTTATAGGATTAGTTCAAGATTATAAAAATCTATATTTTATCTTATTGTGATTATTTACTTCTTCTCTTTGCTAATTCATATAATGTGTGAACTGGAGCACCTGTTCCACCCTTTACACATAAGTCACTATTACCTGAAGCCCAAGCTGTTCCAGCTATGTCTAAATGTAACCAAGGCTTATCTTGTACGAATGCTTCAATAAATAATCCAGCAGTTATTGTACCTGCAAATCTTCCACCACTATTTTTTAAATCTGCTATGTCAGATTTAATTAATTTCTTATAATCATCAAATGCAGGTAATTGCCACATCTTTTCTCCAGTATATTCTGAAGCTGATTTTAATTCATCAAAGAACTTATCATTATTTGTAACTACAGCTGTTGTAGTTTCTCCTAGTGCAACTAAAGCTGCTCCTGTTAATGTAGCTAAATCTATAACTTCATTAACCTTTTCTTCAGTTATTATATAATGAACAGCATCTACTAAAGTTAATCTTCCTTCAGCATCTGTATTAACAACTTCTATAGTCTTACCAGCCATAGATCCAATTACTTCACCTGGTTTATACGCATCTCCAGATATTAAGTTTTCACAAGCTGCTACTACTGCTACTACATTAAGCTTTAAGCCTCTTTTTGCAATAATTGACATAGCTCCAATTACAGACGCTGCTCCACCCATATCTGATTTCATATCTAGCATACCATCAGTTGGCTTTATTGAATATCCACCTGAATCATAAGTTAAGCCTTTTCCTACTAAACCAAGAACCTTATCTTTATTATCCTTATCTCCAAAGTATCTCATAACTATAAGCTTAGGTTCCTTTGAAGATCCTTTAGCTACATTATAGAAAGCTTCCATGTTTAATTCTTTAATTTTTTCTACTCCATGAACTTCAACTTCAAATCCACTTTGTGCTCCAACTTCAACAGCTTTATTAGCCAAAGTTTCTGGATAAATTACATTTGATGGTTCATTTACTAAATTTCTAGCAACTATAATACCATTTGCTATTTCTCTGCCCTCTTCAATTGCAGATAATATTTCTGGAGTTGCTTCCTTAATTCCGCATCTTCCAATTGATACTTCTAATTCATTTTCTTCTTTTACATCAGACTTATATTTGTTGAATGTATATTCTGATAAAAATGCTGCAATTTCTGCATTTTTAATTAATTCTTCAATTTCTATTGTTTCAGTCTTTGGAAGTCTTAAGAACACTGAGTTCACTTTTAATTCCTTAGCTTTTTTAATGGCTTTTGCAGTTGCTTTTCTAACTACATCAACAGTAAATTCTTCCTCTTTTCCTAAACCTACTAGTATAATTGTTTGAATTGAATCATTAGAATCTATTGTAAATGTATATAATTCTCCTTCTTTACCATTAAATAAATTTCTACTTTGTGCTAAAACAACGTGTTTATTTATCTCTTCTTTTGGTAAGTTAATATTGTTCTCAAATAAATAAAATACTTTTACATCTCCTTGAGAGCATGTAAAGCCCCTATATGATACCTTCATTTAATCACCTCGTCTAAAACTATCTTTTAATCATAATACCACTATTATAAAAGCTATTCAATGGATAATAATTATTATTTGTTTGAAAAAATATTTTATTTAAATAATTTTTTATTTTATTGTATAAAAATTTTATTTCTGTAAATAATACTAATGTAGATACAAAACCTGTTTAATACAGGTCCCATCCCCCATTTATTTATAAAGCGCTTCGGCGCTTTTTTATTTTATAAATTATCTTAAGAGTTCAAATATCTTATAATATAGACCGCCTTCTTAAAGTATTTTACTATAATAATTTCTTTTCTTAATAGATTACTCTTCTTAGCAAGTTACTGTTAAATCCAATAAGGTTATGAGCTAAACATATCATTAATTTATTCATATGAAATATACAAAATTATGTAAACCTATTAATTTAAATGATATAATTAATAGTAACTATAATAATTTATGAAGGTAGATGAGAATATGAAAATTAAGAGGATAATCATAATTCCTACAATATTATTGTCATTTATACTATTAATCAGTGGATGTTCAAAAATGGATAAAGCTCAAAAGGCTTATGATAACTACACTGAAAAATGGATTCAAAGTGACTATGTAGGTATGTATCAAATGCTAACAAATGATTCAAAATCAACTATATCAGAAGAAGATTTTACTACACGATATTCTAATATATTTTCTGCAATAAATGCTAGTAATTTATCCTTAGAGGTTTCTGGTGATAAAGAAAAAGCTGATAATCAAATTATTGTTCCCTTTAAATTAAGTATGAATACTATAGCAGGTGATGTTACTCTTGCAGATTATAAATTAACATTAGTTAAAGAAGATAAAGAATATAAAGTAAAATGGGATGAAAGCTTAATTTTCCCTCAAATGACTAAGGATGATAAAATAAGAGTAAGTACTATTCCATCTAAAAGAGGAAGTATATTTGATAAAGATGGTAATCCATTAGCGCAAGACGGGACTATTGATACTATAGGCTTATATCCTGCTAAGTTTAATTTGTCAGATATAGATTCTAAAATCGCTGAAATAGCTAGTATTCTTGATATTAGTGAAGAAAACATAAAAACAAAACTTGAAGCAAACACTAATCCTGAGCAATTTATTCCATTGGTTGATATATTACAAAATGACTCTAAAGTTCCAAAGTTAGCTAATAGAAAAGGAGAAGGAATTCTAATTCAACCTAAACCTGGTAGAGTATATGTCGGTGGTGAAGCTTTTGGAAGATTAATAGGTTATATAGGAAGTATAACAGCTGAGGAACTTGAAGCTAATAAAGATAAAGACTATCATGATACAAGCCTTATAGGTAAAGCTGGCTTAGAACAAGTTTATGAAGATACATTGAGGAGTAAAGATTCAGCTGAAATATATATCGAACGTGGGGAAGAAAAAATAACTATTGCAAAAAAAGATGGCGAAGATGGAAAGAATATAAAAATATCTATAGACTCTGAACTACAAAGTAAGATATATAGTGAAATGACTGGTGAAAAGGGAGCTGCTACTGCTGTTAATCCTAAAACCGGTGAGGTACTAGCTATGGTGAGTGCCCCTTCATTTGACTCAAATGTGTTTACAACTTATGTAACTAAAACTCAAAAAGCAAAATGGGAAGAAACAAATAATGCTGATGAAATAAATAGATTTAACAAGACATATTCTCCTGGATCAACTATGAAGCTTTTAACTTCTGCAATAGGGTTACAAAATGGTGTTATAGATCCTAATGCAACAAGAGATATTAGCGGCTTAGGTTGGCAAAAAGATAGTTCTTGGGGAGATTTTAAAATAACTAGAGTAACTGATCCAGGAAAAGCTGTAAATCTAAAAGATGCAGTTAATCATTCAGATAATATTTACTTCGGACAAGTGGCCCTAGAACTAGGTAGTGAGAAGTTTATAAATGGAATTAAAAATTTCGGAATCGGAGAAGAGTTAAACTTTGAGTATCCTATGCAAGAATCTCAAATTTCTAATGATGGAAATCTAAACAGGGAAATTCTACTAGCAGATACCGGATATGGACAAGGTGAACTTATGGTTACTCCATTAAATGTAGCTTTATCTTATAGTGCCTTAGCAAATGGCGGAAATATAATGCAGCCAAGATTAGTAATAAGTGAAAATACTGATGCAAAGGTTTGGAAACAAGGTGCTATAGCACAAGAATACTTACCAACATTAATAGATTCTTTTACTGCATTAATCAATGATTCTGGTTCAACTATTCCAGATGGAGCTGTCCCTGGCTTTAGAGTTGCAGGTAAAACAGGTTCTGCTGAAATTAAGAAGACCCAAGATGATACTACTGGAACCGAAAATGGCTGGTTTGTATCTGTAGATCCAGATACAGCTAAAATTTCTTTAGTTATGATTGTAGAAGATGTTAAAGGTAGAGGTAGTAGTCATGTTACTGTACCTAAGGTAAGAAATGTTATGGAATACTACCTTAGTAAATAGTGAAAAATGAAAGAGTAAAAAATTATAGAATTATAGTGGAATCTCAAGCATTTGCTTGAGATTCTTTCCTTTATATAAATAATAGAAACTCAACATAGGTTGAGTTTCTTCACTAATTCTTTCATTCTTTAATTTCTTAATTTTTTAATTATCTAAATACTACCTTATTATCTTCAAATTTATCAATTATAGCTAATGACTCGACTCTAGCTCCCATACTTTCTAAAATACTTCTGCCTTCTTGGAATCCTTTTTCTATAACTATTCCCACTCCAACTAAATTAGCACCTGATTGTTTAACTATATCAATCATTCCCTTAGCTGCACAACCCATTGCTAAAAAGTCATCTATAATTAATATGTTTTCGCCTTCATTTAAAAACTGTTTTCCAACTCTAACTTTGTATGTCTTTTTCTTAGTAAATGAATGCACTTCTGATTCATATACATCTTTATCAAGATTTAAGCTTTCTGTTTTCTTTGCAAAAACTACTGGAGCATAATTAAAATATTGAGAAGCTATAGCTGCTATCCCAATTCCTGATGCTTCAATTGTAAGTATTTTATCTATTCTTTCACCATTAAATCTTTCTCTGAAAGCTTCTCCTACTTCATTTAAAAACTTTATATCCATTTGATGATTCAAAAAACAATCAACTTTTAATATATTTCCTTCTCTTACTTTTCCTTCAGTAATTATTTTTTCTTTTAACTTTTCCATATAACTATCCCCTTTATTACTTTTCTATAGTATTCTTAAAAAGCTTGTCTTCTTTTTTTTTATAATTCAAGTAATAAGGCCAAAGCAAATTACATGGCGATAATCGAATCTTCGTAGTTAGGATATTTACGGTTTCCTAGTAGAGACACTTGAACCATATCTTCAAGCATATACGAATACTATATGTATATTTTTTTTATTTATTATAACACTATTGTTGTATTTTGCGAAGCAATTTATTTAGTGAAAATTTAAGCGTGAAAGAGTGAAATGTTAATGTTGTTTTATTCTGCAAGATTAAAAACAATAAGTGCAAAGCATCTTTTATACAAAATCCGTAAGTTTTTTTCCTCAACTCTTTAACTTAGTATTATAAATTATAAATATAACTAATACTCTAATTCACATATTTTTTTTTCTTGCAAAGTTCTTTTTACATCTATTATTCTTTGATTGGTTGACCCTCTGAATCTCAAACCATCCTTCATCTTATTTTTATCAAATTTACCATCTACTAAAACATCTATATTACTAATCAATTCTCTCCAACCATTTCTTTTATCTAAATTAATTAATATTTCTTCAAAAGTATATCCTGTATAACTCCATACATTTAATTTATTTTCTTTAAAACTTTTTGCCATATATGCAAACTCTTCTGCTCTTTCAAAAGGATCTCCTCCACTAAAAGTAACTCCTTTAATCATAGGATTTTTTACTACATCTTTAATTAGTTCATCTATATTACGTTCTTCTCCACCATTAAAATCATGTGTATCCGGATTAAAACATCCTTCGCAGTTATGTTTGCATCCTTGAGAAAAAAATACTCTTCTTATTCCTGGACCATTAACTAAACTTTCATAAGCTATCCCTGAAAGTCTTATAGTATCTTTCATCTATGACTACATCCCCTTTTATTTTTAAATTACTCCTTTATTTAAATTAATCTCTTATTTTAATTTTATCATTATATTTTTCTATTATTCCTTTAGTTCTATTTAATGATTCAATCACTCTACCTTTTCCTTCTTCAGTTAAGTAATCTGCATCATTAATAGTAGCAGGAACAACTTCATAAAATAATTTTTCGTCCTTTTCATACCAATTAACCCAAGTCGGTATATATGTTGGATACTCAACTTCAATCTCATTTGTATTGATGTTCTTTTTTAATTTTACTGATACAATAATTCCATCTTCTGTATATGGATTTTGTATCCTCTCAGTTCTTTGACTTGATAAAAAATTACCCATTGAATAAATTACAGCTGTTTCGTTAAGCCCATCTTCTGATTTAATAATATCTATAGGTTGTAATGAATGTGGATGTGTCCCAAATATTATATCTACATTTTGATTTGCTAGAAATTTAGCCATATTTATCTGTGTGCTATTTGGTTCTAATTCATATTCTTCTCCCCAATGCATATAAAAAATAATAACTTCCGCTCCATTATTTCTCATATCAAGTATCTGTTCTTTCATTTCTTGAAGATCTAAATCTAATGTATCTTCTCTAAATGTATTCATTAATGGATAAAGTTCTTCTGGTATAGTTGTACCATTTAATCCCCTTGCTCCACCTTCAGCAGTCATTGAATAACTATATGATATTATACCAACCTTAATTCCATTAACATCCTTTATTACATACCTATTATCATTCGTACTCTCTCTTGTTCCTATTATATCAAATTTTTTTTCTTTAAGAATACTTCTAGTTCTATTAAACCCTCGTACATCTCTATCTAAAGAATGATTATTCATATTATTAACAACATCTACTCCCGCCCACTTCATAGCATCTGCTAATTCATCTGGAGTATTAAAGCTTGGATACCCTGAATATCCATAATTCTCTATACCAGAAAGTGTTCCTTCTAAATTCGCAATAGTTAAGTCTGCACTATTTAAATAATCTTTTACATATTGAATAGTATTTTTGAAATCATATGTATTATTTTCTTCATTATATTGAGTTTCCAGTATCTCCTTATGTATTAAAAAATCCCCTGTAGCAACTATTTCTATGGTTTTTATATCATTATCTTTTACTTCTATATTTTCTATATCTTCATTTAAATATTCATCAGGGCTTATATTGTCAGTATCCTCTACAGCTTTGTTATTAAAGTTATTTAATAACACCTCAACTCTAGGAATAAAAAATACCCCTACTGTCACTATAATAACCATAGCCATTAATAAAATGATTCTTTTTCCCTTACTTTTCATAATTCCCCCTATGTTATACACTTTTACCTTTATTATATCCTATTAAATATAAAAAATGGCATACAAAACAATTAAATTTTGCATGCCATTCATTTTATTATTGTCTATTCATTTTATTATTATCTATTTATCTTAACATAATTTAACCTTCCGCCAGCCTTTATTACATCAATCTCCTTTTTAGTTAAGTTAATATATACATTAAAGCTAGTTCCATTGGTTATATCCTTTATTCTAGCTTTACCATCAACTAAAGCTCTTTTAATATCACTTATTAAAAGCTCATCTAAAATTCCTACCTTATAATAATCTACTTCTGCTTCAAATTCCATTGGTATAATTCCATTATTTATAAGGTTTGCCTTATGAATTCTTGCAAAAGATTTAGCAATTACAGCTTTTACTCCTAAATATAAAGGTGCCAATGCTGCATGTTCTCTACTTGAGCCTTGTCCATAATTATTACCAGCAACTATTATTCCACCATTGTTTTCTTTAGCCCTCTTTGGAAATTCTTCATCAACTGTATTGAAACAATACTCTGATAGATAAGGTATATTAGATCTAAATGGTAATAATTTTGAATTAGATGGCATTATATGGTCAGTTGTGATATTATCTTCAACCTTAATTAACACTTTTCCTTCAACCTTATCGCCTAACTCTTTATTTACAGGAAAAGGCTTTATATTAGGTCCTCTTACAACTTCTACTTTATCTCCCTCTTCCTCAGGAGCTATTATCATAGAATCATCTATTAGGAATTCTTTTGGCATTTCTATATTAATATCTACATCAAGTTCTCTCGGATCTGTAAGAACTCCATTTATCGCTGAAACTGCTGCTGTTTCAGGGCTTACTAAATATACTTTAGCAGATAGTGTTCCACTTCTTCCATAAAAGTTCCTATTAAAGGTTCTTAATGATACTCCATCCGTTCCAGGAGCTTGCCCCATTCCTATGCATGGTCCACAAGAATTTTCTAATATTCTTGCTCCTGCACTTATTATATCTCCTAAAGCTCCATTTCTAGCTATCATCTCCATAACTTGTCTAGAACCAGGTGCTATAACTAAACTTACATCTTTATGCACCTTTTTCCCCTTTAATATTCTAGCTACCTTCATTAAATCTTCATAAGAGGAATTTGTACAACTTCCAATAGCAACTTGATCTATTTTTATTTTTCCGATTGACTCTACTTCTTCAACATTATCTGGACTATGTGGCTTAGCTGCTAAAGGCTTTAAATCACTTAAATTTATTGTAATTTCCTCATCATATACAGCATCTTCATCTGGTTTAAACTCTATCCAATCTTCTTCTCTCCCTTGTGCTTTAAAGTATTCTAGTGTTTTTTCATCGCTAGGGAATATAGATGTAGTTGCTCCAAGTTCAGCTCCCATATTAGTAATTGTAGCTCTTTGAGGAACTGAAAGTGTTTTTACTCCATCTCCGCAATATTCAAATATTCTAGAAACACCACCTTTAACTGTTATCATCCTAAGAACTTCAAGTATTATATCCTTAGCTGTAACCATTGGTTTTAATGAACCAATTAAATTAATTTTACATACCTTAGGGGTAGTTATATAATAAGCTCCTCCCCCCATGGCTAATGCTACATCTAATCCACCTGCTCCCATAGCAAGCATTCCAACTCCACCAGCTGTAGGAGTATGACTGTCAGATCCTATAAGAGTATCTCCAGGAACTGAAAATCTTTCCAAAAATACTTGATGGCATATTCCATTACCTGGCCTTGAAAAATAAACACCATATTTTGATGCCACCGTTTGTATGAATTTATGGTCATCAGCATTTTCAAATCCTTGTTGAAGCATATTATGGTCTATGAAGGCTACAGACTTCTTTGTTTTAACTCTATCTATTCCCATTGCTTCTAGTTGCAAATACGCCATTGTTCCTGTAGAGTCTTGTGTTAATGTTCTATCTATTTTAATTCCTATTTCCCTGCCAACTCCTACGCTACCTTCAATCAAGTGATTTTTTAGTATCTTGTAAACTAAGTTGTCCCCCATTAATTTATTGCCCCCTTTTATTTAATTAACTTTCTCTTCATTTATCCTCAAGTACTCTTTATATATTTTAACAAGTTCTTTATCGAATAAACTTCTCTTTAATCTTACTGAAGTAGCTCGTACCATTTCTAATATATCTTGTGCTGAATTAGTATCCAACTCTATTCCATACTCTCTAAATTTATTTATAATTCCAGCTTTACCGGAATGTTTTCCTATAACTATTTGCCTTTCTAATCCAACTATTCCAGGATCAAAAGCTTCATAATTTTTAGGATTTTTTATTGCCCCATCCGCATGTATTCCTGACTCATGCGCAAACATGTTATCTCCTACAATAGCTTTCCATGACGGTAATATTCTACCTGATGCTCTGGATACATATTCTGAAACTTCCCTAAACATAGTAGTATTTATATTACCTTCATAGTTATATACAAACATTAATGCCATTAAAACTTCTTCTAATGCGGCATTTCCTGCTCTTTCTCCTAAACCATTAACAGTTACCCCAACATGAGATGCCCCGCCCATGATTCCTGCAATAGCATTTGCAGTTGCCATTCCAAAATCATTATGAGTATGCATTTCTATATCAAAATTTGTTTGAGAACATAGATATTTTATATCTTCTTTGATTTTAAATGGCTCCATTATTCCTACTGTATCACAATATCTAAACCTATCTGCACCTGCTTGTTTTGCAGCTTCTATAAATTGAATCAAAAATTCTCTATCAGCCCTTGAAGCATCTTCTCCATTTACAGATACATACAAACCATTTTTCTTTGCAAACTCTACGGATTTCACCATATTGTCTAAAACCCATTCTCTAGAAGTTTTAAGTTTATGCTGTATATGAATGTCAGAAACTGATATTGATATTGCCACTGCATCTACTCCACAATCTATTGACTCTTGTATATCTCTTATAACTGCCCTATTCCAAGCCATAATACTTGATTTTTGATTTCTTTTTACAATTTGTTTTATGGCTTCTTTTTCATCTCCACCCATAGTAGGAATTCCTACTTCTAGTTGATCAACCCCAAGTTCACTTAGCATAGATGCTATTTCAATTTTTTCTTCATTTGCAAAAACCACTCCTGCTGTTTGCTCTCCGTCTCTTAAAGTAGTATCTACAATAAAGACTTCTTTGCCATTATTTAAATTTTTAACAGACATAAGCTTCCCCCTTTAATTTTACTTATTGCTAATTAATTAACCCCAACTTCAGATAATAATTCATAATTTTTTGAAAATTATTAATAATCATTTTATCATATCCACTAGCTTCAAACAAGTAAAACAAGGTTAATTATTATAAAAATTGCAAGTTTTAAGAAAATTATTTCAAATTTTATGCTCATTATATTTTAATAGCCTAAATAAATACAATAAATTGCAATAAAAATAAAAAATCTTGCATTTATTTAAAGCATAAAAAAAATAGGGTTATTTAAAAACCCTACTTTTTTAATAATTATAAACTTCTATAAAACTCTATAATTATTTTTTTTACTTCCAGAATGAGATATCCTATCTGCTCTTTCTTCAAACTTACCAGGTCCAAACCTTTCATCAAGACTTAAATATCCAGTCACTCTTGAAACCCCTTGAATATCCTCACTTCCGCAATCTGGACACTTTCTCTCACTACTATTTAAATACTTTCCGCAACTCTTACAATATCTTATATGAAAGTTTATTCCTAAGTAACTTATATTTGTGCACTTATATGCATAATTTAATATATCCATTATTGATTCTCCTGATGGAGTATCATCTACTTCTATATAACTTATATGTCCAGCGTTACATAGCTTATGATAAGGAGCTTCAATGTCAATTTTATCTTTTATTGATATAGGATATTTAACTGGTATATGGAAACTATTAGTATAATAATCTTTATCAGTTACACCTTTAATAATTCCAAATGATTTTTTATCTTTCTTTATAAATTTTCCAGAAAGTCCTTCTGCTGGTGTAGCATAACAACTCCAATTTAATTTTGTTTCTTCTGTTGTTCTATCAATGAAACTTCTTATATGACTAACAATCTTAAATCCTAAATTTCTAGCTTCATCATCTTCTCCATGATGATGGCCAGTTAATGCAATTAAAGTTTCTGCAAGCCCAATAAACCCTATCCCCCAAGTTCCTTGCTTTAATATAGGTTCTATAGAATCCTCTTGAGATAGGCCTTCAGACCCCTTAAGTAAGCCTTGCCCTGCAACAAAAGGTAAATCCTTAACCTTAAGTTTCTTTAATACGTCATATCTATAAAGTAATGATTCCTTTGCTAACTCTAATCTTTTATCTAAGATATCAAAGAAATCATCAATATTTCCTTTTGCTTGAATTCCTATTCTAGGTAAATTCATTGTCACTGGAGCAATATTACCTCTTCCCTTGCATCCTGGTTCTCCATTAATATTTTTCATTAAATAAGTTCTACACCCCATAGTTGCTGGCATATATCCCATATCATAATATTCCTTGTTAAAATCAGCATCTATATTCATAAATGTAGGATTCATCCTCTTAGCTGCAACTCTGCATGCTAATTGATATAAATAATGATATTTATCTTCTGGCTCTCTATTTATTCCCTCTTTAACTCTAAATATTATATTAGGGAATATTGGTTGTTCACCCTTGCCTAATCCCTTCTCATATTCTAATAAGAATATCTCACATATTAATGCTGCATCCTCTGAATTTGGTATCCCTAGATTTATAGAACTAAAAGGAACCTGTGATCCTGCCCTAGAATGCATTGTATTCAAATTATAAACAACACCTTGCATTGCTTGATGTATCTTCTTTTTTAATCTTTCTTCTGCTAATTTTTCTATCTTATCCTTATCTAATCCAAGCTCTTCTAATTCTAACTTTATTTCTTTTCTTGTAAGATCAACAAATACAGCCATATCATTATCAAAGTCAGGATGTGACTGCCCTCCAAACATATCATTTTGACTTGATTGAAGTAATATACAAGAAAGTTCCGCCGCTGTTTCTATCCTTTTAGGGACTTTAATAGTTCCATAACCTGTATTAAATCCTCGTTCTAATATTTCTTTTGTCGGTATGTGTAAACAATTAATGGTTAGGTTATAGCTATCTAAATCATGATAATATAAATCTCCATTTTCATGTGCTTTTGCTAGATGTTTTGGCATCATAGCTAAGTTATGCCACTTATTAGACTCTGATGCTATTCTTAATAATTTAGAACTAAAATTATTTCCAACATTAGCATTATCCCTATCAGTTTCTATACCTATCTTTTCAATAGCCCTCATTAAATCTGATTTTATTTCTCTAACCTTAGTTCTCTCTTTTCTATAGCTCGAATATGCAATTTTTATATTTCTATAATTACTATCAATTAAAGATTTTTCAACTAAGTTCTGAATTTCTTCAACTGTTATCTTTTCATTGCCTGTTTCTTCAATATAATTTATTACCTTTTTTACAATATCTAATAATTCAACTTCCTTAAGCTTTTCCCCTATTTCATCCCCTGCTTTTCTTATTGCCGTAGCTATTTTCACTGAATTGAAGGAAACTTCTCTCCCATCTCTTTTTACTACATATAGCACTTAAACTACCCCCGTTACACAATATATTGTATTTATTATAGTATTCATTATACGCTCTAAAAATATTCATTTCAAATTATAATATAATTAGATTTCAATAGATATACTTCCAATACGTGGTATTTTCTTCTATATTTACTTCTTTTTATACTTATCTAAAGTTGACAAATAAAAATTTCTCTTAACAAAACTATATCAATAGTGATATAGTTTTTAATTATCAGTATTGATATATACATTTGCTATGATATAATAAAAATGTATAGATTTTGAAGATTTTGAGATGATAGAATTATATTAAATGATTTGATATTAGGAGGATTTTTATGCAAAAAATAGCATTAATAGTTGATAGCGCGTGTGATTTATCTCTTGAGACACTTAAAGAAAAAAATATTCATTTACTTCCACTTAGAATTGCTTATTCTCATAAAGAATATAGAGATAAGATAGATATATCTGCTGACGAAATTTACAATAACTTAGAAAAAGAAGTTCCTAAAACCTCTTTACCTAGTGCAGAAAATATGGAAGAAATTTTAGTTTCATTAGAAAATGAAGGATATACCCATGTTATTGCTGTAACTATTTCTAGCGGCCTATCAGGAACTTTTAACTCAATAAGATTAGCACTAGAGGATCATCCTAAGCTAACATCTTATGTATTTGATACAAAAATTTTAGCTATGCCTGAGGGTATTGTTGCATTAGAAGTAGCTAATTTAATTAATGACGGAAAAACATTTGAAGAAATAGTATCTGAAATTCCAAAAATAAGAAAACGTATTACTGGATACTTTACGATAAATACATTAGAATACTTAAAAAGAGGCGGAAGAATAGGAAAGATATCTGGTACAATAGGAGAAATGTTGAATTTAAAACCTATTGTAACTGTTGATGAAGAAGGTATCTACTATACTGTATGTAAAGCTAGAGGAAGAAAACAATCAATATTAAAGCTTACAAATATATTAAAGGATGAACTTGCTTTAGGACCTTGTAAAGTTTGGGTACTTCAAGGTGGAGCTCTAGAAGAAGCCAAAAATTTCATGGAATCTCTAAAGGGCTTAGAAAACATAGTTAGTCTTGATATCTCTCAAATAAGCCCTGCTTTAGGAGTACATGGAGGACCAGGGTTACTTGGACTAGCAATTCAAAAGGTTAATTAATATGGATAATTACAACCTTCACCTAAGCAGTATAGAAGATATAAAAGAGGAAGAAAAAAGACTCCATGAAGAATACAAAAGAAAACTTTCAGAATTAAAAAAAATTCAAAAGGAAAAGGAATCCGTTGGTCAAGTATTTACTAAAGGACTATTACCTATATATGTTCTTCATATACTTAGTATTGGTCCTTCAAATGGAAATGACATTGCAAATAAGATAGGTGAGCGTACAAACGGACTTTGGATTCCTAGTACTGGTGGTATTTATCCTTTACTAAAAAAACTAGAAAAAGATGAATATGTAATTGGTGAATGGGATGATCCTAAAAAGAAATTTCAAAAAGTTTATTCCTTAACTCAAAAGGGAAAAGAAGAATATGAATCTAGGAAGAACCTTTTAAAACCTAAGATAGAAGAAGCATTAAAGGTATTTAAAATAATTTATAAGGACCTTTATAAATAGTTTACTTCTTGTATTATATTCTTTGATTTTGCACAAAATAACATTATTAATATTTAGGTGGTGTTATTTTGAAAGGTAAAATTATTGACTATAATTATTTTGAAGCTTTTGTGGCTTTGGATGATGATACTGTTGTTAAAGTTCCACTTACTCAAGTAAGTGATTATTTAAGTGTTGGTGCAATAGTTAATATTGATTCTAATAACTTGAGCTGTAGCACTAGTAATAAGCCTAAAATGACTCAAGATAAAATAGTAGATTTTTTTTAATAATAAAAAGATGCTTGATATCAAGCATCTTTTTATTATGATACGCTTATTGCATTTACTGGACAACTAGCTTCTGCATCCTTAGCTTCATCTTCTAATTCACTAGGAACATCAGGATTTTTAGCTACAGCCTTCCCATCATCATCCATTTCAAAAATTGATTCACAAATTGATGTACATAATCCACATCCAATACAAGTATCTTTATCTACATGAGCTTCCATACTATAATCTTCCTTTCTATATTAATATCAATAATATTTTACCCATCAATATATATTTTATGTATTTCCTACTAATACAAACCTTCAAAAATTAATGAATATAAATCATTATTTATTACATATTCCTCTGCTATTCCTTGCTCTAAAGCTTCAGTTAAATCTACATTTATAGGAAGTTCTCCAATTAAAGGCACCCCTAAATATTCAGCATGTTCCTCTGCTGACTTCTTACTAAATACTCTCATTTTAGTATCACAACCTGGACAATTTATATAAGACATATTCTCCACAACACCTCTTATTGGTAAAGGCATCTTATTTGCCATTGTTATTACCTTTTTAACTATCATAGATACCATGTCTTGTGGTGTTGAAACAATAATAAGCTCTGTAATAGGGAAGCTTTGCATTACTGTTAAAGTTATATCTGATGTTCCTGGCGGCATGTCTATTAATAAGTAATCCAGTTCTCCCCAAACCGTATCAGTAAATAATTGAGTTAGAACGCTTGTAACTATAGGACCTCTCCAAACAACAGGATCATCTTCTTTTGGTATTAGTAGATTCATTGATAGTACCTTTACTCCACCTTTTGATTCTACTGGATTATATTTAAAATTATTTTCATCAATAGGCTCAATAACCGCTCTTTTATTACTTATACCAAAGAATCTTGGCATTGAAGGACCTGTTATATCAGCATCTAAAACGCCTACCTTATATCCTTTTTTTCTTAATGTACTTGCTAGTATTCCAGTAACTGTAGATTTACCAACTCCACCTTTACCACTTATTATTCCAATTACATTTTTTATTTCACCATACTTCGGTAATAACTTACCACAACCTTGTGCTCCAACAGTATCCTTTGAGCTACATTTATTTTGACTTGGACAAGTTGAACAACCTGACATATCACTTACCTCCTACCAATTTTTCTCTATTTCCTTTGGAATATTATCCTTTG
This sequence comes from Clostridium sp. D46t1_190503_E9, assembly GCF_015555225.1. Lineage (NCBI taxonomy): Bacteria > Bacillati > Bacillota > Clostridia > Eubacteriales > Clostridiaceae > Clostridium > Clostridium sp. D46t1_190503_E9. Next base: position 69,835 of record NZ_JADNKB010000007.1, read on the forward strand.
TATAAATCGAAATATTCCATTCCTTAAATTCATTTTCCCCAACTACATAATAATAATACTCTATGTTATTTTTCTTATCTTGCACCGTTATATTACTCTTATAATTAGTTGAATTATGACCTCTATTTTTGATGTTTATAACAATATCAAAATCATTTTGATTATTATTTACCATCTCTACATTAGGTGTAATCTTTCTAGCTCTCGTAAGAAAATCTTCTATATCTGAAGAAAATATATATTTTAAACAATCTACATCTTCTTGTATATCAATTCCAATCTTATTATTCTCATTATTAAGAGCTTCTTTTTGCAAATTCATAACATCTAATATAGGATTATAATATATGTATTCAAAATCCCTAGGCTTCCTAATTATTGATAAATTTTGAAGAATCCCTTCATCTAATCTTTTAGAAACTGTAAAACTTATATCATCGTTATAAAAGTTTCCATCATAAGCTCCAACTACATAATTAAAAGTTTTAACTTCATCACCAATTTTCACTTCAAAAATATAGTCTGGCTGTAAATCAGATTTTTTTTCACTTACCTTTGCTTTTGATAAAAGGTTATACATGTTTAATATAGCTTTATCATCTGTTACAAGAAATTTGAATGACTTATCCCTAACACTTTGAATACTTATAACGTCTACTTTTCCACTTCCTAAGTAATCAAAATAACCATTGTCACTTCTAAATTTATTTTTTATATTATCTATCATCCCGCAAGATGTTAAGTTAAACGACAGTATTATTACTAATATAGTGATTATATTCTTTATTGGCTTTTTCAATTATATCCTTCCCCCTCTATTAAAAAGTCAATAGTATCCCTACAATAACTTATAGTTAATTAGGAGAAGCATTAGCTTCTCCTAATTATAAATAAATTATAATACTTTAATTCTTTAATAGCAAATCTTATTAAATGATTATTGAAAACTCTTTGATATACTATCAAAGACAACATTTATGCTATTTTTTTCTTTCCCTTTTATATAGGAATATTTAATCATAAGAACTTTTCCCTCTGAGTAATCTCTAAGATAATATTTATTTATAGTATTGTCTTTTTCCTTATTTATAATATGCCAAGTACTATCATCTTCTACTATTTTTATATCATCTTTATTTATAGCTATATCATTACAAATAGTTTCAATATCACCATTTGTTATAGATATATTTCCATAAATATCATTCCCATCATTGAAATTAATATTTATATAACTATTAGAATTATCATCTATTTCCCACCCTACTGGTAGTGAAACTTTATATTTTCCCTCTCTCAACAAATAAACATCAAATTTTTCTATATTATTATTTGAAATTGCAACTTTCCTTATATCATTTATAAATAGATTTTTCATACAGACTATAAGAAACATCAGGAATACCATTAGGGTTATTACATAGATTTTTTTCTTATTCATTTAATATACTCATTAGGATTTATAAGTACACCTTATTATAGTACTCTATTGCATAGGTACTACAACAGTTGAATTTCTGAAATCGTAGAACATTAACCAACATCCCATTCCATCCCTAGTTTCATTACTAATCCAAGTTACAAATCCAGTTTTTCCTTCATAAGGTTGCTCATCCCTATTTTTCTTTCCTGGAATACCATAAACTATATATCTTAGATTTCCATCCTTATCACACTTATATCCAAGCATAAAATGTCCATACTTTCTTATATATGGATAATAATTAAGCATTGGATAATATGCTACTGTATATCTATTATAATTTGACATATTGCACATTTCATGCAAATCATGAACCGGAATTTTATACCACTTACAGTATTTTATTTCTTGATATTCTCCTCTGCAGTGTTCAAATCCATTAGCAATTCCCTCGAAGTATTCTCCGACACTTCCCCTTATTGTAAATACCTTTGGATCCTCTTCCACCATTTCCTCTACTTTTTCTTCTATCTTTTCTTCGTATTCATCAAATTTATTTCTATTATTGCCCCTATTTGATGAATCCATTCCATAATAATTAATGCCTTCAGCTTTATTTTCAAATGGATTTTCTGCAATATCTTTATCAACAAATGGATTATCTTCATTGATAGTTTCTTCTTCATCAATATTACTCTTATCACTATCTCTATTTAATGAATTCATTCCATAATAGTTAAGATCCCCAGTTTTATTATCAAATGGATTTTCTGCAATCTTTTGATCAATAAACGGATTATCTTCGCTAATAATCCCTTCTAAATCATTAGGTTCTTCTGCAATTTCCTTTTCTTCTTTCGCTTCTTCTAAATATTCTTCATCTTCTACATTTATAGGATCAATATTATCAATTTCCTCTATAATAGGTCTTTCACTTCTAATATCTTCTTCTCTATGTTCATCACAGATCTTTTCTTCTTTCTTCTCTTCATGATGTTTATTTTCGTGATGTTTATTTTCTTCCTTTTTCTTCTTTTCATCTTTCTTAATGTATTCAATCTTATCCTTTATTTTTTCATGAGCAGATTTTACTATCTTGTAATTCTTCCAACTTTCACTTGGTTGTTCTCCATTTATAAATCCACACATTATTATAATTGGAATTCCATCCTTCACCTTAGCTATTGCCGCTCCTGATATCTTATCATAAGATAATCCTAATCCTGCTATATCATCAACAGAATATTCCTTTGTTATTTCTGCTTTGCCACCATCTGAAATAGTGATCTTGCCTAAGTCTACTATTTTCTTAGTATCTTTCTTATTGCATATAGCCATAATGCAATAATCATCATCATTCCTTAGATTTTGAGCATAAAAAGAAATTTTGCATGTATCTCCCCTTGCCTCTATCTTTGAATATCCTGATAAGGTTTTGTCATTAGAATTAGAGTAACCTCTTTCATCTTCTTGTAAAATAATAAAATTTCTATACAACTTATTTAATTGTGACAAACCTCTAGAACCTCCACTTTACATTAATTCAATACATTATATGCATTGCATATCTAAATATGTTAAAAATAAAACTCGTGAGATTATTTGATATTACACCAAATTTCTCACGAGCCTTATTTAAGCTATAAAATAATTTTATAAATTCAAGTTAAGAATTAAAAATACTACATTTTTTCATATATTCTATCTGACAAAGTTGCAAACTCTTCTATAGTTAAAGTTTCCCCTCTTCTTTTCGGATCAATTCCAGCTTCATTAAATGCTAACTCTAAATTTTCTTTACTTAATCCAATATTTTTCACACCATTCCAAAGAGTTTTTCTTCTCATATTAAAAGAATTCCTAATTATATCAAAAAATAATTTTTCATTTTGAACCTTAACTTTCGGTTCACTTAATTTATCTAATCTTATAACTATAGAATCAACTTTTGGCCTTGGTATGAAGCATTGAGGCGGTACTCTTCTAACTATTTTAGTATTACAGTAATATTGAACTAATAATGAAAGAGATCCATAATCTTTATTCCCAGGATCTGCATTCATTCTTTCTGCAACTTCCTTTTGTATCATTATAGTTAATGATTTAAATTTATAACCTTCCTTTAATAACTTAACAATTATAGGTGTGGTAACATAATAAGGTAAATTAGCAACAAGTTTTACACTTTTTTCTTCTCCGATTATATCATTAAAGTTAACCTTTAAAGCATCATTATGTATTAATGTAAATTTAGGATTATCTCCTATTTCTTGATTTAAAATAGGTATAAGATCATTATCCAATTCTATGGCTACTACTTTTTTAGCCTTATTTAATAATTGAGCTGTTAGCGTACCAACTCCTGGTCCTATCTCTATTACTAAATCATTTTCATCTACTTCAGCTCCAGCTACTATATCTCTTGGAACTGAATCATCTATTAAAAAGTTTTGACCTAAACTCTTAGAAAACTTAAAATTATATTTTTTAACTAACTCAGCCGTTTTTACATCTTGTATCTCCATTACTTTTTCACCCCTAAATTTTCTTCTATTTTCTCTATTGCTGCAATAAATTCTTCTTTTGTTATAGAATATTTATTTAATCTACTTAGCATTTGGTTTGCATTACCATACCCTATTCCTAACTCTTTTCCTAAGATTATTCTTCTTCTTTTTGAGTCAACATCGCCCGTAAGTTTAAAATGAAACATATCTTCTGAAGTATATATTTCGTTAACTACTTCTTCTGATATTTTCGCTCTATTTAATGCCTCTATGATAACCTCAGGAGTTGCATTTTCTACACCTATATCGTCACCTTTTATTCCATCTTCTTGAGCTATATATGCATGCTTTATTCCTTTTACTCTTTTTGCTATTATGCTTCTAATCTTTTCTCCTGCAAAATCAGGATCTGTTAAAACTATTACACCTTTTCTTTTTTGAGCCTCTTTTATTCTTTCTATTACTCTAGCATTTATTCCAAATCCACCAACGGCTATAACTTCAGCATCAACAGCTTGTTTAACAGCAGTTATATCATCTCTACCTTCAACAACAATAACCTCTTTTATCAAAATATTTACTTCCTTTCCGTAAATAAAGATATACTTTATTTATTACATCTAAATAATAATTTATCCTTATATTCTTATTATGTCAAATTAATTAGAAAATAAAAGGGTGCTCTAACTTTAGAGCACCCTCTTATTTTACCATTCTCCTGGATAAGCTAAAATATAAACAGGAACGTTATACTTCCTTCCCCAGTCGGTATATGCTTCTGCTTCAGAATTTACATATACATCTATGATATTTCCTTTAATAGCACCACCAGTATCTGCCGCTACAGCCTTTCCATATCCCTCTACATAAACTAAACTTCCTAGAGGAATAACCCTTGGGTCAACCGCTATAGTACTTATGCCATTTGGATCTCTAACAGGTACACTTCCTGTTGCTGTAATCCCACCTCCACTATATGCAGTAGACTCACAATATATTACGCTCTTATAATTTAATAGCTGACCATCTCTACTTGCAAAAGCTTTTCTTGTTCCTTGTGCAATTACTTTATTAACTGGCTCTGCTAATACCTTGGAACTTTTTACAGATCTAGAAAATTCAGCACCATTTTTGTAAACTATTTCATAAGTGACTTCCTTTTCTCCTGAAGCTCCATCTTGTCTCACTTCTTCTAGTCCACTATCAAGGTTTTCGTCTGACTCAACTACTACATCAAAATCAATAGCCTCTTTGGCTAACTCTTTTTTAACTTCAACCTTAACAAGGTTAATTTTTAAATCCGATGTAATTTTCGTACTTAATGCAGGAGCTATCTCGTCCAAATTTTCATTAAATTCAATTCCTTGATTCTTAAGTTCTTCTTTTTCTACTTCTAGCATTTCTTCAATAGTATCTTCTGCAGTATCAATTTTTACTTGTTTATCTCCTACAGTCAGTTCTACTGAAACAGCTCTCTTAATAGATATTGTATCTCCTTCAGATACCTTACCATTTAAAGCTGGTTGAACCTTATCTTTAGGGTTAACTTCTACCCCTTTCGTATCCAACACATCTTTAACAGTCCCCTTATATGTGACAAACGTTTCTTCTTTACCGTCTATTTTCATTGTTACTGTCTTTCTCATGTTTATGAACGTCACTGATAAAACAATAGCAGCTAGTACTACACCTATCAGTATTTTTGCCTTTGGACCGTTAGAAAAGTTGTTTTTCATGTATTCCTTACATTTTTCTACCATCTACTTTACCTCCTTTGGCAAGAGCGTCTTTTGCATTATAATTGAATTAAGCGCTTTTGTCAAATTAAGACCTCCTGCATTAATAAAACTGCGGATAAATGCATCATATGCATACTCAAAATATAAATTATAAATTATAGCAACTTTGCAGCCTTTCATAAAAAGTAGACTTAAGTTTTCTACAATTTCAACATTATGTAATAACAAAACATCAAAATTGTTAAATTTTTGAAATTATTACTTTTTTATTTTACTTTATAAACTATTTCCAATCAACCTCTTAAAATTATCATTTACGGCCAAATTAACTTCTTTAGGCTCTAATTCTTTTATTATAGCTATTTGTTCTATTATATAAGCAATATAGTCCGATTTATTCCTTTTTCCTCTATTTGGTACCGGAGCCATATATGGACAATCTGTTTCGACCAATAATTTTTCTAATGGAACATGCTTAACTACCTCAACTATTTTTTTTGCATTCTTAAAAGTAACTACGCCTGTTATTCCAATATAGTATCCAAGTTTTATACATTCCATAGCAAATTCAGTACTACCTGAAAAACAGTGCACTATTCCATTTACTTTAGGAAATTCCTTCATAATTTCCAATGTATCTCCGTGCGCTTCTCTATCATGTATTACAACAGGAAGGTTTAACTTTTCTGCAAGCTTCATTTGTTGCCTAAAAACTTTCTTTTGTATATCTTTTGATGGATTCTCATCCCAGTAATAATCTAATCCAATTTCCCCAACAGCAATTATCTTTCTATTCTTTTCAATTAAATCTAAAATCTCTTCTTCTACATCATCATTGAATTCATTTGCATTTTCTGGATGTATTCCCAAAGCTCCATAGATAAAATCATTTTCTAAAGTCAATTTATTTGTTTTTGATATACTTTCATAACTAGATGCACAATTTAATATCCCTATAACTCCATTTTCCTTAATTTGCTTAAATACACTTTCTCTATCTTCATCAAAAGCTTCATCATCATAATGAGCATGTGTATCAAATATTACATATTTATTTTCCATATCTATTCCTCCAATTCCCTTCTGAAATTATTATAAATATTATTATATTACAAAAAGCGATATAATACACATTTTATCTTTATCTAATATATATTAGACTTTATAACTAAAAATAGAAAGAGTCTGCTAAAAAATTAAGCAGACTCTCTTATATTGTTTATATACTATTATAAATTATGCTTTTTCCCTGCATTTCCAATGTTATTGGCATGATCTCCAATTCTCTCTAGATTACTTATTAAATCTAAGAATATAACGCTAGATGCTGCAGAACATGATTTTTCATTTAATCTCTTTATATTATTCTCTCTAAACTTTTTCTCTAATTTATCTATTTCATTTTCTATTTGCTCTATTTCCTTTGGAGCTGTTGAATTTTTACTATTATAACTTCCAATAGCAATCTCAATAGCCTTAATAGTTCTATCAAATATTAAAGATAATTCCTCTTTAGCATTATCTCCAAGATGAATATTCTTGTTCATTTTTTCTAAGGCTAAATCTGCTATATTTTCTGCATGATCGCCAATTCTTTCTATATCATTAATTACGTGATATGTTGAACTAAATAATTTTATGTCTTCTTCTGGTAAATCCAGTTGTGAAAGCTCAACTAAGTAATCAGTTATATCCTTTTCTAATGCATTTATTATTTTTTCATTTTTATATACCTTCTCGGCTGATTCTGTACTATTTTCTGTGAGTGCTTTCATAGCTAACTCTAAATTCTCTTTTGCTTTATTTGCCATTCTTATTGTTTCTTTAAATACTTGTCCATTCGCTACGATAGGAGTTTCTAATAAATTTTTGTCTAAATAAATAGCTCCTTCTTTTTCTATTTCAGAATCACCTGGAAGAATCATGTTAACTATTTTAACTAAATATGCTGATAACGGTAATAATAACACAGTAACAGTAATATTAAATATAGTATGCGCATTAGCAACTTGTCTTGCTACATTTGTTGGATCAGTTGATTCTACCAATCTTATAAATGGATTTATAAATGGTAGGAAAATTAATGCTCCTAATGAGTTAAATAGTAAGTGTATTAATGCAGCTTTTTTTGCAGTTCTATTTGCTCCTAATGATGCTAATATTGCTGTTACACAAGTTCCTATATTACAACCTAATATTACAGGAAATGCCAAGTGCATATCTATTGCACCAGTTGTCGCTAAAGCAACTAGAATACCAGTTGTTGCTGATGAACTTTGCACAACAGCTGTCATACCAAGCCCTGCCATTAGACCTAAAATACTATTGTCTGCAACTACAACTACAAAATCTTTAAACCAACTTGCTTCAGCAATTGGTTTCATAGCATCAGCCATTACGCCCATACCCATGAATAAAATCCCAAATCCTAAAGCTATACTTGCTATATCTCTAACTCTTTTCTTCTTTGCTATTAGCATTATTATAGCACCTGCGCCTATGAATAATGGTGCAATTGCATCTAAATCAAAAGATACCATTTGAGCTGTAATAGTTGTTCCTATATTAGCTCCCATTATTACTCCTGCCGCTTGAAATAAGTTCATTAATCCAGCATTTACAAAGCTTACAACCATAACTGTCGTTGCACTGGAACTTTGTATTATCGCAGTAACTAGTGCCCCTACTAAAACTCCTATGTACTTATTGCTCGTTAACTTTTCTAGTATTGATTTAAGGCCCTCACCTGCAGCATTTTCTAGACCATCTCCCATAAGCTTCATGCCATATAAAAATAAGCCTAATCCACCTATTAAACCTGTTAAAATAGCGAACTTGTCCATCAATTATTCTCCTTATAATTTAAATAATTTCAACCGTTAACATAAAATTAATATTTTGTTAACAAAATTACTATACAACTAATAGCTAAAATTGTAAATATTAAATAGCATGTAAAGTTATCTTTATTTTGAAATTTATCTAGTTATTTTAAGAAGAATATTTATATTGTATTCACAGTTTATTTATTTTTTTGTCACACTATTGTCATATTATTAATGTATTATAATAACTGTAAAGTAGTTAAAGCATTATTATTTACCCCTAAAACCATCTAATGGTCCCTAGATTAAATTATTCCCCAAAGTGATTTAATCTAGGGTTTTTCTATAATTAATATTAAAACTTCTCTTCTTTTAGTCTTTTAACTTCTTCAGAAGCCCTTTTTTTGTCAAGTTTTTTAAATAATATTTCTAAATTTAAAATTTCTCCACTCTGCTTTTCTACATAGCTCCATATAGGCTCTTCTAAACTTAAAGATTCTCTTATCTTGTTGCAAGTATAAGGTATAAAAGGTTCTAATAAGTTGGATAAATTTACAACTGACTGTATGCACTCATAAACCTTATTTTTAATTTCTTTGTTACTCTTTTCTGATCTTGTCTTTAATAATTCATTTTCAATATATTTATTCATTTTTTTCACATAAGACATAATATCTAAAATTGCATTTTTAAACTTTCCTTCTTCTATATTATCTCCTACATCAAAATATAAATTTAGTATTTCATTTTTGAAATCATTTGATATATTTCCATCAGGTATCTTCGAATCATAATTTTCATTTATATAATCAATTGTTTTATTAACAAAATTACTTAATGAACTAACCAAATCTCTATTTACTACATTTATAAAATCTCTCCAAGTAAAATCAGTATCCTTTACTTCCGGAGAATTCAATGCTAAGTAATATCTAAATTCATCAACATCATAATTATCAACTATATAGTCACCCCATATAGCCCAATTTTTAACTGACGAAAAATTTTTTCCTTCTAATTTCATATATTCGCTTGATATAACTCTCAAATTAGGATTTTTTATTCCAATTCCCGCTAATATAGCTGGAAATATTACAGTATGGAAAGGAATATTATCTTTACCATGAACAAAGTAAACCCTTGAGTCCTCTCCCTGCCAATATTCTCTCCAATCTTCATTTCTTTCTTCTAAACACTTCATACTAGCTGTTAAATACCCCATTACAGCTTCAATCCAAACGAATATTTTTTTATCATCATATCCTTCTAAAGGAACATCTACTCCCCAATTAAAATCTCTTGTAACCGCTCTATCTCTTAATCCTTCATCTAAATATCTCTTTACTATTTTTTGAGCATTTTCTCTCCAACCCTTTTGCCTAATTAAAAGTCTTCTAACGTCATTCTCAAAACTTGAAAGTGAGAAAAATAAATGTTTTGTTTCTTTTAATATTGTTTCATTTCCGCAAAGCTTACATCTTCTATCTAAAAGTTCTTCTGAATCTATTACCTTCAAGCAGTTTTCACATTGACCTCCTGAGGCAATCTCTCCACAATGTGGACACTTTCCTTCTATATACCTGTCTGATAAAAATTCATTGCAATTTTCACAATACGTTTGCTCGATTTCCTTTTCATATATATACTCCTTATTATATAATTCAAGGATAAATGCCTTAACCTTTTCTTCGTGATAATCAGAATGAGTCTTCTCAAACACATCGAAAGAGAATCCTAAACTATCAAAACATCTCTTAAACTCATCATGATATTTAATAGTTGCTTCTAATGGTGTTATCCCCTCTTCCTTTGCTTTCATAGTTACTGGAGTACCATGACAATCTGTTCCTGATAAAAATACAACTTCATCTCCCATAAGTCTATGATATCTGGCAATTATATCACCTGGAAGTAATACTGCAATTCTTCCTAAATGTAATGGACCATTTGCATAAGGCCATGCGTTTCCAACAATTATATTCATAAAAACCCCCTTATATTTAATTGACAATTTATAATGCACAATTGATAATTATGGAGAAAACTCAGCTAATAGCTGAGTTTTTGTAATAAATATATTATTAGAAATTTCTCCTTTTGGAGAAATTTCATCCAAAATTGTCCATTGTCAATTATCCATTATTCATTCTTTAATTATCTAACTACGCTTCCTGTTGGTAGTTCTCCTGGATTTACTAATTTTAGTAAGCTATCATCATCTGTTGATGCTGCTAATATCATACCTTGTGATAATTCTCCTCTTAATGTTACAGGTTTTAGGTTTGCTACTAATACTACATATTTACCAACTAGTTCTTCTGGTTTGTAGTATTGTGCAATTCCTGAAACTACCTGTCTTTCTTCTCCATTTAAATCTACTTTTAGTTTTAATAACTTTTTAGCTTTCTTTATAGGCTCACATTCTAATACTTTTACTACTCTTAAATCTATTTTCTCGAAGTCCTCTATAGTTATTTCTTCTTTAATTGGAGTTATTTCTCTTTTTTCTTCTTTTTTATTAGCTGCTAATTGTGCTTCTCTTAATGCATCTAACTCTGCTAATTTTTTATCTACATCTATTCTTGGGAATAAAGCTTCACCTTTTTGAACCTTAGTTCCAACTATTGTTCCATTAAAATTATCTAATGATTCAAATGTAGTATTGCTTGCATTTATTTGCTCATTAATTTTCTTACTTGTATCTGGTAAGAATGCAGATAGTAAAACTGATGAGAATCTTAAACTTTCTACTAAGTTATATAAAACTGTTCCAAGTCTTTCTTTCTTTTCTTCATCCTTAGCTAATATCCAAGGAGTTGTTTCATCTATATATTTATTAGCTCTACCTATTAATTCAAATATATGCTCTAATGCTTCTGGGATTCTTAAATCATCTATAGCCTTATTAACTTTCTTTGGAGTTTCTAATGCTAAGCTTATTAATTCATCATCTATAGCTTCTTTTACATTATTATTTGGAATTACTCCATCAAAATATTTTTCAATCATAGCTACAGTTCTTGATAAAAGATTTCCTAAATCATTACATAAATCTGAATTTATCTTCTTTATAAATATCTCATTATTAAATAATCCATCTGAGCCAAATGGTATTTCTCTTAATAGATAATATCTAACTGCATCAACACCAAAGTTTTCAACTAAAGTTACTGGGTCAACCACGTTACCTTTAGATTTAGACATCTTTCCGCCATCAACAAGTAACCATCCATGTCCGAATACTTGCTTTGGTAACGGTAAATCTAATGCCATTAACATAATTGGCCAATAGATAGTATGGAATCTTAAAATATCCTTACCTATTAAATGTACGTCTGCTGGCCAATACTTATCATATAAATCTGTATTATCACTACCATATCCTAATGCTGTTATATAGTTTGAAAGTGCATCTATCCAGACATAAACAACATGGTTTTCATCAAAAGTTACAGGAACTCCCCAGTTAAAACTAGTTCTTGATACGCAAAGGTCTTGTAAGCCTGGCTTTAAGAAATTATTAACCATTTCATTTTTTCTTGATTCTGGTTGTATAAAATCTGGATGTGCTTCAATATACTCCATTAACTTATCAGCATAATTACTCATCTTAAAAAAGTAAGCTTCTTCCTTTGATTTTTCTACTGGTCTACCACAATCTGGACAATTACCATTAACTAATTGAGTTTCTGTCCAGAAAGATTCACACGGAGTACAGTATAAACCTTCATATGATGATTTATAAATATCTCCTTTGTCATATAATTTTTTAAATATATCTTGAACAGCTTTTATATGGTAATCATCAGTTGTTCTGATAAATTTATCATAGCTAATATTCATCATCTTCCATAAGTCTTTTATTCCTGATACTATTTCATCTACGTGTTCCTTTGGTGTTATTCCCTTTTCTTCTGCTATTCTTTGTATCTTTTGACCATGTTCATCTGTTCCAGTCAAAAACATTACATCATATCCTGTTAATCTCTTATATCTTGCAAGAGCATCTGCTGCTACAGTTGTATAAGTGTTTCCAATATGAAGTTTAGTTGATGGATAATAAATTGGTGTAGTTATATAATATGTCTTCTTACACATACCATTTTTCCTCCCTAACATTGTTATCTTCTTTATAATAAAAAAATCTCTATATAGGTATATTAAGACCTATATAGAGACGTATTATACGTGTTACCACTCTAATTCATACTTATTTCACAATAAATATCTCAATAGGTGAATTTAATCACCCTGCAATATAACGGTTGCTCCCGTATTTCTCTAACATTTATAGCTCAAGAAATATGCTCCAAGTCCATCTTCATAAAGATTCTTGTCGCTAGCTTTCACCTTACCTAGCTCTCTTTAAGACATTCTTTCTTTACTACTCTTCTTTTCATCGCATTTTTTATTTATTATTATGATATTCTATATTAAAAATACTGTCAATTCTTTTTAATACATCATTATTTATCAAATTTCTTTTTTATTAGCTTATCTATCATTGTCCTTGATAATAAGACCATAAATAAACTAAATAGCAATATAAATGTAAAAGTGTTTTCACCAATTATAAATAATAATATTGCATTAAAAATAAATACCCCTGTACCTACAGCTCCATATATTTTAGCTGCTAATTTATTTGAATACTCCCATGAATATTTATCCTTTAATGAATACTTATTTTTATATCCAATTTTCGTATCTGGATATTTAGTAGAACTCGCTTCAAATAGTCCCCCTAAAATAAACATCCCTAATGGAATTATTTCTACTATTAATAAATAAAGCCAAAAACTCATATAATCAATCCTTATTAAACATATTTGTAATATTTATATTTTATAATATCAATAACTGCATCTGCAATATATATTTATAAGTATGTGGTTACTATTTATTTCTATTTAGTAACTACATACTTATAAATATAATTGTTACTCTAAAGGCACTTACACTTTTTCACATAATCCCATCAACCCAAGTTATATTTCCATGCTAATTTTGTATAATCTATATGATATAATATGTATAAGGGATTGGGATTGGAGTTGATGCTATGGAAAAATTTGAATTACCTCATCTAGGTTCTAGAAATATTAAAACAGGACTTTCAGTTTTAATTTGCCTTATATTTTGGCCAAATTCTCTTTTTGCCGCAATAGCAGCTGTAATCTGTATGCAAGATACAGTAGAAAATTCAGTTAAAATTGGCCTTAATAGATTGATAGGTACTTTACTTGGTGGTACATTAGGAGTTTTATTACTTTTCACAATTAACAAATTAAATTTAACATCATTTGCAACAGTAATAACTGCTTTAGGTGTATCACTAATAATTTATATTTGTAATATTATAAAAAAGCCTGCTGCGTGTTCTATTGCTTCTATTGTATTGATTGGGATACTTATTTCTCATAGATATGATGATCCATTAATGTATTCCATTAGAAGAACTGTAGAAACAGCATTTGGAATAATAATTGCTCTAATTATTAACAAATATATTCATCCACCAAAAAGTAAAAAACAAAAGACAAATGAAAAATTAGAAAATGTAAATAATAAATAAAATAAATATATTTACAAAAGATTAAGGAGAAAATAATATGAATTTCATGATTCCTAAAGTTGGACTTAGAACCATAAAAACTGCAGTTTCAGTATTTCTGTGCTTATTACTATTTCCTAATGAGCCTTTCTTCGCTTGTTTAACTGCTGTTATCTGTGTACAAGATACAGTTGCAAACTCAGTTAAAATGGCAATAAACAGAGGCCTTGGAACAATAGTTGGAGCAATTATAGGATTATTATTTTTAATTATTTGTAGATACTTCAAATTTAATATTGAATTCATGACTTTAAGTAAGATATTAATTTATATATCTATATCTATCGGTATCATAGTAGTTATCTATTCTTGTAACTTACTAAAAAAGCCTGGAGCAATTAATGTATCATGCATTGCATTTCTTGGAGTAACTACTATTCACGCTTTCACAGACCCATTCTATTATGCAGTTAATAGAATAATAGAAACTCTTTTTGGTATTTTAATAGCATTACTTGTTAATAAATTTATTTTACCACCTAAGGAGTAACTTCTTATGATAAGAAAACTTGGTTGTAGCAAAATAAATTTTGATATTAACCAGTAAAAATGGAAGTTCTAATTCGAGCCTCCATTTTGCGCATATATAATATACCCCAAAATTTCTATTTAAATTTAAAAACATCTTTAATTAAGTAAAATTAACGGTTTAAAAAAGGCTCTCGTTTCGTAATCCACTTTATAAAAAGTTAATATGCAAGTATAAAGGGAGTCGCGAAACGCGACCGCCCTTTCATAAAATAAAAAATTCACTTTTTCAAGATACTAAATCTTACTTGAAATTTAATAAATTAAATCTTAAATTAAATAGATTTATAAGACTGTACCTTTTTCATTAATAACTATATCTCTCTTGTTTGAATTTTTAGAAATTCCTTTTCTTCATCATTCATATATGGATTTAACTTTTCAAATACAGTTTTATGATAGTTATTTAACCAATCCTTTTCTTCGTTTGTAAGCATTTCTACAATTACTCCATTTAAGTCTATTGGACAGTATGATATCGTCTTAAATCTATAGAACTCTCCAAACTCTTTAGAATTTATATCTTCTACCACTAAAAGAGTATTTTCTATTCTTATTCCATGCTTACCTTCCTTGTACACACCAGGCTCATTAGTTATTATCATTCCTGGTTCTAATACTGTTAAATTTCCTTCTGGTCTTATTCCCTGTGGTCCCTCATGGACATTCAAGAAGTATCCAACACCATGACCTGTTCCACACTTATAATCTATTCCATAATTCCATAATGGCCTTCTAGCTAATATATCTAAATTCATTCCTGTAGTACCTTTTAAGAATTTTGCTGTTGATAAAGCTATATGTCCTTTTAGTACAAGGGTAAAATCTCTCTTTTCTTCTTCAGTTACATTTCCTAAAATAAAAGTTCTAGTTATATCTGTTGTTCCATCAAGATATTGCCCACCAGAATCTACAAGAAACAGCCCTTCTTCTTTTAACTCATAGTCAGTTACTTCCGTCGCTGAATAATGCATCATAGCTGCATGATCTTTATAACCTGCTATAGTTCCAAAGCTGTCACCCTTGTAGTTCTCTCCTTTAGATCTAAATTCAGTTAACTTTTTACTTGCTGATATTTCTGTTACCTTTTCTTTTCCTAGAGTATCATTTAACCATTTTATAAATTTAACCATAGCAATACCATCTCTAACTTGAGATTTTTCAGTATTTGCTATTTCAACTTCATTTTTTATAGCCTTTAATTTTGTAGTAATATTCATTTCATTTATCACTTTTATATCACCACTTAAGCATGAATATATCTTAGCATTTACTTTATTTAGATCCAACATAGTCGTACCCTTTATTAATTTCACATGCTCTTCTATTTCATCATATTCATATATTTCAAAGCCTTCATTTTTCAGCTTCTCTCTTGTATAATTATCTACCTTATCATTATTTATATATAAGTTTGCATGACTTTCATTTATAAGAACATAAGAAAGTGCTACGGGATTAAATTTAACATCATTTCCTCTAATATTACAAAGCCATGCTATATCATCTAAAGAAGATATTATATAATTTTTAGCACCTTTTTCTTTCATATATTTTCTAACTTGCTGTAATTTTTCTGAAGCATATTTACCAGAATAAACTTCATCATGTATAAATATTTTACCTTTTGGTAATTCAGGCCTTGTTATCCAAATATCTTTTAATAAATCGTACTCCATGCTAATACTAAAATTATTTTCTTTAGCAATGTCTAAAAATACTTTGTATTGATTAACTGAAAATAATCTTCCATCAAACCCCAAAGTTTTTTCAGATTTAATATTTTCCTTTATCCATTCTTCAAGAGTTGGATATCCAGGAGTTCTCATTTTCATAAGCAAAATTCCGCTTCCATCAAGTTCTCTTTCTGCCTGAATAAAATATCTACCATCAGTCCATAAAAATGCTTCTTTTAACCCAACCAAGAGTACTCCTGCTGAACCTGTAAATCCTGATATAAATTCTCTTTCCTTAAAATACTCAGCAACATATTCGCTTTGATGTGAATCGCTACTTGGAATAATATAATAATCTATTTTCTCTTTTTTCATAAATTCTCTAAGCTTTTCTAAATTATTCATATTTTCTCCTTTCATAATCTTATATATTTTTTATAAATAATATTATATCTATATATTTCATGATAATCTATACATTCATTTCACCCTAAATATAGTATATTTTTACAAAAATTGTTGATTTAGTTATAGTTTTTTTATATAATTTATTTGTTGTATAAAAAGGGGGAGACTTATATGGGAGACTTATCTAAATTTAAAGATTTTATTGTAGAAGCTAAGAAAAACACTTATGCTTCTGGAGCTAAGAAAGAAAAATCATCTAGACCAAACTCAAAAGACTACGCTTATAAAAAATATAATTATTATTACCTTGATAGTCATGTTGGAGATAAGGAATTCATAGGCGAGGAATTAGTTTGGCTTAATGAAAAGGTTTGCTGGGGGATGAATTATAAAGGACAAGTTCTTCTTAATGAAACACCATCTGGATTTAACAAGTTTTTAAAAAAAGCTTTAAAAAATGTATCCGAAGATTCTCCATTCAGAGGCCCAAAATATTTTGAAGATGAAGATTTTATTTATGAATGTAAGTGGGATGGAGATTTATCCTTATTTAATGGAGTTGAATCAATATCTCATAAAGGAAATGAAGTATTCAGACTTTATTTCCATGGTGGAAACCTTAAATAAATATTTCCAACTTAGAATGAAGCTCTACAAATAAACATCTTGTAGAGCTTCATTTACTATATATGGTATTTCAAATCTTTAATATAACTAGACTATAATACTAGTTAATTATTATTCCAAGTTAATTTATCATTTTTTACTTTACTTCTTCAACCTTCTTACCTAATATTTGTACTCCTAAGAACACTGCTATTATTGATATCGGGAGAACTACATACCACTGTAATCCAAAACCTGCTGGTATATATCCAAATATAATTGTTATGGATGCTATAAATAAAGCATACCACATTTGAGTATTTACGTGTGCTATATGATTGCATCCAGCTCCCATTGATGAAAGAATAGTAGTATCTGATATCGGTGAACAATGATCACCAAAAATAGCTCCTGTTAATACTGCACTTGTACTAACAATTACATAACTCATATCAGGATTCATCGAATATGACAATGGTATTGCAAGCGGCATCAATATTCCCATAGTTCCATAAGCAGTTCCTGTTGCAAATGAAATAATTGCACCTAGTATAAATATAAGGCTTGGTAATAAGAAATTAGGTAATGATCCTGAAAGTAATGAAACAAGATATTTTGCTGTTCCTAAATCTTTTATTACAGAACTAAGTGACCACGCTAATAATAATATTACTCCTGTTATTAATAAAGGTTTCATACCGTCTATCCATGTATCTATAGCTTCTGAAATTGTAAATATTTTTTTAGCTACTCCCATTATTATAGATACTATACTTGCTACTAATGCTGATTGGAATAACGCAACAGATGCATCTGATGCACTAAAAGCTTCTTGTATAGCTTTAAATGATAATGGTGAATTAGTAATTATTTGTTGAAGTGAAACGTCATCTCCCCCCATTATTGCAGAGTAACCACTAAAATAGAAACAAAGTAATGCCGTCACAACTAGTACACCGATTGGAATTATGGCATTCCATATACTTAGCTTTATCCCTTCTTTTGGTTCAAGTTCAGCATGATCCATATTGGACTCTACTGCAACTTCTTCATCTTTAGAATTTAATCCCCTTCTCCTTGCTTCTATTTCTGCCTTATACATAGGTCCAAACTCTTTTAATAATATTGAAGTAATAAATACAAAAAATAGTATCAGTATATTATAAAATCTATAAGGTATAGTTTGTAAGAAAATCCCAAAAGCATCAACTTCTTGACCTATACCATTAATAAAGGCATCATTTATTAAACCAACCTCTAATCCTATCCATGTCGATACAATGGCTAATCCAGCTATTGGTGCTGCTGTTGCATCTATAATAAATGCTAATCTTTCTCTTGATATCTTCATTTTATCTGATACTGGTTTCATGATAGGTCCAACTATTAATGAATTAGCATAGTCATCAAAAAACACAGCTAATCCTAATAAAAGAGTAACTACTTGAGTGCTTTTGGCAGTTTTAGCTTTTCTTGCTAGTACTTCTGCAACAGCCTTAGCGCCCCCCATCTTAGCAACTAAATGTATAACTCCTCCTATAACTAATACCTGAAGAATTATACCAGCATTCCAAGGATCAGCTAATGAGTTTAAAACTCTAGATACAAAATCCAAAAACGAATTTATAATAGCATTAAAAAGTGAATTGTCCACTAGTTGTACTAAGAAAGTTCCTGATAATGTTCCAATAAATAAAGATATAATTACATTCTTCGTTAAAAAAGCTAATACTATTGCAATAACAGGTGGTATTAAAGTTAATAACCCATAATGATTTGCATTAGATGTAGCTATATCTACCTCTTCTGCAAAGACTATTGATGTTGATAGTAATATCATCATAATAGTCAATAATGCTACTTTTAAACTTTTTTTATTATTCATATTTAATCCCCCTTAATGTAATTTTGTAAATAATTAAAGGGCAGAAATTAAAAAGAGCCTTGAGTTTTCACTCAAGGCTCTAAATATACTTTAAACTATAATAGAAAAAGTAAAATTCCTCAAGCGATAGCTCACCACAAAGCAAGTTTGTGACAGTGTTACATATATTTTATGCAACCCCAGCCATATGATTTTAAAGCATCAATCATACGCTTCGGCGATAATTCCTTTCCTATTAAATCACTGTGCTTACCTCATTAATAGTACTCTTAAGTATCGCTCCTCTACCCTTGTCGTTATTCACATTTAATTTATACCTATATTATACAGATATTAACTTGTCAAATCAACTATAACGTAAATATTAATTTCTAATAATCTTATTTATCCGCCATAAATTCTTCTATTTCCTCTACTGTTTTAATCATTTCTTTTGTTAATACTTCATTTCCTTCTTCGGTAATTAAAACATCATCTTCTATTCTAATTCCAATTCCTTCATTCTCGATATATATTCCAGGCTCAACAGTATATATCATTCCAGGCTCAAATGTAACATCTCTATTTTCTAATTCTATATCATGTGTATCCATTCCTAAACTATGTCCTATACTATGATAATAGAATTTTGAAACATCATCTTTTTCTGTCATTAATCCAAGAGAAATACATTCTTCTGAAATCCAATCCTTTGCCTTTTTATTTAAATCAAGAAATTTAACTCCTGGCTTCATTTCCTTAATAACTTTTTCATTCACTCTAAGAACAGCATTATAAACCTCTTTCTGCCTTTCAGTAAATTTACCATTAATAGGGAAGGTTCTTGATATATCACCATTATAGTATTTATATTGAGCACCTAAATCAAATAATATTAAGTCTCCATCATTTAATTTTGAATCATTCGTTACATAATGTAGTACTGTAGCATTTTTACCTGCTGCTGCAATAGTTTTAAAAGCAAAATCTTTTACTCCATTTTTCTTGCATATAAAATCAAAATATGCTTCTAGTTCATATTCCTTAATACCAGGCTTGGAATTTTTCATTAACTCTTTTACGCCTTCTATTGTAATTTCTATTGCTTTTCTTATTGTATTAACTTCTTCCTCAGTCTTAATAAGTCTTAAATCCCCTATAATTTTAAAAGCATTCTTAATATTTATATTATAATATTTATTGTTAACTTCATTCGCATATTTATATGACGCATTACCTTTTTCTAGATCAAGATATATATTTAATTCTTTTTTATTAAGAACTAATTTTTCTATAAAATTATCAAACTCCCCAAGGTATTTAATATCCTCTATTCCACAAATTTCAGGAACCTCTTCTTTTCTAATAGTTTTTCCTTCCCACTTTTCTGCAATAGGATCAACTTCTTTTATAAATAAATATTCATTGACCTTACCATTAATCTTAGATAAAACTAAAATATGATTTTCTTCATCAACTCCAGTTAAGTAATAAAAATTTCTATTTGGCGTAAAATGATAATTTTCATCAGCAGTTTTCTTTGGTGCATTTCCTGCAAATAAAATTAGTAAAGAATTATCTTCAATACATTCTAACACCTTAGCTCTATTATTCTTATAGAATTCCTTATTCATAAATTCACTCCCTCTTTTTTACTCCATAGCTAATACCTTAACACTAACAACATTAGGTAATGCTCTTAAAGTATTAACTAAGTGTTTTAAATCTTTTTTCATATTAGATATATCTAATGTTATAGTTACATTTGCAGCCATATTTATAGGTATATCTTGATTTATCGTTAATATATTTCCCTTATTAAAAGCAATACAATCTAAAACCTTAGATAAAGTTCCAGTTTCGTGAGATAGTAGTACAACTAAGGTTATCTTTTTACTATTTATCCCCTCTGACATAGGAAAAACATAATCCTTATATTTATAAAATGTACTTCTGCTTATTCCTGTTTGTTTTACAGCTTCACTTATATCTTTTGCCTTTCCCGTAAAAAGACTTTCTTTAACGTCTAAAACCTTTTTAAAAACTTCCGGCAACACTTTACTACTAATAATATAAAACTTTTCTGAAGCCATAACATCACCTGCCCCTATATGAAAATTAAATAAGCTATATAATTAATAATTATATAGCTTATTTAAAAGAAAATACATATTATTCGTAATGTTTATTTTTTTCATTGTATTTATATATGAATCTTATTTGATTTCTTAACTCTTCCTATAAAAATTTTTATAAGTGAAATCAAAATAGATATAACTCCCCCTAAAGCAAAGCAAAGTTGTATGTTTCCAACAAATAGACCAACTAATACTCCTAATCCTACTCCATACGCTAAAAATATAGCTAAAATTTTTATTTCTTCATCTGACAAAAATAATCTGTCATTCCACTCCATCTCTTAAACACTTCCCTCCTTTATTTATATAATTTATTATAGAATATTTTGCTTATTAACTAGTTACAAAATTATTACGTATTATTTAAAAGTTATTAATTATTCTGTACACCTTTTTCTATTTATAATAAAAGTCTACTTACTAGAAAAACCGCAGTTATTATTGCAGTTATATCAGCTAATACTGCCGCCCACAATGTATGTCTAATTTTTTTAATTTGCACAGCACCAAAATAAACTGTTATTGTATAAAATATAGTTTCAGTTGTCCCCATAATTACTGAAGATATTAATCCTATAGTAGTATCTGGTCCATAAGTCTTTAGGATGTCTGTTAAGATTCCAACAGCACCACTACCTGACAAAGGCTTGACTAATACTAATGGGATAACTTCTTTAGGTAGTCCAATTACCCCACCTATTGGAGCTATCATATTATTTAATATATCTAATAACTTTGCCTCTCTAAATATGTTTACAGCTATAATCATAGCTAATAAGTATGGAAATATATTCAAACAAACTTTTAATCCATCCTTGGCTCCCTCTATAAACCATTCATAAACTTTTCTCCCCTTAAACATTCCATAAGTAATAATTATTATAACTATTATTGGAATTATGCTTTTCGTTAAATATTGAAACACCTTAAAAATCCCCCCCTTTTAAAAATATCGTTGTAGTATTTTACAAAAAACAACTCCCATAACTGCTGCAATAGTGCTTGCCAACACAGCTGGCATTATTATTGCTCCTGGATTACTTGATCCACAAGCTGCCCTTATTGAAATTACTGTAGATGGAACCAGCTGTATGCAAGCTGCATTCAAAACTAGAAAAAGAGACATATCATTTGAAGCTGTTCCTTTTTCCTTATTTAATCTATCCATTTCTTGCATAGCCTTAATTCCAAATGGAGTTGCTGCATTTCCAAGCCCCATCATATTAGCAGTTATATTCATTACTATTGCACCTAAAGCTTTTTCATCTTTTGCTGCTTCTTTAAATATTAATTTTAAAATTGGCCTTAAAACTTTTGCTAATTTGCTAGTAAAACCACTTTTTTCTGCTACTTTCATTACTCCGCACCAAAAACACATAAGACCAACCAATCCTATAATAAGAGAAACTGTTGAATCAGCTGAAGATATTATAGCCTTAGATATTACCTCTCCATTTCCTGTGAGCAACCCAATTAGCACTCCTAAAAATATCATTCCAAACCAAATATAATTTATCAAAATCTCACCTCTTATGAATTACTTATACAATATATGCCTTGCATCTAATATTTATTAGTGATAGGATAAATATATGTAATATTAATTATGTTTATATACATAAAGGAGACGAATTATGAAGGAATCTAACTTAAAAATAGCCCAAAAAGATATTGATGACGCCTTAAAAACAGTAGAAGATATAGTAAGTGTTCTAGATGACACTGATCTTCCTAGAAATGTATTAAAAGAAAAATTTGTTACATTAACAGAAAAAGTTCAAGAATTAGAAAACATATTAAAAACTGAAGGAATTCTTTAAATTTATAATAAAACAAAAAAACAACTTCATTTTCTGAAGTTGTTTTTTTGTAACCCATAACTCACATTTTCTTATTGATTAGATAACCCACTTCTAATCAGACCATACACTATCATACTTTCTCATACACATAGTTGAAACTGAAAACGTTTAATAATATATTAACATAATTATATCATGCTTTCTATTTTGTGGCAATACATAAAATGTAAAAAAGTAGGAATACTGAATATATTATTCAGTATTCCTACTTAAAACTTTACTTACAGCTTTCTCTCTCTACAAGCTGATAGTCAAGAACATATTGTGATTCTTCTAATTCCTTTTTATTTAACATCTTTATAAGCATTCTCATAGCCACTGATCCCATATCATAACTTGGTTGCTTTATTGTTGTTATCTTAGGATAGAAAACTGAAGAAACTGCATTATCATTAAATCCTATAACGCTTACATCTTCTGGAACTTTTTTACCACGCTCTCTTAATGCATTTATTACTCCCATAGCAATTTCATCTGAAGCACATACTACAGCTTCATAACTCTTCTTACTATTTTCAAAGTACTCAACTGCCTCATATCCAGTCTTAACTTTTAATCCTTTAGTATAAACTAAATCTTCATCTACATTAAGGCCTTTTTCTTTTAAGGCGTTTTCATATCCTATGTATCTGTCTCCCCAAGCATTCATACTATCTTTTTTAGCACCTACATATGCTATGTTATTTAATCCTTTATTTAATAGATAATTAGTAGCTTCCTCTGAAGCCTTTATATTATCTATTATTACACTTGGTAAACTTTCTTCTTTATCTTTGGATTCAACTAATACTGTAGTTAAATCTAATTCATTTATAATATTTAAAGTTTCTTCTTGTAATGATGAACTCATATATATAACTCCATCAACCATTTTTTCTTTAAGTACTCTTAAATATTCCTTTTCCTTTTCGTCATCAAAATCAGAGTTACACAATATCACGTTATAATCGTATATATTAGCAACATCCTCCGCTCCTCTAACTATTTCAGGATAAAAACCACTTGAAATATCAGGAACTAAAATACCGACTGTTTTTGTCTTTTGCGTCTTTAAGCTTCTTGCTACTATATTAGGTCTATATCCAAGTTTTTTTATAGCGTCTAAAACCTTCTTTTTTGTATCTTCATTTACAACATCTATATCATTTAAAACTCTGGAAACAGTAGCAATTGAAACGCCCGCTTCTCTAGCAACATCTTTTATAGAAGTAGCCATACCAACATCACTCCATTTTTCTTTATAATCTTTTATCCTATTCTAACTATATATTATACTATTTGCAAATAGTTAATACAATATTCAAGGTCTCTCTTTATAATAATTCACTATATATTCGCAATAAAGATGTCACTTTTAACCAAAATATTCCATAACATCATGATTTTCATATAATTCTTGAATCGTTAAATTTACCTAAAAATTAAATAGAATTTTTTTAAATTTATCACTACTAAATAGCCCTCTTCCACCATTTAATTAACTACATATTAATTATCTAGCAATTGAAAAACTATATTAGAGTTAAAAAGTTAGAAGTTTAATAAAACCTCTAACTTTATTAACTTATTTTTTAATTTAGTTAATTACTTCAACTGTCATATTTAGCTTTTCACCATTTATAACAATTTCAGTATACTCTACTTTTTCATTAATAACAATTTCTTGAGTTAGTGTTTCTCTCTTTATTACATCAGAGTACTTATTAACAACACCTATAAGCATATCATTATCTGCAACAAATAACTTAATCTTATCTGCTACCTCAAAGCCTCTTTCTTTTCTCATGTTTTGTATCTTTGATATTATTTCTCTTAGGTGACCTTCTTCTTTCAATTCCTCTGTAATAGTTGTATCTAAAACAACACCTATTTCACCTTCACCTGCAAAAGCATATCCTTCTAATCCTTGCATTGTTACTAAAACACTCTCACTATTTAAAACTATTTCTGTTCCATCTACTGATATAGTTTCAGTTCCTCCACTTTGAAGCTTTTGTGCTAATTCCATTTGATTTCTTGAAGCTATTTCTCTTCTTATTCCTGGAATTAATTTACCATACGCTCTACCTAATACAGGTAAGTTAGGCTTAATTTCAAAATTAACATATTGTGATAAATCAGCACCAAACTCTACTAATTTTATATTAAGCTCATCCTTTATGATATCTCCATAGTATCCTGGTATTGCATCTGTTGATAATAACATTTTTGAAAGTGGCTGTCTATTCTTTATATTAGCACCATTTCTAGCACTTCTTCCAAGTTTAACTATTGTGTAAGCTAAATCCATTTCTTTCTCTAGTTCTTCATCAATAGCACTTTCATCTACAACTGGCCATGAACATAAGTGTACACTCTCTGTAGAAGATTTATCTAATCCAACAACTAGATTTTGATAAATTTCTTCTGTTATAAACGGTACAAAAGGAGCAGCTACTTTAACTAAAGTAGTTAAAACTCTATATAAAGTTACATAAGCACCAATCTTATCTTCTGTCAAATCTTCTGACCAATATCTTGCTCTATTTCTTCTTACATACCAATTTGATAACTCATCTGTAAACTCTTCAATGATTAATGCAGCTTGAGTTATTTGATATGAATTTAAATTGTTATCTACATCTTTAATTAGAGTATTAAGTTTTGACATTATCCACTTATCCATTACATTTTCTGATTTGAAATCTTTATAATCTAATGGATTGAAATTGTCTAATTCTGCATATAACACATAGAATGAATATACATTCCAGAAAGTGCTTAAGAACTTTCTTTGAGCTTCTGCTACATCATCAATAGAGAATCTTGTTGGAAGCCATGGTGCACTTGCAGTATAGAAGTGCCATCTTGTTGCATCAGCACCTTGTGCATCTAAAACCTCAAATGGATCCACAACATTTCCTTTTGATTTTGACATCTTTAATCCCTTTTTATCTAATACGTGTCCTAAAACTATACAGTTTTCAAAAGGATTAGTATCAAATATTGCTGTTGAAATAGCTAATAATGTATAGAACCAACCTCTAGTTTGGTCAACAGCTTCTGAGATAAATTGAGCTGGGAAGTTCTTTTCAAATAGCTCTTTATTTTCAAAAGGATAGTGTAATTGTGCAAAAGGCATTGATCCTGAATCAAACCAACAGTCAATAACTTCAGCTGTTCTTGTCATTTCCTTGCTACACTTAGGACAATTTAAATGGATGTTATCTATATATGGCTTATGAAGCTCTATATCATCTGGAACATTAATTCCTTTTTCCTTTAACTCTGCTATACTTCCTATACATTCTTTGTGGCCACATTCACATTCCCAAATAGGAAGTGGAGTACCCCAATATCTATCTCTTGATATACCCCAGTCGATAACATTTTCTAAGAACTTACCAAATCTACCTGTTCTAATGTTATCTGGATACCAATTAATTTTATTATTATTTTCTAAAAGCTTATCTCTAAGCTTAGTCATTGCAACAAACCAGCTTTCTCTTGGATAATAAAGAAGTGGTGTATCACATCTCCAACAGTGTGGATATGAGTGAAGATGTTTTTCAGATTTAAATAACTTGTTGTTTTCATCTAAATACTTAACTATGCTTTCGTCACACTTCTTAACAAACTTTCCAGCCCAAGGAGTTACTTCTTCTACGAAGTTACCACTTGCATCTACTAAGTTTATAAATCCAATTCCATTCTTCTTTGCAACTATGCTATCATCTTCACCATAAGCTGGTGCTATATGAACTATACCTGTACCGTCAGATAATGTTACATAGTCTCCATGTATAACTTCAAAAGCTTTTCCTTCAACTTCACCAAAAGGAAGTAATCTTTCATATTTAGTTCCTAATAATTCAGTTCCTTTAAACTCCTTAACTACTTCGTAGTCTTCACCTAAAACTTTTGAAGCTAAATCTTTAGCAATTATTAATATTTCATCTCCAACTTTAGCTTCAATATAGTCATATGCTTTGTTTACGCATAATGCTAAGTTTGATGGCAATGTCCATGGAGTTGTTGTCCAAGCTAGTATATATTTATTTTCTTCGCCTTCAACCTTAAACTTAACTATAGCAGTTAAATCCTTAACATCTTTATATCCTTGTGAAACTTCATGAGAAGATAGTCCTGTTCCACATCTTGGACAGTACGGCATTACCTTATGACCTTTATATAAAAGACCTTTATCCCACATTTGACTTAATGCCCACCAAACAGATTCTATATATGAATTATGATATGTAACGTAAGGTTTCTCCATATCTACCCAATAACCTATTTGATTAGTCATCTTTTCCCACATGTTAACATAAGTAAAAACTGATTCTTTACATTCAGTAACAAATTTTTCAACTCCATAGCTTTCAATTTGCTCCTTACCTGAAATACCTAATTTCTTTTCAATTTCAAGTTCAACAGGTAATCCATGAGTATCCCAACCAGCTTTTCTTATAACCTTATATCCCTTCATTACCTTATATCTTGGGATAATGTCCTTCATAACTCTTGTTAAAACGTGCCCTACGTGTGGTCTTCCATTTGCTGTTGGAGGTCCATCATAAAATGTAAAATATTCACCATCTTGATTCATATCAAAATTCTTTTTGATAACATTATTTTCTTTCCAAAGGTCAGCTACTTCTTTTTCCATACCAACAAAACCCTTTGGTAATTCAACCTTTTTGTACATATCTTAACTCCCTTCTGTTAATTACTTCATAATAAAAGCTAATTGCTTTAAGGATATACTTATTACTAATTATTAATCTTAAATCTATATTTTACATTATTAACTATAGTTTAGTAATTATTCATTAGCTAACATCAACTATAAAATAATAAATATATAGATTCAAATAAAAAAAACTCCGCCCAATAGGACGAAGATTATTCGCTATACCACCTAAGGTTAGAAGTTCCCCATAAATAAATATGAAAAACTATTTGAATTCGAGTACAAACATACTCTATCCCTTAACGCAGGATAACGTGAAAAACTTAATCAGTAATTATAAACCTTTCAGCCTCAAACTCCTAGGTGATTTTCCTTAATATTCTCTATGACTTTTCACCAACCAGTCACTCTCTTAAAGTATCCAACTAAGTACTTTTCCTAATCACAGTCTTTAACTAATTATAATGAAATAATATTAATACATCATTATATTAATAATAACTATATTCTACTACAAAGTAAAATAATATAAAAGATTATATTTAAGAATATTTAAGAATATTTAAATATATTTTTGGCAAAATATATTTATAATGTGTATTATTAATACTAAAAATTAACTAATAATTTTTATCAATTAGTATTGACTTTCTTTATTGCTAAATATATAATATAAACATAAAGAATAAACATTAAATTTATTTTTTATCCCCTTTATTTTCCTTAGTCGATTTCTTAATATAGGAGGAAAACTAAATGGAAAATAACTTAAACGAACAAGTCCTTGATAAGATTACTAAAGTTTGTACTTGCAAGGCAATACCAAGATCCAAAATTAAAGATGCAATCAAAGCCGGAGCCCACACTGTAGCAGAAGTTTCTAAGGCAACAGGAGCTTGTACAGGTGGATGCAGAGGCTACAGATGTACCCCTACAATCCAAAATTTGATTGATAAACATCTGGAAAATAACTAATATAGTTCCCCCAAACTATATTAGCATATAGATTATATCTCCCCTAAAACCACCTGTTATGGAAACAGGTGGTTTTTTTATTTAAAAGATTCTGATGGATAATCCAAAATTTTTAAATGTATCTTTTGTCATATCAATATGTTCTAAATCCTTATTTTCAACCTTATCTTTTGTTATACTTTCACAAGTTAATTCATCAATTTTATTCTCCACGTATCTTCTAATTCTTCTTGGAGTTGGTATAACAATCGCCTTAAATATCATATATATCTCCCCAAATAATTGCTTTATACTATAATTATATTTACATTTATATTTAATATTCATCAAAATAAATAAAATCCCAAACTCCTTAAAGAATGGGATTTATAATTAAATTTAACACAAAATAATTCAGTTCATTATGCTAGAATTCACTATAATCCAATCTATAATTCCTCCATACAAAATGATAATTAAACTAACTGTTATTAAAACTATTTTATATGAAAATACTCTATACCTTTTTTTCCACTGGTCAATAAATAATAATTCCTTCTCATCTCTTTTCTTTAGTATTAAAAGGGCCCCCAAAATCATTCCTAATGGTCCAATTATAAGCAATGCACTTCTTACAATATTTAATGACTGTTGCCAATTAAACTTTGATATTAATAAAGAAATTACCCCCAAACCAAAAATAATTGCTAAAGATATAAAACTTCCAACAAGCACGCATTTAGCAAAATCATTTATTATTCCATTCAAACTTTTCATGTGTTTATCTCCTAAAATTTAATTAATATAAATGACAAGCGACAAAATGCCCTTTCTCTACTTCTTTAAATTCCGGGTATTCATTTTTACATATATCCATACATTTGCTACATCTACCTTGGAACTTACATCCTTTTGGAGTATTAATTGGGCTAGGAACATCTCCATCTAACATAATTCTTTCCCTATTTTCTTCTATATCAGGATCTGCTATTGGAATTGCTGACATTAAGGCTTCTGTATATGGATGTTTAGCATTATTAAATAATTCTTCCGATTCAGCCAATTCAACCATACTACCTAAGTACATAACTGCTACTCTATCTGAAATATGCTTGACCATAGATAGATCATGGGCAATAAATAAATATGTTAATCCTAATTCCTTCTGTAAATTAATTAATAAGTTAGCAATTTGTGCTTGAATTGATACATCTAGAGCAGAAATAGGTTCATCACATAAAATGAATTTAGGTTCAACAGCTAAAGCTCTAGCTATACCTATTCTCTGTCTTTGTCCACCCGAAAACTCATGTACAAATCTATTTGCATGCTCTTTGTTTAATCCTACATACTCTAATAGTTCATAAACCCTTTTATCCCTATCCTCTTTTGATTTAGCTATACCATGAATATCTATTCCTTCTGATATTATATCAGCAACAGTCATTCTTGGATTTAACGATGCATAAGGATCTTGAAATATAATTTGAACTTCCTTATTAAATTGTTTTTTTTCTTTACCTTTTAATTCATCTATTGATTTACCCCTATAAAGAACTTCCCCAGAAGTTTTATTATACAATCCTATAGCAGTTCTTCCACAAGTTGTCTTTCCGCATCCTGACTCTCCAACTAATCCTAAAGTCTCTCCTTCTTTTATGGCAAATGAAACATCATCTACTGCTTTTAAAATATCTTTATTCCCAATTTTAAAATACTTTTTTAAGTTTTTTACTTCTAAAATTATATTTGATTCATTAGCCATTTCTTCTTTCCTCCTCAATTTTCTTTAAAATTTCCTCAGGAATCTCTTCACTGTATAACCAGCATTTAGCCTTATGTGTATCTCCAAATGAATACTCCTTTGGTTCCTCTTCTAAGCATATATTCATACAATATTTACAACGAGCTGCAAATGCGCATCCTTCTGGTGGTGCAATTAAATCAGGGGGTGTTCCTTTTATTGTGTCTAGTAACTGCTTCCCTTTCCATCCAAGCTTAGGAACTGAGTTTAAAAGTGCCCAAGTATATGGATGTTTAGACTCATAGAATATCTCTCTCTTTTCCCCATGTTCTATAATTTGTCCAGCATACATTACAGCAATTTTATCTGCCATTCCCGCAACTACTCCAAAATCATGAGTTATTAATATTACTGCTGTATTGAGCTTGTCTTTTAATTCATTAATAAGTTCAAGTATTTGTGCCTGAATTGTAACATCAAGAGCTGTTGTAGGCTCATCTGCTATTAAAATTTTAGGATTGCAAGCAACTGCTATTGCAATCATAACTCTTTGTCTCATTCCACCTGAAAATTCGTGTGGATACTGATCAACTCTCTTTTCAGCATTTGGTATTCCTACAGATTCAAGTATCTTTATAGCTTCTTCTCGTGCAGATTTTTTATCCATATTTCTATGTGCTACTAAATTCTCTATTATTTGCTTACCAACCTTCATAGTTGGATTAAGAGAGGTTAATGCATCTTGGAATATCATTGCACATTCCCCACCTCTGAACTCTCTAACCTTCTTTTTATCATAAGTTAATATATCTTCTCCATTATAAAATATCTTACTGTCCGCTTTAATTTCTCCCTGTGGAGCTTGTATTAATGCCATAATTGATCTAGCTGTAACGCTTTTTCCGCATCCCGATTCTCCTACTATAGCTAATACCTCGCCTCTATCAACCTCAAAAGACACCCCTCTAACAGATTGTACCTCTCCTGCATAAGTATGATAAGATACTCTTAGATTTTTAACATCTAGAATTGATTCATTTATTTTCACTAACTTTTCCATACCTTATATACCTCCTATTGTCTTAATTTTGGATCTAGAGCATCTCTTAAGCCATCACCTAAAACGTTAAATGATAATATTAATAAACATAAAACTATCGTAGGGAATAGCAATTGATAAGGATAAAATGCCATGGCTTGTTGTCCTGCTGATAATAACGAACCTAAACTAAATGCTGGAATATTTAATCCTAAGCCTAAAAATGACAATATTGTTTCAGAAACTATTACACTTGGAATTGTTGATGCAACATCTAATATTATTAATCCAATTGTGTTAGGTAATAAATGCTTTAAAATTATTCTCATTGGAGATGCTCCTAGAGCCTCTGCCGCTAAAACATATTCGCTTTCTCTTAATTGAAGAATTTGTCCCCGTATCATTCTTGCTGTGCCAGTCCAAGCTGTTAGGCATAAAGCTAACATTAACTGAAAATATCCATTTCCTAAAACAACTAAAATCAGTAAGGTAATTATTAAGTATGGAATACTATTTAATACTTCAACTATTCTCATCATTATTTCATCTACTATTCCACCTAAATATGCAGCTATGCCTCCATATAAGCATCCAACTACTATATCTATTACAGTAGCAATCAATGCTACGCTTATTGATATTCTTGTTCCTATCCACACTCTTGTAAATAAATCTCTTCCCATAGCATCTGTTCCCCACCAGAACTCACTACTAGGAGATAAATTCTTTTTTTCTGTTACAACAGTTTGATAATCCATATTTCTTATTATTGGAGCAAAAATTGCCATTAGCACAATAGCAACTAATACAAATAAGGCACCCATAGCAACTGGATTCTTTTTAAGCCTTCTCCAAGCATCTTGCCAATAACTAATATTGGGCCTTACAACTAAATCGCCATCTAATGTAGATGAGTCTACAAGTTCAAATCTTTTATCTTTTACCTCTAATTTATTCATAAAGTTACACTCCTATCTACTTAACTAATCTTATACGCGGGTCTACAACTGTATAAAGTATGTCAGTTATAAATATTGCTATAAGATAAATTAATGCATACAGTAACGTTAATCCCATTAAAATTGGAATATCTCTATCATTTGCAGCTTGAATAAAATATTGACCTGCTCCTGGAATAGCGAAAACCCTTTCTATAAAGAAAGATCCAGAAATTACTCCTGATATCGCTACTGGTAATACTGTAATTATTGGAATAAATGAATTTCTAAGAACATGCCTTCTAACTATCTCCACTTCTGATAATCCTTTTGCTCTAGCTGTAAGTGTATAATCTTGATTTATACTATCCAACATGCTTGTCTTCATCAATCTTGCATAATAAGCTAAATATGTTCCTGCACCCGCTAATGTAGGTAAAAGTGTGTACTTCCACCCTCCAAACCAAATATCTGTTCCTTTTGGCCATCCTATTATAGGTAAATTTAATAACGGACCCTTTGCTAAGTACTTTTGTAATAATAGTGATAATACTAGCGAAGGAACTGAAGCAAGTAGCATTACTCCTACTAAAATTACATAATCAATGATTTTACCTCTATTCATTGCAGCAACTATTCCTAAAAGAATACCTAGTGTTACTCCAACTACTATTTGCTGTATTCCAAGCCTTGATGAAACTGGCATCTTATTTTTAACTATGCTTGAAAGTGTATCACCTGCATGTACTAAAGACTCACCAAATTCACCCTTTACAATATAATTTTTTATTGTTATAAAATACCTCTCTACTACAGGCTTATCATAACCATACTTAGCTATAACAATTTGTTTTGTTTGCTCTGGCAACTTTTGAATCTTCTTATCTATAGCTGTTCCTGGAATTGCAGCTAAAAGAAAAAAAGTAGCTGTTCCAATTAAATAAAGTGTAATAACCATTTCAAAAAATCTTCTTACAACATACTTTGCCATATTCCCACCCTTTCTATATTGAATTAATGCACATCAACAATAGTTGATGTGCATCATACTAATTTTATATGATAACTTTAATTAGTTTTTCCCTTGTATATATGCATGTTTGAATTCATACACTGCACCAAATGAAGTAAATTGAATGCCCTTAACATAGTTTTGATAGAATGTATATTTATCAGTATAGTAGAACGGTGACATAACAACATCTTCATTAACTAATTTATTTTCTAGCTTTTTATAAATGTCTGTTACTTTAGCTTGATCTGTTTCTTTATATACAGACGCTAATAATTCATCATATTCAGTATTAGCATAACCAGTATGATTATTTCCACCATTTGATACCCATATATCTAAGAAAGTCATTGGATCATTATAATCTGCTGACCATCCAGCCATTGTAAAATCATATTCTAACTTTTCTAATATATCATTATACAATCCCCAGTCACCTTGAGTTTCAACATTAATCTTAATTCCTAAATTTCCATTAATTTGTTGTGCCATCCATTCAGCTCTTTGTTTTTGTAATTCTGAACTTCCTTGAGATAAATAAGTTAATTCATATTGACTTAAATCATCTGTTTGAAGTCCTAATTCTTTTAATCCTTCTTTAAATAGTTCTTGAAGTTTTTCCTTATTATTTACATAAGTCTTTGCATCGCTTTCTAAAGGTCCTTCTACTTTATCTCTATATTTTTCATCTCCGACATTTATAGCTGTTGGAATTACTCCATATGCTGATTGATATCTACCAACTAAATCTTTTGTATAAACATCTCTATCTACAGCTAGTCCAATAGCTTTTCTTATTTTAGCATTTTTTAATATTCCATTAGCTGATTCACTCTTTTGATTGAAATATAAATAGAATGATCCTGGATCCGATCCTGTTAGCTTTTGGAATTCACCTGCATCAGCTCTTTCAGTCCATTTGTCTATATAATCTGTTTGAGCTCCTGATATATCTAATTCTTGTGCTTCAAATAATTGAGCTTGAGTAGCAAATTCTTTAATATTTGTCATGTTAACCTTTTGAAGATGTACATTATCTGCATCCCAGTAGGTATCATTTTTTACTAATACCATTGAATTTCCATTGTCCCAGCTTTCTACTTTAAAAGGTCCATTATATACTCTATCTGCAATATTGCTAGCATATTGGTCACCTAATTTTTCTATAATATCTAATCTAATTGGATGGAATACTGCATAGGATACCTTTGATACAAAGTAAGGTACTGAATGTTTTAACTTAAATTCTAAGGTATAATCATCAGTAGCTTTTATTCCTACAGAATCTAGTGAACCTTTACCTGTATTGTATTCTTCTGCTCCTTCTATATCATAAGCTAAGAAAGAGTAAGCAAAACCATTATCTGGATTTAATATTCTTTTGAAAGAATCAACATAGTGTTTTGCCACTACAGGTTCTCCATCCGACCAATTCATTTTTCTTAAATGGAATGTCCATGTTAATCCATCCTCTGATGCTTCCCATTTTTCTGCCCCAGCTGGTACTATTTCATCGCCTTTTCCACTATTTTCAATTCTTACTAATCCTTCTTCTACTGCACTAAGAATAGATGAGCTTTGATTATCTGTACAATCATTTGCATCTAATGTAACCACCTCAAAATAAATAGTATTTAGAACTTGTTCACTATCCATTTGTACACTACCAGACTCTCCATTCTGTGATTGTTCAGGACCCTTGCTTCCACAACCTCCAAGTACCATCATGCAAGTTAAGCCTATCGCTAGTAAAGAAATAAACCTTTTTTTCATAATTTGCCCCCTTTTTATTATTAGTATAATAAATATGCACATTAATATATTTAGCTATTCAAAATAGATATAAACAAATTCTATTTAATTGAATAAATAGTTAAATATATACATTATTACATTTTATTACATTTAGTTTATTGTTAATATTATAGCACTTATTTTATTAAAGTCAATTTATTTACACATTATTTTTTAATAATTTATTTATATTTTATTGATTTATTTTTCAGTTTTACATATTTATTATTAAATACAAATAATTTTATTATTAACCTATATTATTCAAGTTTAATATTTATTTTGTTATAGTTATGATATAATCTTATAAGATTAATTTAGGAAGGAGCTACAATATGGCAAGTAAATTTTATTTACATAAAGGAAAAAATAAAAGAGCTGAGCAAGGAAGACCTTGGATATATGTTGATGAGATAAATGAATATGATGGCGATTATGAAAACGGTGATATAGTTGAGGTATATAATCATAAAGGATTCTTTATTGGAAAAGGCTACATAAATGATAGAAGTAAAATAACTATAAGAATAATGACAAATGATATCAATGAAGAAATAGATTATGATTTCTTTAAAAAGAGATTTGCTAATGCATTTGAATATAGAAAAACAGTTATAGATACCTCTTCTTGTAGATTTATATTTGGTGAAGCTGACTTTTTACCTGGACTTACTGTTGATAAATTTGAAGATTACTATGTAATTCAAATTTCTACTTTAGGAATGGATAAGTATAGGGATCTAATAGTAAAAGTTCTAGTTGAAGAATATGGTGCTAAGGGAGTCTATGAAAGAAGTGATATTAAGACACGAGAAATTGAAGGACTTGAACAAACTAAAGGTTTCTTAACAGAACCTTTTGATACAAATATTCAAATAATAGAAAATGGAGTCAAATACATAGTTGATTTAGAAAATGGTCAAAAAACTGGATTCTTCTTAGATCAAAAAGAAAATAGAGCTGCTATGCATAGAGTATGTAAAGATAAGGATGTATTAGACTGTTTTACTCATACAGGTTCATTTGCCTTAAATGCTGGTATAGCTGGTGCTAAATCAGTTCTTGGTATAGATGTATCCCAACATGCTATTGATTGTGCAAGAAGAAATGCTGAACTTAACAACTTACAAGATATAGTTAAATTCGAATGTCATAATGCCTTTGATGTTCTTGGAGATTGGTCAAGAGAAGGTAAACAATTTGACGTTGTTATACTTGATCCACCAGCATTCACAAAGTCAAGAAATACTATCAAATCAGCAATTAGAGGCTATAAAGAAATAAATCTTAGAGGCTTAAAAATGGTTAAGTCAGGCGGATACTTTGCTACTTGCTCTTGTTCACACTATATGAGTGAAGAGCAATTAAAAAAGACAGTTCAAGAAGCTGCTCATGATGCTAGAAGAACATTAAGACAAGTAGAAATAAGAACCCAAAGTGCTGATCATCCAATTTTATGGAATTCTGATGAATCATATTATTTAAAATTCTTTATTTTCCAAGTAGTCTAATACAATTAAATAAAAACTAATAAGAATAGTAAAAAGAGCTTCATAATATAAAGCTCTTTTTACTATATCATTTTATTAATAAAGCACATTATAATATACATAATACATACTTTTAAAATCTATAGTGTCATTAAGGAGCATTTTTATGAATAAACTAATTTATTATATTAAGAACCTAACCCTTTTAAATTCATTATTTTAGCATCGATAATATCATATCTTTCTACTATTCCATTCACTATTCTATCAATATATAAAAATAAATTATATTCGCCTAATATAAGTATAAGCTTTATATTTATTATACTCTCTATATTTATAGTTCCAATATTAGAATCAGGAATAATCTTACTAATTGTTAATATAGTAAATAAATTTATTAAAAATAAATTTGCTATAACTATTATATCTTCAATTATTTTTAGTTGTAGACATTATTATTCACTCATATATGTACTAGCTATTTCTATACCTTCTTTTATTTTTATTTATTCATATTTAATATATAAACCTAAGAATAGTAATTTAAAGCCAATAATAATTATGACATTAATTCATATGCTTTATAATTTATATAATTTTATATTTAACTTTATATTTTAAAATATTATTTATAATATTTTTCTGTTTTAATTATCAATTTACATAATTAATACTATTAGTATATTACATCTAAAATAAATAGTATTTTTGACTTTTTTAAAAAATAATATATAATTTATTCTAGGTAAATATTTCTATATAAGTATTATTTTAATAAATATATGCATTTTATTTATCTATTATATCCACGGCAATAATAATATGAATATTTTATATGGATTTTAAGTTTTGAAAGAAGGTTTTAAGGTGACATCAAATATTGAAAATGTAAATAAAAACTTTGAGGAATCAAAAATATCAAATACTAATACTAGTACTACAAATTCTATATATGAATTCAATAATGTAGTCCTAGATTTCAAAAATATTGATGAAGCAGTTAAGATTATAGAAAAATACTCCTTTTGTGAGTCATTGACTATATCTAAAAGAAATAGAATAAACATAAAAATAAAGACCTCAAATTTACTACTACTATTTAATCAATTATCAAAGGATAATTTGTTTTATCTTTATATAGATATAGTGAAATGTGATCTATAATATTTAAGTTTTATTTATACTAATAATACCTTTACTAAAATAATTACGTCACTCCTGTAATATTCTATATAAAATTAAAAGCTATTACTTTGCAAGTCATATTGCAAAATAATAGCTTTTATAAGTTATATATAATCGTAACTTAGTCTATCCACGTTATCTTATATCTTTCATTTTTATCTATAAAATTCTTGTGTTGCATAATATGTGTTTCCTATTTTGTAAACACCAATACCTATGCTACTGAAGTTTGATGATAGTATATTTGCTCTATGTCCTGATGAGTTCATCCAGTTGTCCATAAATTGTGTTGCTAAAGTCGCATTACCACTTACACCTTGTATGTATGCAATGTTTTCACCCCAAGCACTATATGATACTCCATCTGCCTTCATTTGTTCAGTAATTAACTTTCCTTGCGGATCTTTATGATCAAAATATCCTCTATCGCCCATATCCTTAGATTTAATTCTAGCATAGTGCTCCATAGTTCCATTATAGCTTAATGCAGGGAGCCCAGCTGCTGCTCTTTCTTGATTTACTCTTTGGAATATGGCTTGTTCAATTTCAGCTATATAGCTGCTACTATCTGAAACATTTGGTTTTTGATTTGATTCTTGCCCTGAATTAGAGTTGGAACCTTGTGATGGAGTAACCACTGGCTTTTGTTGTGGTGTGTATTGTCCATCAGTATAACAATCTTCATTTGAATTTTTATTTTCTGTTTGTTGATCAGCTTGTACACCTGTTTCAGTCTTACTATTTGCAGTTTGTTTATTATTTGAAGATTCATTATTTTCATTAGTCTTAGATTCAGTTGAAACCTTATCTGCTGAAGCTACTGTATTTTTACTTGTTTCTACTACACTATTAGATTCATCAGTTTTTGTTTCCTTATTTTCAGATGAAGTTTCACTGTTAGATTGAATCTTTGTAGCATCATTATTAGGTGCTTCAGTTTTTGAAGGCATAAAAAAGCTTCCTACTCCTAAGGCTATTGTTAATCCTGTTGATGCTAATAACATCATTAATTTTGATTTAATCATTTGTAATTCCCCCTTCAGATTTGTTTGTTCATCTGTGCCATTATACTAACATAATGTTTAGGGGGTCTAAATATGAGTTAGTTTCTAATTATTTAATATTATTCTATTAATGCCAATTTAATTTTTGATATTCATTTTTTACCATAAAAAACATCATATAAAACTCATAACATTTACATATATTTTTATTAATTTTTCATTCTTCCTTAGATTGCGTCATTCCAAAGTTTAAGTACATTAATTTTTATATAAAAATTAATAATCAAATATTTTTTTCATCAGCAAGTTGATATATTTACCATGATAAAATTACCAAAAAGTTTTTTTATATATTCTACATATTTTTGAACAAAAATAAAAGACGACTAAGCGTTGCTATTAGTCATCTTTTACTGAAATAAATTCTATAATTATAGGAGTTTAATTTATTTGTATATACTTCATATTATTAAAAGTGTGGAGCTTCTAATAATATTTTCTCTCTCTTTAACTGATATTGATTATCAATCTAATATTATGATATATTCTTTTTTTACCATTGTCAATAGAAAAATTGTAATTAATTGAAATTTATTATCAGTCATTTATTAATGATATAATGCCTGTATTTTTATTTACTATTGGAACTATATCTAATATATCTTTTTTACAGCAATATTCAAGATCATCCTGTAAATTTAAATCTTTCAATATATTATAATGTCTTGCCTCTTTTATAAAGCTTACTATATTTTGATTATTTTCATATATATATTTAGCTGTTTTAGCTATATCAGATAAATTATAAATACCCTTTTTACATAATAAATTAATCATATACCCTGAGCATATAAAGTCATCCATAGAAAACTGACCATTTGTACCTGAATTTATAAATACAACATCACTAGAATTTTCATTCAATCTATCTATAACAGCTTTAGCATTTATCATCGCACCTATTAGTATTTTACTTGCTTTTAAACTTAAATTTATTGCTCTTGTTCCATTAGTGGTACTTAATATTATACTTTTTCCTTTTATTTTATCTCTCGTATACTCTAATGGTGAATTAGTAAAGTCAAATCCTTCTATTTTTATAGCTCTTCGCTCTCCCCCTAACAATGTGGCTATTCCTTTTTCTGAAAGTTCTTTTTTCTTATTGAAGGCTTCCTCTACGGTTAGCATAGGAATAACTTCCCTTGCTCCATTTGCTAATGCTGTTGTAATAACCGATGTAGCTCTTAGCATATCTATTACTACTACGGTCTTATCTTCTAGATATTCTTCTTTAATATGATCTGCAGATATAATTACATCTATATTCATAAAAATACCTCCCCATATTTTAAATTGAAATTTGATCAATTATTAATTTTTATATTTTAATTCTTCATCTTTAATAATTAGACTATTTAAAATTCTTTCCTTGCCATATATCATTATCCTCTAGTGCTTTATCTATGGCATTTAATACTTCCCACTTTTTTAAGCTCCACATTGGTCCTATTAGCAATTCCCTTGGTGCATCTCCTGTTAATCTATGCACTACCATTTCTTCTGGAATCATAGAAACTCCCTTACAAACTAAATCTATGTATTGTTCCTGTGTTAATAGCTTTAGTTCACCACTTTCATATTGCTCAACCATTTTTGTCCCTTCCATTAGATGAAGCAGATGGAACTTTATACCCTTTGCCCCTGAGTGTGCTATATAATCTACTGTCTTTAACATATCCTCTTCTGTTTCACCTGGTAATCCAAAAATAGTATGTACAACTACCTCAATGTTTCTTTCTAATAATCTTTTTAATGTATTATCAAATACTTCAAAGTCATATCCTCTATTAAAGTTTCTAGCACTTTCATCATTTATTGTTTGTAGTCCAAGCTCAACAATCAAATATGTTTTTTCATTTAATTCAGTCAAAAACTCTAAAACATCATCATCAATACAATCTGGTCTTGTTGCTATCGATAAAGCTACTACATTTTTTTGCATTAATGCTTCTCTATATTTTCTTCTAAGTTCTTCTACTGGTGCATAAGTGTTGGTATAAGCTTGGAAATATGCAATTAGCTTTCCATCCTTCCACTTTTTCTCCATCATATCTTTTCTATCTTCAAATTGCTTTGTTATAGATAAGGTTCTACTTCCAGCAAAATCACCTGATCCTCTAGCACTACAAAATGTGCAACCTCCTTTAGCAACTTTTCCATCTCTATTTGGACAAGTAAATCCTCCATCTAAGGATATCTTATATACTTTTTCATTAAATTTATTTCTAAGATAATAGTTTAAACTATGATATCTCTTACCATTCCATTCTTTCATTATTTCCTCCTAATAAAAAAATAAAAGTACCACTATATTTAAGTTGTACTTTTATTCTACTACATTATTTTTATATGTTAAGTATTTTAAATATTTTTTTTAACTTCCTCTTCTTCCATATTTGCTTTATATCCACCAATAACATCTATATTAATATCATTTCTACCTTCCTTACCACTTACCTCAACAGTAATTTCACTTTTATCAAAGCTCTTTAAATTTATATTATATTTATCTTCTGGAAACATTTCATTAAATTTTAACTTAACAAGTTCTCCATCAGCTGTTTTATATACATTTATTCTATTTAACCCACTAGCATTTAAATATTCTACGATTAAATATCCCTCTTCTTTTGAAAACACCAAATTTTCCATTTTAACATTATCCAGTATATCTAAAGGTACAACTTTCTTAGCTATTGGTTTATCTACTAGCTCCTCTAAATCACTACTAATATTAGAATTTTGATTTGCACCTGCTGTTGCACTTTCTCCACCGCCTTGCCCTTGAGCCGCTTTACTTTCTTCTATATATGCAATTGATAAAAAAGCCTTATTATTTCCTATTGTGGAGATAGCTACTTTTTGTCCTTTATATCCTAATGATACTGGTCCAAATGCCTCAGATGGAGCTTTTTCCTTATATAACATTATTTTATTTTCACTTACATAAACATCCTTAGGTAAATTATTTAATGTTAGTATTAGATCACTTTTTCCCCCATCCTCTCCAATTATTCTTAAGGATTTATTTCTTACAAAAACTTGCTTTTTATTCATTGATTTAACTTCATCAATTTTATATTCATCTCCAATTTTTAAAACCTTTATTGCATAATTATCTAAATCACATTTTGGTTCTGATGCTGAATTTCTAATTACATTATATATCGCATAAGCTGAACCCGAAGATTCTATCATGTTATCAGGCGCATAAGCTATTATTCTTGATGTTCCAGTAGAAATCTCCTTATTTTTACTTATCAATTGCTCTGTACATAGCTTATTTGCTTCTTCTATATTGTCATCCTTAACATAGTTTAAATAACTTTCAGCAATTTTTGCTGCTTCCTTTGGATTAAATAAATCTATATTAGCTTTTTCATTATTTTCTTTTTTTGCACATGCAGATAATAAATAAAAACTCATAATTACTACTAAACAACATTTAAACAAATTCCTCTTTTTCACTTTAATTACCTCCTTATATATATTCCTCAAAGTTATTTTCCCTAAGAAAATATACCTTATTCATTTTTGAAGAATAAAAGTGCTTTTATAAATATATATTTGTTAATAGATAGTAAATAGGGGGATTAAAAATGAAACGTGAATTTTCTAAAATTTTTCAAATAGCAGTTGTTTTTATTGGAACAATTGTTGGCGCTGGGTTAGCTTCTGGACAAGAAATCAAAGAATTTTTCACATCATATGGAGTATCAAGCTTTATAGGAATTATAGCTTGTGGTATATTTTATATAATTATGGGTTCTATAGTCTCTAAAATTAGTATTAAATATAAGTTAAACTCTTATGGTGATGTAATTAAGGTTGTAAGTCCAAATTTACTCGGCAAAATTACTGGTGTAATTACTACACTATACTTAATTTCTAGTGCGTCAATAATATTAGCTGGTAGTGGTGCATTAATAAATCAATTTTTTAATATTCCTAAGATAATTGGATCTTTAATAATGGTTGCTTTAGCAGTTTTCTTTCTTTTAAGAGATACAGATGGTTTAATTGAAGTTAATTCATTTATTGTTCCAACTCTTGTTATTACTATAACAACAATAACCATACTATATTTTATGTTTTGTAAAGATATGATTTCTATAGAATT
This sequence comes from Clostridium sp. D46t1_190503_E9, assembly GCF_015555225.1. Classification (NCBI taxonomy): domain Bacteria; kingdom Bacillati; phylum Bacillota; class Clostridia; order Eubacteriales; family Clostridiaceae; genus Clostridium; species Clostridium sp. D46t1_190503_E9. The sequence goes on from NZ_JADNKB010000007.1 coordinate 113,040, forward strand.
TTTAACTAAATTTGAACCTAAAAAGACTGGTATCACATTATCTACAATACTATATGCTGGATATAATACTCTTTGTTGTCTTGGTGTATTAGTGCCTCTTAGTAATCAAATAAAAAAACCTAAAACTATGTTTTATGGAATTACACTTGGTGCAATAGGTTTAGCTTGTTTAAGTTTTGCTATAAACTTTTTGTTAATGATAAACCAACCATATATACATCAATATGAAATACCTTTATTATTTGTAGCACAACGCTTTGGCAATGTAATTCAAGCATTATTATTAGTTGTAATTTGGTTAGAAATGTTTTCCACTGAGGTTTCTGATGTTTACTCCATAAGTAAAACATTAGATAATAGCTTTAATATAGACTTTAAGAAAGCAATCTTCATAGTTCTAATTATTGCTCTTCCTATATCAAGAATAGGATTTTCAAAATTAATTGGATCATTATATCCTCTTTTTGGTATGCTTAGCTTGGTATTTATAGCACAAACAATTTATTTTTATTTTAAACATAAAAAAGAATTAAATTAATTCATAAAACAAAACACCCCAGCCTCAAAAATTGAGTCCATGGGGTGTAATTTTTTAATTATATATTTACATCATTTTCAAAGTTATCTCCAACATCCTTAATTTTTTGGAGAGTATCTATCATATCCTGAATATTTCTAGTAAACTCTTCTATATCTTGGTTAACTTGTTGAGATGATGCTGCATTTTCTGCTGCAATAGAAGCTAGTGAATCAATAGTTTTAAACATTTCTTCTACTGATTTAACTTCATTATTTAATTGGATTATTGATTTATTAGTTTCATTTGATACAACTTTAATCAACTCATTAGCTTCTAAGCTTATCTTTCTAACATTCTCTAAATTATCTGTTTCTAGCTCCAATATATTATATTGGCTTTCTATACTTGTTACTAATGAATTAATTTCTTCTGCAAAGAACGATAAATTACTATTTATATCCTTAACAGCTTGTTGTGATTGTTCTGCAAGCTTTCTTACCTCTTCCGCTACAACAGCAAATCCTCGTCCTTGCTCTCCAGCCCTTGCAGCTTCTATTGAAGCATTTAATGCTAAAAGATTAGTTTGAGACGAAATCCCTGCTACTAAAGATACTATATTAGTAATATCTTCTGCTTTTCTTTGAAGATTTTTCCCCTTTTCCTTTACATCCATAAATGATTTTAATGATTCTTTTATAGCTTCACTTGACTTGTCCACATTTATATGACTTTGATTAATTTTTTCAACAGATTTATCTAATTCATTTTTATTTTTATCTTCGGTCTTTACAAGATCTTTTAAAGCTAAAATATTTTCATTTGTTTGCTTTACAAGAGTTTCAGTACTTAATTCTTGTTGCATTGCTAACTCTGAAACTTGTTCTGAATAACTAGATATTTCCTCTGTAGTTTTTCTCATTTTTTCTGTTGTATTATGCATCGCTTTGGTAAATGTTGATAATTCATTAGCCGCAAGACTAGCTGATGTTGAATCTTTACCAATATTATCTTTTAACTTTGATATTCCCTTATATATTTTTTCAAGCTTATCATTTGTAGAAATACTTCTATCTACAGCCTCAAAATTATTATTTTCTATATTTTCTATTATGTCATTTAAAGGCTTTATTGTCATATAACATACAAATGCAGATACAATTCCAGAAATGACTCCAATAATTAATCCCTTTGACAATCCTGCAAGTAATATACTAATACAAGTAGTAATTATAAATATTGGAACTGTCATCTTTAATTCCAAACTCTTTAATCCTATTCTTGATAAACTATTACTGAATATGTACCTCTTACTATGTTGAATTGTATTTCCAAAATTAATATGTACTTTTAATTCTCCCTTTTTTCTTTCTACTTCTCTAATCTCTATAGTCTCACCAAAATGTTTAGCACTTCCATTTAACAAACCTAAGAAATAATCAAATAATTCTCTATCAGATTTATATGTAAGATATATACTATTATTTGATATTGGCTCTAAATGCATCTTAGGTGGCCTAGAACCTCTTATCTTTTTCATTATTATTGAATGTATAAAGTTAAGTGAATCTAAAAACTTATATAAGTTTACTCTTTTAAAGAATATAGGATAATCTTCTGAAAACTTCTGCAGATTATTTTCTCCAATGACTTGCCACAGCTCATTTACTGAAGTACCTACATTATCTGCTATAGTCTGTATTAAATTAAATATCTGTGGATCATTTACATCTTCTAACGGTGTAAACACTATGTTTTCTGACCAATTTACTGATTTTAAACTTTTATTTATAACTTCATTTCCATATAAATCTCTACATGTCCTTAGCCATGTAGAAACAACTGTACCTTTCATAACTGTCCCCCTTAATTTTAAATATGTATCCGCTCTGTTGTAGGTAATAAAAAAACTTATATATTCATGTTCATTATATAACTATTTTTATGAAAAAAATAGATGAATTGGAAATATTCCAATTCATCTCCTTATCATACCATATCATCCATGTAATCAAACTTAGGAATTGTAGGATCATAGTAGTTATCAAAAGACCTTGGAGGAACAAATATTCTTTGAACACTTCTTGCACTTCCCCTTAATTCTGCTATTCTTGTTACTCCTACATAAACATCTGATATTTTATACCAAGTTGCATAATCAACTACACCAGTTTTAGGTAAATTGAAAACTCCTTGGAAAACCCTAACTGCCTCTGCTGTATTAGCTCCATATATCCCATCTTGGGCAACCTTAGGAATTAGAGGATAGTTCTGGGATATTCTGTTTAAAAATTCCTGTACAGTACTAACTTCTACTCCCGATGACCCTATTATTAAATCATATCCAGGATATGATTTTGGTACTCCTTTAACTTGCTCTGCAGTAACTAATTCAATATCACTTCCATAAAAGCTCGTTAATATTTCATATGGAGTTTTACCTTGATCGCCTAAATACTTACTTCCCCATTGCGTCATCCAACCTGGACAAGATACATTTTTACCATCACAATATTGGGTTAATAGCGGTTGCTTTCTTCCCATCCTTCTTACATAAGTTGCAAATATATCATCTACTACTTCACTAATACTTTCAAATATATTTCTTCCATAAGTAAATGCATGATCATATGCTGTAGAATTTGTTATATCAAAATTCTTTCCCTTACCTCTATACCACTCTGTATATATTCTATTTAAAGTAAATGAAACTATAGCATAAACATTTGAACGTATTGTATTTTCTGACCAAGTTGAATATATCTCACATGATGCAACATTTTTTATATACTCCTTATAAGGAACTCTGTAATTAGGCGCTGATGTATTATTGGGGCCTCCAGCATGGACAACTATAAATTCGGGTACAACTGGTTTTTGCAAAACAACTCCGCTCGTTGGAGGTGGCAATGGCTTTTCTTCTTCTTCAGGTATTTTCTCTGGATAATTTCCATTTAAAACATTTGGACCTATATTTATTACTTCATTAATATTTCCTGTTGTCGGTGATACATTTGGTCCAGTTGGCGAAATATTTGATGTATTAGGTGGAACATTTATAGTTTCAGTTCTGTATGCTCTATTTAAAGATTCAATCATATTACATGGCTGTAAAGCCAATTCATCAGGAAAAACCTGACACCTATTTATTAATATACTTTGAAATCCTTCCCTCTCTACTCTTATATCATACATACTATATGGGACCTGTCCTGTTGGCTGTTGTGAGTATTCTAAAGGAGGTGCATCTAATTCTATTATTTCTGATTCTCCCATAGAGTTAGTAGTTAAAACTATATCATTTGTTTCTGGACTCCCAATCGATGGTCTTATAACTATCCTTGAATTTTCAATAGGTATATAAGTTTCATTAACAAAACATTGTACCTTTAATCTACCTTTTTGAGCCATACATTTCTCCTTTAATATTTTTCCTTTAATCAATATATGCCTTTGCCATCAATTTGGTTCTTTTATATATCTGTTGGTTTGCTTACAAATAGATTCCCCACTCTATATTCTTCATTATCTCTTGTTTGACTAACACCACCAGTTAGATTTTCTCTTATAGAATCGAACACTCCCTTCATATCTACTGCTCCATACCCCCATTGTTCATTTGGATATATATCTCCTACCCTCATACTTGTTCCCCTTATTAAATAAGTTCTAATTTCTGTTGCATACAAATTAGGATCATTTCCATCTACAACTCCCCATTGCATTATTAATGCACAACAACCTGCTGTAATAGCTGTTGAAACAGATGAACCACTTACTACTCTAGTTCCACCTCCTGGCATTGTAACTACCGCATTTATACCACCTGCCGCAACATCAGGTTTTACTCTTCCATCCCTTGTAAATCCCCTGCCTGATTGACCTACGGTTGCATTATTATTTTGATTATAAAACGCAGCTACTATTGCCCCTCTTGACGTTCCAGGAACCGTTAATGTTGTATATTGACTTGGACTTAAGAACTTAGTATCAGGGTCTAACAAGCTTCTTTGAGGCAACCAGCTCCAATACCTTCCATCAACTATATAATCACCATAAAGCCTAAACTGCCATATTCCCTCCTTAAGTCCCCTTGCTTCTACGCTTATTATCTCATCTCCAGTAACAGGATCTGGATAAATATAAGAAATTCTCATTCGTGTACCTTCATAAACAAAACTTATATTCTCTACTTTATTTAATCTTACTGTTAGCTTTTCAACAACTTCACCTGAAGGAGATACCACTCCTAGTGAAACTTTATCTGGTTGCTGAATATATATTTGAAAATTTAAGTCTTTTTGGCCTTTACCTATTCTAATTTCTATATTCTTTATTTGACCTGGCTTATCAAATTTACCTTCTGTATGAGTATCAGTATCACCTTCATTTCCAGTCCCTGTAACACATGCAACCGCCAATTGGCTACTTGTATTTGCCATTATTATTTCAATAGCATTAGTTCCATCATGAGCTCCTGTATTACTTCCAAGAGGGACGCATATTACCATCGGCCTTTTTATATCACTTGCTAATCTTGATAAATATCTTACAGCCAATAATACTTCAACAGTTGCATATCTTCCTGTTCCTGGAGTGCTAACTCCTGCATAATCTAATATAACGCTAGGTGCCTGCTTTAACTTAACTATTGCAAAATCACAATCTGGGGCTGCTCCCATAACTTCAGGATTTATTCCTCTAGCTCCAGCTAAACTAGCTACCATAGTTCCATGTCCTATATCATCTTTTGTTTTAACTATGGCATATGGATCTTCTCCTCTCTTATTTGCTTGTATAGCTTGATTAATTTGATCACTATTATATTCAACACCTAACTTAGCGCCATAAATATCACTCTCGCCATTTAAGCTCTGATCCCATATCCTTAATATCCTTGTAGTTTCATCTTCCCTCATAAATTCATTATTTAAATAATCTATACCTGTGTCTACAATACCTACTACAACCCCTCTTCCATTTAATTTTAGAAATGGATTGTTATGAAACAGAGGAGCACCACTAGCTTCTACTGGAGAGGATTGTTCTAATGTATAAATTACTGGTACCTCTATTGAAACTATATCTTTGACGTATGGCTCTACTTCTAAAATTCTATTAAAAGGTATATAAACTATAGCAAAGTTATTATCTAATATTGTAACTGATGCATCTGGAAGATTATTTATCTTTAATAATTCTTCTCTTGATGTATATTCAACTATAAAACCTACCACCTCGTTATAATCCTTATAGTTTTGAAATGTTTCTCTTTCAAAGTCCTTGTATATACTTGGCTGCCTGTAATCATTGCTTTTTACATCCACTTCCTTCTCCTCCAAAATTCTATTAATTAAACTTTCACTTTTACCATCTTCATCACTATTTTTGATTTTATTATCTATATTCACTATGTTATTCGAATCTTCATCTGCCTCATTATCACTATCCGAATCTTCATTGATGCTATTCACGCCATCATTTCTATATAATTTACTACTTCTAGATCCTATAAAACCAATATTATTTATTATAGCTTCTATAGCTGCATTTAAGCATACCTGACCATATCCCCAACTCGGATCTGGATATATTACATCAGTTCTTGGCCTCTTAGCTGAAATTACTAAATAATACTTTAACCTCTCACCAAATAGATATGGATCATTTCTTTTTAATATTCCCCATTCCATCATTAATGCTGCAATTCCAGCTACATGTGGAGTAGCCATAGATGTACCACTTTTAGTATCAAATGACCTGTTTGGAGTTGGTGCTGAAATACCTTCTCCTGGAGCTACTAAATCTGGTCTTATTGTCTGAAATATTGCTGGCCTTCCTCTTCCACTAAAAGAAGATATATTATTAGTAACATAATTATAGCTTCCAACTGCAATTATATTGCTTACTGTTGCAGGAATTCCAAGTGTATTTAATACAGTTGGTTGTAAAAACTTTGTATTAATATTTAATCCTTCAGATATTGGCAACCACATATCAAACATACCCTTATACTCATTTTGTAATGATAATCTAATTTCCCACTGCCCTGATGATATATATTGACTATTTGTTAGTAATGCAATTGATATTTCTCCTATTAAATCAAATGGTTTAGGCCCAGTATAAAAAACCTGGTATCTATCCCTTCCTATTATTCCTTCAGTATAGCCTTCCCTTATTACTACCTCTCCACTTGTCGCTGCAGTGGGGCTTGTTATTCTTATAGCTATATTGGATAAAACAGATTTATATAAATTTAATACTACGGCAGGTTCATCCTCAGCTACATTTATAGAGATTCTTTTTTCTCCTGTAAGCTCTCCACCAACATGATGAGCTGCATCTCCCTCATTTCCAGCGGCAATGGCAATTGTAATTCTTTCCAATGTTGATATGGTTGATATATATTGCTCTAAAAGACTTGTACCATTATGAGCTCCATCATTTGTACTTAAACTTATATTAACTACTAATGGTTTATTCAATTCCTTACCTCTATCAACAAGAAACTTTAATCCTCTCATTATATTAGTACTAAGTGCAAATTGGCCTCTAGTAGATTTAACCATTGCAATTGAACTTTTGGGGGCTACCCCATAAAAGGATGGATTTATATTTCCTCCAGCACAAGCAATCCCAGCAACATGAGTTCCATGTTCTGTATTATCATAAGAAGGAACTACAGAAAATGGATCCGGATTTTGAAGCGCAGTATTAATAATCTCCCTATTGTATATTTTCCCATTATCACTTAAATCATATATATAATCTATCCTTGTTGTTCCATCTTCATTCCTAAATGCTGGATGAGTATAATCTATCCCTGAATCTATAAATCCAATTAAAATTCCTTCACCTTGAATATTAAAACTCTCTCTAGCTGTATTTACACAGGCAGCCCTATTACTTTGAGCATCTGTAGTATATAAGCTTTTAGGTAACTCTATATATTGTATTGAATTGCTATTTGCTAATCTCCACAAATTTTCAACAGGTATATTAACTATTCCAAATCCAAAACCTAAATTTTCATATCTTCCTCCTAAGTCCTCTACAATTTTAGTTACATTCTCAGGACTATCTCCAGATATTATAGTGACTTCTATTGTACTTCCCTCTGAAAAACTAGTACCATAGCTTATTCCTAATTTACTCAATACATTCTTTGGTACATTTTGTATAAGTCCTAATCCTGCATCTACCTTATTTGGATTTATGTTTTCTATAGTTCTCACCTCACAAATTTTGTTTATATCAATATATGTATTGTTTTTGTAAAGTGGGAACCTAAATTGTAATTTGTTTTATATATTGATGAGTTTTATTATAAAAAAAAGTTGTTTTGAATTTATTAATCCAAAACAACTTTTTATTTATAACTTTATTTCTACTCTCTCTAATTTCGCTAATACAGAAATCTCGTTAAGATTCATAGTTTCAGTTAATAGACTTCCTGCATTGCTAACCAATAAGACTTTAGAATTTCCTAAGTTCTTTATTTGTCTTATTGCTCTTTTCCCTTTATATTCAACTAAAAATATTCCATTATTGCTTACTTCCTTTACTAAAGTAGCAAAAGCTAAATCTCCTTTTAACATTCTAAATCCAGACATCTCATCGTCTTGAATCTCTAAGTATAGAACCTTATCTTGAGAATATCCTTCAACTTTATTTGAGTGTATAGGTAATTCTTTAAATCCCTTATTATTTTTTAATGAATAATCTAGAACAGGAACATTCTTTAAAACAGATGAAAAGGCATTAGTCCAAACCTCGTCCTTTTCTATATTTCCTTTAAAAGTCTTATTTTTAACTTCTTTCATAGCTTTTCTTTCTTCAATTAAAGCTTCATCAGTAACAACCATACTAACATCATTAAAATCAGAATTTAATATTTTTGATGCTTTTTCAATTAAAGATTCTTGAGCTACTCTTCTTCCCATTTCAACTTCATTTATAAATTTTTCTGCTACACCTAACTTTTTAGCTAATACCTTTTGGCTCATTCCACTTTTAAGTCGAGCCTCTTTTATCTTTTCCCCAACTCTACTCACTTTGAGATCTTCCCTTCTGTTGTTTTAAGTACCACTCTCTTTCTTCAATTAAGTGCTCTACTAAATAATTAAATTTCCACTCCATTGAAGTCGGCGTTACTGTTGCTAATATTCCGCCTTTGAATTTTTGTCTAATACTTCTTATAGTTCCTTTTAGCTCTTCATCAGAAAAATTATTAAAAAGAATAACAGATTCTCTTCGTGGATTTGAATTAAATGTCTCGAACTTTAATCCATTTATTATATCCCTAATAGTCATTTCAACCATTTCTGATGATATTTCTAAAAGCCTAATTCCTTCTTCTTTTAAAATATTTAACTCTCTTTCAGGAACATTATAAACTAAAATACACTTATTATTGTCAAGCATATAACCCCTCCTAAACTCTCTATTAATCCTCTATTATTTCTGGAGCATCATAAGTTTCTCCAAAAGTATCTACTGTCATTTTTAATATCTTTTGATCTTCATAAGGTTTGTCACTATAATCCCTCTTTGAATTTACTATCTTGTCTGCAATATCCATTCCTTCAATAACTTTCCCAAATGATGCATATTGTCCATCTAAATGAGGTGCATCTGCAACCATTATAAAGAATTGACTACCTGCAGAATCAGGGATCATAGTTCTCGCCATTGAAAGAACTCCTCTTGAGTGCTTTAAGTCATTTTTAAATCCATTTCTAGAAAATTCGCCTTTAATGCTATAACCTGGTCCACCTATACCTGTTCCTTCTGGGCATCCCCCTTGAATCATGAAACCTGGTATTACTCTATGAAATATAATGCCATCATAGAAACCTCTATTTATTAAGTCTATAAAATTTCTTACTGTATTTGGTGCTATTTCTGGATATAATTCAGCTTTTATAACACCTCCATTTTCCATACTTATAGTTACTATTGGATTTTTCATAATAAATCTCCTTTCAAAATTAAATCTTCTATTATTATTGTCATATTTGAATCTATAAATTCAAAGTTATATATATATCCACTTATAATTTAAAACTGGAGTTATATATTTTTTTCTTCTTATGGTAATTATATATTATTTAATAAAAAAAGCATAGATTTCTCTATGCTTTATTGAAAAGAGGTACCTAAAACTACCCTAGAATAATCAGTATAATTTGATAAATTTTTAACATATATTTGTTTAAAAATAAATTCTCTCCCAAATTTATTTATTAAATCACCAAGTAAAACATTTAAAAAAGTAGTTGGGATTCTCTCAAATCCTTCAAAATCAAGGGATACTCCAATATTTATACTATTTCTAATCATTTCTCTTAATAAAATAGCGTCCTCTATAGTTATATCTTCTCCCAATACATCTTTTATTTTAATTTCCATAAAACATACCCCCCAGTACTTTATAATTGTTTAAATTTTCTGAAAACTCCCTTTAATATAATATATCAATTTCCAGGAATTTTGTCAACATTTTAACAAATATTTTCAAAATATTAGACTTATAGAATAAAACTATAAGTCTAATATTATTATCTTTAATATTTATATTTTTATTTTTTATTAGATTCAGTTAAAGATTTTTCTATTGATTCAATAATCTATAGCTCAAATCTATAACTTCATTTTTATTTGAAGAGTTAAATATTTCAACGTTTCCCTTTTCCTTTGACTCAGTTAATAAGTTTTTCTCATTTAACCTTCTCCTTAACTCTTTAGCTGTTCCTAGTCCTCCATCTATTATAGTAATATCCTTTCCTATAATCTTAGTTAAAGTGTCTTTTATAAATGGATAATGTGTACATCCCAAAACTATAGAAGATATTTTACCATCATTGTATGTATTCATTTTTTCAAACAAATATGCTTCAACATCTTCCCCATCAAACTTACCAGATTCAATAAATTCTACAAGACCAGGGCATGGTACAGGAACTATTGATGCTCTATCCTTATATCTATTCATTAACTTGTTAAATTTCTCTTCTTTTAGTGTCATTGATGTTGCCATGATTAATATATTTCCATCATTGTTAAGTTCAACTGCTGGTTTTAATGCAGGTTCTATACCTACCAAAGGTAAATCTGGATACACTTTTCTAAGATCTGCAACAGCTGCGCTAGTTGCTGTATTACAAGCAATAGCTATGCCCTTAACCCCTTTATTTAATAGGAATTCTACAGCCTTAAATGTTAAGTCTCTAACCTCTTCAACGCTCTTTACTCCATAAGGTGCATTTTTAGAATCTCCAAAATATATATAGTTCTCATTCGGCATTACTTTCATTGCTTCTTTCATTACACTTAATCCGCCTACTCCTGAATCAAAAAAACCTATTGGCCTATTCTTATTGTCCACCTAATCTCACTCCATTTTCTTTAATTCTATATTTTATTTTATACCTTTATTTAATATAAATCTACAGATTTATATTGTTATTTAACTTCTATACATTTATAAATCACTTTCAAATACTATTTTTCCCATCTATGTTATATTATAATAAATAATACAATTAATATAATAGGGGTGGTTTTTTGAAAAGAAAGTTATTAATTTATAAGTATCTTACATTCATTTTTGTAGCTTTGTCTATAGCTACTATTTATTTTACATTTAAATTAGGAACACAGTTAGGAGGCAGAATATATCAAATAGGAATTTTTCTTTTTATTATACTTATTGTTATCTCTTCTAAACTCTTTGATAAATCAAGAAAGTTTAATGAAATAATTTTCTTAATCTCCTCTTGGCCAGATTCATATGATTCTAAATTTGACTTTAATAAGATACATAAATTTTATTATGAATATGGTCCTAAATCTTTAAATGAAAATACCTTTCATGACATAGATGATCAAACTGCTCATGATTTAAATATTGATGAGGTCTTTAAGAAAATAAGCAATTGTTCATCAACTCTAGGCGAACAAATGCTATATTATATTTTAAGAACACCAAAAACTAATAGTGCTGAATTAATAAAAAGAAATAAAATAATAGAAAAATTTAAAAATGATGAAAATCTAAGAAGTACAATACAACAGATATTTTCTAATTTAGGAAAACAAAGAAAAGGTGAGATATTTAATTTATTTAATACAGAAACAGTTGTAAATAAATCAAAGGTATTATTATACAATCTAATAGCTTTAAGCTCAGTTGTAACATTAGTTTGGTTTATTATTGATGGCGCTGATAAAATTCCAACCTTTATAGGAATTTTCGCCATATACATGTTCATTTCACTACGAACAGCATCTGAAATAGAATATGAACTTACTTCACTTCAATATTTAGGTAACTTTATTAGAGCTTCTAAGGAACTATCTAAAATTGACGATCCTACTTTAAAAGACGAAATAGACAAAATAAAAGAAAGAGTAGATCTATTTTCTAAAATAGATAAAAAGACATTATTTATCTATTCTCAAGGAGCTTTAGATATATTTATAGAAACAATAAATGCTTTATTTTTAACTAGAATACGATCTTACTACTCTATAATCAATATTATCAAGAAAAATAGACAAGAGTTAATAGAACTCTATGCATTAGTTGGTAAAATAGAAGCTTATATCTCTGTATCTTCTTATAGAACTAAATTAAAAAATTATAGTTTACCTAACTTTACTGATAATAAAAATAATTTATTTAAAATAGAAAATGCTTGTCATCCATTATTAGAGAATGGTATTCCTAACAGTATAAATTTAAATAACAAGGGAGTTATTTTAACAGGTTCAAATATGTCTGGTAAATCTACATTCATGAGAACTCTAGCTTTAAATATCCTATTAGCTCAATCTATTTATACATGTTTATGTGATGATTATAATGCTTCTTTCTTTAGGGTTATGTCATCACTTAGTATTTCAGATGATGTTTTATCTGGTACTAGCTATTATTTAGAAGAATGTAATGCTGTTCTTAGAATTTTAAATTCATTAGAAGAAGAAGTACCTGCATTTTGCATAATTGATGAAATATTTAAAGGAACAAACCCAATTGAGAGAATAGCTACATCTAAACAGATTTTAAAATATATTATGAATAGAAATGCACTTTCAATTGTTGCAACACATGATTTAGAATTAGCCGAAACTTGTAATGATAAATATTTAAAATATTATTTTTGTGAAGATGTTGATGAAAATGAAGGTTTAATTTTTGATTTTAAATTAAAAGAAGGCATTTGTAATACAGGAAATGCCATAAAACTATTATCCTATTTAGGCTATCCTAATGAGATAATAAATGATTCAATTAAAGATATTTCTTCTAAATAAAAAATATAAGTATGTAGGTTTGTTTTTTTATATCTTCACTTGAAGATATAACAAGCCTGCATATTTTTATTTAAAAATCCTATATATCTCTCTAATATTATTCTTACATTATTTTGTTAAATTAATTATTGACATCATATCATGTATATAATAGAATTGCTTTATAAATTAAAGAATTTTACGAATATTATGACGTCTAGACCAGTTTAATATTCGATTTAAAGCAGAAAGGAAGTGACTTTTCCTTGTTAAGTTTCGGCAAGGAAGATTTTATGAAAGATTTAATTTTTACAATACCAAAATCAAAGCATAATAAAGAAGACTTATTTAGAATCTTTAAAGACCATCCTGAAATAAAATTTGTATCTATCGTTGGAATAGATTTATCAGGCAATGATACTGATGAAAAAATTCCAACAAGATTATTTTTAGATGATATTGACTCATTTTTAAATGGAGTAGCTATTCAAACAGATGGTTCTTCAGTTGTACTTCCTGGGATCGCAACATTAAATGATGCAAAAGTAGATATGGTAGCAGACATTAATGCTAATTGGTTTGTTGACTATAATTTCGATCATATTGATCCATTAACTAACAAACCTATTGGAACTCTTAGAATCCCTTCATTCCTAATTCATAATAATAAATCAGTATGTTCAAGAAATATTCTTAATTCAGCAATAAATACATTTAAATCAACTCTTTTAGATATCTTTAAAAATAAACCTAAAACTTTAGAACCATTTAGAATTGAATATGATGATATAGATGAAATTGTAATAACTTCAGCTTCTGAATTAGAATTTTGGGTTAAAACTCCAAATGAACAAGCTCACATAGAAGAATTATCTACATCTCAAGTATTACAAGAACAATATTGGACAAGAACTAAAGGTGCTGTTAGAACTGCATTAGAGGAAACCTTACTTCTTATGGAATCATATGGATTCGAACCTGAAATGGGACATAAAGAAGTTGGTGGAGTAAAATCAAAGCTTGATACTAATGGACAATTCAATCATATAATGGAACAACTTGAAATTGACTGGAAATATTCAGATGCTATTCAAGCTGCTGACAATGAAATCTTCGTAAAAATATTAACTCAAGAAACATTCAGAAGACATGGCCTAGATGTTACATTTAAAGCAAAACCAATAGATGATGTTGCTGGTTCTGGGATGCACATACACTTAGGCGTTAGTTTAAAATTGAAAGATGGAAAGAGAATAAACCTATTCCATGCAACTAAAGAAGATTTCTTAAGCTGCATAGGATATGGAGCTATAATGGGAGTATTAAAAAACTATGAAATTATGAATCCATTTATCTCTTCAACTAGTGGAGCTTTTAAAAGATTAAAGCCTGGCTTTGAAGCACCTATATGTATAGTTACTTCACTTGGAGTATCTCCTGATAATCCATCAAGAAATAGAACCATATTAATAGGCTTAATTAGAGATTTAACAAATCCATTAGCAACAAGATTTGAGCTTAGATCACCTAATCCTCATACAAATATATATCTTGCTCTTTCTGTTTCATATATGTCAATGCTTGATGGAATAATATATGCTCTTGAAAATGATAAAACTGAAGAAGAGCTTTTAGCAGAATTATCAAAAAAACCTGGTGATGATGCATCTTATTTAGAAAAAACTAGAGCTTATAGAAGTGAAGAAGACGTATTTGAATTCTACACAGAGAAAGAAAGAAATGAATACTTTGGTAAAGCACCTGCTACTGTATATGAAAACTTAATTCAATTAGATACGTATTCAAATAAACTAAATATATTAAAAAGAAATGATGTATTTAGTGATAAACTAATAAATAGCTTTAAACTTGCTACAATTCAAAGATGGACTACAGATATTGTTCATAGAGTTATACTAAATCACGCTGCTGAAGTTAGATCATTTAAAAAGCTTCACTCTGAGAATGCATTAGATTTAGATATATCAAATTGGATGACTATAGATAACTTAAGACATTATATAATGAAAGACACTTATACAACAAAAAGCTTATTCACTCGTATAAAATTAGCTTTATCTAATGAAGATTATGCTCTAGCATCTGATTTATCGCTTGAATTAGAAGATAAAATGAGTGAATTAAGAAATCTTTATACTAACTATACAAAGAATTTACTAGATATATAAATTTATATAAAAAATTTTTAAGAAAAGTTAAGCTGACAAGCTTAGCTTTTTTTATTTTATTGAGAAATAACTTCACAATTTTAAATTCAATAAAAGGTAGAGAAAAGTTTACTCTTGATGAGTATCCCTCTGCCTTATTTTTTTTATATTAACTTATACTTTTATATCCATGCAGGAATATGAATTTTTTCATTTTCCATAAATGATATATTATTATCTAGAACATTTTTTATAACGTTCTTTTTTGTATTTAATGAATTATTATTTATAAAATCTTCAGCTTCCTTCATACTATTTGCTTTAAATATAAAAGTCCAACCATTTTTATCATATTTACCTGTACACATTAAATACTTTTCTTTTTCATTATCTATATGTTGTCTATCTATTATTAAACTCTTAAATTCACCTATTGTTTTATAATTTAATTTTACAAAAATATCATTATTCATATTACCCTCCAACCAAACATAAGTTCTACATTCATATTATACGAACATACGTTTCATGTCAATACTTGTATATAATTTTTACATAATAATTATAAAAATACTCTTTTATTGTAGAAATTTATTTTTTATTGTCAAAATTTATATAAATATTTATATAATAAAAAGTACTTTTATTATGTTGACGTACATTCTTTATATACTATGTTTACCAATATTATAGTATACCCATATACAATTATTTTTTTCATTCTTAATATAAATAATTATAAATACATAAGTTTCCTTCTTCATTTCGCCTATTAAAAGTAAAAAACAAATAGAGATCTTATTAAACAATACGTCCATAAGATCTCCATTTAATTCTTCATTATTATTCTGTTATATCAAAAACCTCTAAGTTTTTGTTTTCTACACCAAAAACTTTAACTTCAGCTATTGCTCTTAATGTATCTAAAGCTGTTATAACACCTATATTTCTTTCTACAGCAGCCCTTCTTATAATAAATCCATCTCTCTTGGAATCATTTCCCTTAGTTGGAGTATTAACTACTAAGTCTACTTCCTTATTTTTTACTACATCTAATATATTAGGTGCATTTTCATGTAACTTTCTTACTACTTCAACTTCAATATCAGCTTCTCTTAAAAGATTAGCCGTTCCTTCTGTTGCAACAAACTTATATCCAACTTCAGCTAGCATTTTAGCTATAGGTAAGAATTCCTTTTTATCATGCTTATTTATAGTCGCTAATATCTTTCCTTTTTTATTTGAAGGATACA
Source organism: Clostridium sp. D46t1_190503_E9 (assembly GCF_015555225.1). Taxonomy (NCBI): domain Bacteria; kingdom Bacillati; phylum Bacillota; class Clostridia; order Eubacteriales; family Clostridiaceae; genus Clostridium; species Clostridium sp. D46t1_190503_E9. The sequence goes on from NZ_JADNKB010000007.1 coordinate 129,278, forward strand.
TTCCACCTGCAACAAACCCTTTATATAAAGCTTCCTTTATATTTCTTCCTACCCCTAAAACTTCTCCAGTTGATTTCATTTCTGGTCCTAATGATACTTCAACCTTAGGTAATTTTTGTGTTGAGAATACAGGTACCTTTACGGATACTAATTCTGGCTCCTTGTATATATCAACTCCATATCCTAAATCTTTTAATTTATGTCCAAGCATAACTTTAGTAGCTAAATCTACTATTGGAACCTTACTTACCTTACTTATATATGGTACAGTTCTTGATGCTCTAGGGTTAACCTCTATAATATAAAGTTCTCCCTTAAATTCTATGAACTGAATATTTATCATTCCCTTAATTCCAATTGCTACTGCTAATTTTTTAGTATAATCTAAAACCTTAGTTTTTGTTTCAGAAGTAATATTTTGACTTGGATACATAGTTACTGAATCTCCAGAGTGAACTCCAGCTCTTTCTAGATGTTCCATTACTCCTGGAATTAATATATCTTCTCCATCTGATATGGCATCTACTTCTATTTCTCTACCCATTAAATATTTATCTACTAATATAGGGTTTTTCTTATCTTTAGCAAATGTATTCTTTAAGTAATACTTTAATTCTTCTTCATCATGAGTAATTTCCATACCTTGACCACCAAGAACATAGGAAGGCCTTACTAATACTGGGAAACCTAATTCCCTAGCTTCCTCTAAGCCTTCTTCCATATTCCAAATACCTTTACCTTTTGGTCTATCTATTCCTAATCTTTCTAATAGCTCATCAAACTTCTCTCTATCTTCAGCCATATCTATTTGATCTGCTGTAGTTCCTAAAGTTTTAATTCCCTTTTCTTTTAAGAAGTTAGCGAGTTTTATAGCTGTTTGACCACCAAATTGCAGTATAACTCCATCTGGATTTTCCTTATCAATTATATTTAATACATCCTCTTCAGTTAATGGCTCAAAATAAAGTTTATCTGATATATTAAAATCTGTACTTACTGTTTCTGGATTGTTATTTATTATTATGGTTTCAATACCCATTTTCTTTAACGATTTTACGCAGTGTACTGAAGCATAGTCAAATTCTATACCTTGTCCTATTCTTATTGGACCTGAACCTATAACTATTACTTTCTTTCTATCTGATACCTCTACTTCATCATATTGTTCATAAGTTGAATAGTAATATGGTGATAAAGCTTCAAATTCTCCTCCACATGTATCAACCATCTTATATGCAGGCTTGATATTCCATATCATTCTTAACTTATAAACATCCTCAGGACTAACTTTAAGCATATCTGCTATAGCTTTATCTGAGAATCCCTTTTTCTTTAAGTTTAATAACCATTCTTTATCTAAATCTTCTATCTTGCTTAATTTTAATCTAGTTTCTTCTTCAACTATCCATTTGAATTTCTCTAAGAAGAATATATCTATTCCAGTTATTTTTGCGATACTTTCTATTCTATAGTCTCTTCTTATCATTTCAGCAAGAGCAAATAGTCTTTCATCATCAGGCTTAACTACGATTGATTTCAATTCTTGAATACTTAATTCCTTAAATTTAGGATGATCTAGAGAATATTTTCCTATTTCTAAGCTTCTTATTCCTTTTAAAAGTGCAGCTTCTAAATTAGCACCTATTGCCATTATTTCTCCAGTCGCCATCATCTTAGTTCCTAAAGCTCTATCTGCTGCATAAAACTTATCAAAAGGCCACTTTGGAATCTTAACTACTACATAATCTAATGTTGGCTCAAAACAAGCATAAGTCTTTTGAGTTACTGCATTTTTTATTTCATCTAATCCATAGCCTAATGCTATCTTTGCTGCAAGCTTTGCTATTGGATATCCTGTTGCCTTAGATGCTAAAGCAGATGATCTTGAAACTCTAGGATTAATTTCTATTACTGCATACTCAAATGAATTTGGATTTAATGCAAATTGTACATTACATCCTCCTTCTATTCCAACTGCATTTATAATATTTATTGCTGAAGTTCTAAGCATTTGATATTCTTTATCAGATAAAGTTTGAGATGGTGCAACAACTATACTATCACCAGTATGAATCCCAACTGGATCTATATTTTCCATGTTACATACAGTTATACAGTTTCCATAAGAGTCTCTCATTACTTCGTACTCTATTTCTTTCCATCCTTTAACTGATTTTTCTAAAAGAACTTGGCCAATTGTACTTAATTGTAATCCTGAAGCTAATATTTCTCTAAGTTCTGTTTCATTTTCGGCAATTCCGCCACCGGTTCCCCCTAATGTATATGCAGGTCTAACTATTACTGGGTATCCAATATTTGTAGCATAAGCAACCCCTGCTTCTATTTCAGTTATAATTTCACTTTGTATAACTGGCTCATTAATTCTATTCATCATATTTCTAAAAAGCTCTCTATCTTCACCTTCTTTAATAGATTGAATAGATGTACCAATTACTTTTACATTATATTTATCTAAAATTCCTGCTTCATATAAATCTACAGCAAGGTTAAGTCCTGTTTGACCACCCATTCCTGTAAGTAAGCTATCTGGCCTTTCCTTATCTATAACTTTTTCTAAAAACTCCACTGTTAGTGGCTCTATATATATCTTATCAGCAACTTCTGAATCAGTCATAATAGTTGCTGGATTTGAATTAACTAAAACTACTTCTATTCCTTCTTCTTTTAATGCTTGGCAAGCCTGAGTTCCTGAATAATCAAATTCAGCTGCTTGACCTATAACTATTGGACCTGATCCTATTACTAAAACTTTTTTAATATCTTTATTTAATGGCATATCCTAAATCCTCCTATAGTGCATATTTTATAAACTTATCAAATATATATTCGCTATCTTTTGGGCCTGCTGCTGCTTCTGGATGAAATTGAACTGAGAATATTGGAAGGCTTGTATGCTTCATTCCTTCAATAGTTCCATCATTTATATTGATATGTGTTGCTACAACATCATTTGGCAAAGTTTCAACCACATATCCATGGTTTTGTGATGTAATATGAACTTTATTTTCTTCTAAATCTTTAACTGGATGGTTACATCCTCTGTGTCCAAATTTTAATTTAGTAGTTTTTCCTCCTAAAGTTAATGCTAAAAGCTGATGTCCTAAACATATACCTACTATAGGTTTCTTTCCCACTAATTTTTTTATATTTTCTATTACATCTCCTAAATCTTCTGGGTCTCCAGGTCCATTTGATAAAAACACTAAATCTGGATTTACTTCTAAAACTTCTTCTGCAGTTGCATTCATTGGAAATACAGTTAACTTGCATCCTCTATTCTTAAAATTTCTTATTATATTTTCCTTTATTCCAAAGTCAATTATTGCTACGTGCTTTCCTTTGCCTTCTACAGAATACTTTTCTTTAGTGCTAACTATACTAACTGCTTCTTTATTTGAAAAAGAGCTTATTCTTTCCTTAACATCCTCTAAAGCAACTTCTTCTAAGGAAATCATCCCTTTCATAGTTCCATAATTTCTTAAAACCTTTGTTAAAGCTCTAGTGTCTATGCCTTCTAATCCAATTATTTTATTTTGCTTCAAGTAATTTTCAAGATCCATTTCACACCTAAAGTTATTTGGAAAATTACATTTTTCTCTAACTATAAATCCTTTAACCTTCGGTGACTTTGATTCCATATCCTCTAAGTTAATTCCATAGTTACCTACAAGAGGATAGGTCATTGTAACTATTTGTCCATAATATGATGGGTCTGTTAAAACCTCTTGATAGCCTGTCATTCCTGTAGTAAATACTACTTCTCCTATACTGTCTTTTAAATATCCAAAAGCCTTGCCTTCAAAAATCATACCATTCTCTAATATTAGCTTTGCTTTCATATTTAGCCCTCCTTAATTTAAATATATTTAGCTAAAAATACACTTTATAAAAGCTCTACTTACCTAAAAATAAAAGGACAATAAGAAGAGAACAAATTATGGTTCTCTTCCTACTATCCTTATATATTTAATATCAGCATTAGAAAACGTCCTTACTGACATAGCTATGCAATTATTTTGTGAATAAAAATATAACATATTTATATACTCCCTTTCTGGCCTCACAGGACCAATTTAAAGTGTACTTTTTAACTCTTTAATTATCTTTTTGATAATTAATTATCCTTTTATAATATTCTATATTTTATATAAATATCTGTCAAGGAATTTAATATTAATAATTATGCACATATTCTCTAAGATTCTTTAAACTTCCATCTTACCCCAATAAAGTTTATATAGATTGAAAATATTAAGTTATAATTCACTTACTTCACATATTAATAGCATATTTGCTGATATATATTTTAGATAGTATTTGTTTTATTTATTGCTTATTATATTATACAACACATCTGCATAAATATACACTTCTTTGAATAAAAATTCTAGACTATTGAATTTTTTATTTACGTATTTATATTCAATGACTTATTTGTAAAAATATTCTATAATTATATTGAAAATCAATTTTATTGCTGATATAATATTGTATATTATAACTCTTAATGGAATATAAAATACCATTAATTAAATGAGGAGGTTAATAATTTGCTTAAACTAGATAATGTTAGTAAAAAATTTAAAGCCACCAAAGTAGTTGACAATTTATCTTTTTCAGTTAATAAAGGTGAAATAGTTGGTTTACTTGGTGAAAATGGGGCAGGAAAAACAACAACTTTAAGAATGATTTCTACTATGCTAGAAATAACAGAAGGTAAAATTAAAGTTAATGAAATTGATGTAAAATCAAACCCTGAAAGTGTCAGAAAAGAAATAGGAATTCTATTTGGGGGAGACGTAGGCTTATATGACAGATTAAGCGGCAGAGAAAATATAAGATACTTTGCAAATCTTTATGGAATGACTAAAAAAGAAGCTGATGAAAGAATAGATAATTTAGCAAAAAGCTTTGGTATGGAGGATTATATAAACAAGCCTGTTGGAAAATATTCTAGAGGTATGAAACAAAAAATATCTATCGCTAGATCAATAGTTCATAATCCATCTATTATGCTATTTGATGAACCAACTACTGGCTTAGATGTTAGTGCTGCTAGAATAGTACAAGACTTCATACTACAATGTAAAAGCGAAAATAAAGTAATACTATTTTCTAGTCATTCTATGAAGGAAGTAGAAAAATTATGTGATAGAGTTGTAATTATAAATAAGGGTAAATTAATAGAAGATTGCACATTAAGTACATTAAAAGATAAATATAATAATGAAGATTTAGAAGAAACATTCTTAAAACTTATAGGAGGTAAGTCTAATGAATAACTTTTTAACAGTTTTAAAGAAAGAACTATTAGACATTGTAAGGGATAAAAAAACATTAGTATTTACTTTAATTCTCCCTATACTTATTTATCCTATAATGTTTAAATTCATGTCATCTGCAATGGAGAAAACTCAATCAGACGTACAAAAAGAAATTAATATATATATTGATGGCGATAAGGATTCTTCTATGGCAAAAGCTATAACATCTCTAGATAATATTAAAATGCCAGAAACAGAATCTCCAACAGACTCCCTAAAAAATGGGGATATTCAGCTTATCGTAAAAATTCCTGAGAATTTCGATGAAAACATATCTCAAGGAAAAAACGATACTATTGAATTATTAATAGATGAAGAATCTAATAAATCTATGATTGCAAGTAGCATGATTAGTGAAATATATGAAAACTATAAAAAATCTATAGTTGAACAACGCCTAGCCGATAAAGGAATAGACTCAACTATACTTACTCCATTTGAAGTTAGTGTTAAATCAGGAATAAACACTGATAATGAAGATATTAATGGTGGTGCTGCAATGCTTCTAACTATGATTCCAACATTAATTGTAATTCTTATGGTATCTTCTACTGTAGGTATGGCAGCAGATCTTGGTGCAGGTGAAAAAGAAAGATTTACATTTGAACCACTTTTATCAACTTCAGCTAAGAGATCTTCATTACTTTGGGGTAAAATAACAGCTTTATGTACAGTTTCATTTATAGCTTTGATTGCTAACTTAGCTGCTATGGTATTTTCAATGCAAAAGTTCATGAATTTTGGAGAAGGTGAAATACAATTTAATTTAGCACCATCAACTATATTAGGTATGTTAATAATAGGCTGCTTGGTATTAGTAACATTATCAGCATTACAAATTTCAGTAAGTATTTATGCAAGATCAACTAAAGAAGCAAATTCTTATTTAGCTGCAATTACAATGCCTACTATGATTTTAGCTTTCTTGCCTTACATGATGGATGCAAAAGGAATAAATCCAGCATTCTTTAACATTCCTATAACTAATGCAATTTGCTTAATGAAAGAATTTACCGTTGGAATATTTGACATTAAACATATAGCTTTAGTAGTTGGATGGCATTTAGTTTATATAGTTGCATCAATTATATTTGCTAAATTTATGTTCTCTAAAGAAGAAGTTATATTTAGGAATTAACAAGTGATAATGGACAATGCATAATTATGGATATAATTCACTAAGGTGAATTATTAAAAATAAAAAAATAAAGGAATTCAGCTTTAGGCTGAATTCCGTCCTTAATTATCAATTGTCCATTTTCCATTATAAATTATTTAAGTTCTGCTAGTTTTTTATCAAATTTTCTTATATCAGGCCAAGTATGATAATTAGCGCCTTCTTTTGAATGATATTCCTCAAAGTCCTCTACACTAATCTCATATGTTTCAAAATCATCTAATTCTATCTCTATATAGTTGTTATCATTTATATTAAAACTAGTTACTTCTCCTGTAGGTATAACTTCGCTTCCATAATAAAATATAATTCCATTTTCTATAAGTGTCTCATAGATTTCTAAAACTTCGTCTTTAATGTTTTCTATCATAGTAATAATTCACCTATCCCTTATTCATCATTAGTATTATCTTTCTAGATAAGCTTCTAGGAATAATCTTATTCACCGCAACAATGACCTTATTTTTAAATCCAGGAATTATTATTAGCTTTCCCTTTTTAAAATCCCTATAAGCTACTTCTGCTACTTTTTTTGGTGTCATTAATGCTTTTTTAGCAGATTCTTTTTTTCTTATTCCTGCTTTATCTTGAAATCCAGTACTTACAGGTCCTGGACACAAGCAACTTATCCTTATTCCCGTTCCCTTTAATTCTTCATATATAGCTTCTGTAAAATTTAACACATAGGCTTTTGATGCATAATAGGTAGCCATCTTAGGACCTGCACAAAAAGCTGCTGTCGAAGCAACATTCATTATAGCCCCCTCACCATGACTTATCATTATTGGTAAAAACATCTTAGTCAATTCTGTTAGAGCTCTTACATTTACATCTATTAAATTTAATTCTTTTTCTCTTTCTATTTCACTTAGGTAACCAAAGGACCCCATTCCTGCATTATTTATTAAAATATCCACAGTTATATTTTTTTTATCAACAAAACTTAATAGTTTTTCACAGGAGTTATCCTCAGATAAATCTAAAGATATGCTATAAACGTTAATATTATATAATAACATTAACTCTTCTTTTACCTTTTCTAGCTTTTCCTCATCTCTTGCAACTAAAATTAAGTTATTTCCATCATTAGCATACAGCTTTGCTAATTCATATCCAATCCCAGTAGTAGCTCCAGTTATAAGTACATAGCTCCTACCATAAGGTTTACCCATAAAAAATCCTCCACAAAATTTATTTATTAAAATTTATATTTAAATATATCATATAGTCATATATATATAAATATTAAATAAGATTAGAATATATAATGAAAACACCTATTTTCCTATAAAAAATAGAGAGAGGTTGTCCTCTCTCTATTTTGCTAAATTTATCTTATATATAATTAAAATCTTTAATAATATAGTAATTTTAAAAACTACATATTGCATTTACAGTAATTTAAATTTTACTTTATACCATTAATAATAAAATTAATTAAGAACAAAGCACTTACAACATACATTATTGGATGTACATCCTTAGCTTCTCTTTTAACTATTTTAGCTAAACAATATGTTACAAATCCAGCTGCTACACCATTTGAAATGCTTCCTGTAAAAGGCATGAATGTCACTACAAAAAATGCTGGCATAGCTACTTCAAAATCACTCCAATCAATATTTTTGAAGGATTCCATCATTAAGATACCTACTACTATTAACGCTGGAGCAGTAGCTGCTGATGGTACCATCCCCATTATAGGTGATATAAATAATGATAATATAAATAAAATAGCTACTGTAACTGAAGTTAATCCAGTTCTTCCACCTTGTCCAATTCCTGCTGCACTTTCAACATATGTTGTTGTATTACTTGTTCCTAATAAAGCTCCTATTGAAGTAGCTGTTGCATCTGCAAATAAAGCTCTTTCTAATTTTGATGAAAAATTATTTCCACCTTCAAATAGCTTTTCATCATTATCATCAAATATTCCTGCTTTTCTTCCTGTTCCTAAAAATGTACCAATTGTATCAAAAGTATCTGATAAAGAAAATGCAAATATCGTAATCAACACTAAAGATATTTTAGATGGATCACTAAATAATCCAACAAAATCTAACTTAAAAAATGTTGGTGCTATACTTGGAATCCCAAAACTAATTTGTGAAAAGTCAGGCACTTGAGTTACTCCCATAAAGATGCCAACAACTGTAGTTAAAAGAATTCCTAATAAAATTGCACCCTTGAATTTAAGAAGCATTAATATAAGAGTAATTACTAATCCTATTAATGCTAATAAAGCTACTGGGTCCTTAAAGTCAGTCATTGCTAAATTCACACTGTTAAATATTGACGAGTCTCCTGATGAAGTAATTTGATTAGCAGCTTCTCCTGTGAAAGTAAGAAAATGTGCTTGCTTAATACCTAAGAATGCAATGAAGAGACCTATACCTCCTGAAATTGCATATTGAAGTGAATGAGGAATAGCTTGTATTATCATTTTTCTTATTTTTGTAGTAGTAATAATAATATTAATAATTCCACAAATGAATACCATAGCTAAAGCTTGTTGCCATGTGAATCCAAGTCCCAATACTACTGTAAATGTAAAAAATGCATTTAGTCCCATTCCTGGTGCTTGTGCAAAGGGTACATTAGCTACTAATCCCATAACTAGAGTTCCTATAGCTGCTGCAATAATTGTAGCAACAAAAACAGCATTTTTATCCATTCCTGCTGCTGCTAAGATAGATGGATTTACAAATAAAATATATGCCATTGTTAGAAATGTAGTTAATCCTGCCATTAATTCAGTTTTAACATCTGTTCCATTTTCCTTAAGTTTAAAAAATTTATTCATGATAGCCCCCTCATTTTCGAATATTATATAGATATATTATCATTTCATTCGTATTTAATCAACATATTTTTTGCACTTTTTCTTAAATACTACCATTTTTACATAATATATTAATATTAAAGCTAAACAACTGCCATTAGTTAAACTATTTATTAAATAAATACGAATATTATGTTAAGCATCCATATTTAAATATTTGCTTGATTATATGGTTTAATTATTAAGGAAATTTTATATTTATTGATATAAAATTTCACTTCATCACCATATATTTACAATAAAGTTTCAAAGTGGTACAATGTAGATAATATTTATATGTATATTTTAAATGAATATATTGTTGAAAGGAGATTTTATTTTGGTTTTTACTATGGCGAGCATGAATATAGTAATTCATGTAATTAACAATACATCTATGGATTTAGAAAAATGTACTATTGAGCACACAGGTAACGGTGGTCACCCCATTAAATTAGGAAATATTAAATCAATGGAAAAAACTAGTGAAGAAATGTGTATCTTAACTTCAAGAGAAAAATCAGAACTTATTTTTAGTTATACTCTAAACTGAGAAAAATATAGCTCAACAGTATACGATAAAATAATTTTTTCTGATGTTAGACCAATAACTATCACTATAACTGAAGAAAATAACACTTTAATATTTAATCTTAAGCATAAATCAAACGACTAATTTTAAGGAGATGTAATTGATAAAGAAAATCATGCCTTTTCTTTTTACAGGAAACCAATTTAATCTAAGGAATATAATTGTTTACGTAAGGAACAATACTTCAAAAACACTAGAGGACGTAACTATTCAACACACAGGTCCAGGAGGACATTCTATCAAATTAGGCACTATTAAGCCTAATAGTAATGATACTCAAGAGGAAATTTGTTCAACAACAATAGTAAATAAATCTGAATTAATATTTAGTTATGTGCTAGGTGAAAACAGATATAGCTTAGTTGTCTATGATGATGTTATTAATACCGATATAAGACCAATAGTAATTACTATAACTGAAGAAGATAATAATTTAATTTTTAATACTGAAAGAATACCTGGTAAAGATATATAATAAATATTTAAATGAGGAGCGCTTGTAATGAAAAGAGAAGTTCAAAAATTTCCTGTTTCTTGGTTGCTTTTTAGTAGTGACTTTAATAGACACAATACAACTCTATATATAAAGAATCATACAGCTTATAATTTAGAAAATACGACTATTGAAAGAACAGGAATAGGTGGCCATCCTATTGAGTTAGGAACTATAAAAGCAATGAGTAGTGATATTAATGAAGAAATATACCCTTCACCAATTATGGAAAAGTCAGATTTAATCTTAAATTATGTACTAAATGGTAAAAATCACAGTTCAGTTATACATGGTAATATAATTCTTACTGATATAAGGCCTATCGTCATTGATATAATTGAAGAAAATGGAGAATTAAATTTTTCAGCAACTCGTATAGCACATGAAGATATAATTAATTAAAAATAAAAGTGAGGACTTAGTACCTCACTTTTATTTTACTCTAAATTATTTCTTTTCGTCTTCAGTCACTCTTCCATCTGAGCTGCTTACAGGAATTGCTTCTCCTAAAAATTTAGGTTCTGGTTTTAATATATTTACATAAATAAAATCTTTTAATTGTGCTAAAACTTCACGCTTTTTATAACTATCCATCAATTGATATTGTCTTTTATCTGACTTTATTCCATAAGCATCTATTCCTAATTTTTTAGCTATATATAAAGCTCTTGGCAAATGATATTCGTTCGTTACTATTATTGCCTTATCAACTTTAAAAATCTCTTTTGCTCTATACATTGTATCATAAGTACTAAAGCCTGCATGATCCATAAAAATTAATTTTTCATCTATATCATTTTGTAAGATATATTTTTTCATAGATCCAACTTCATTATATTCTTCTCTACCATGATCTCCACTTAATAAAAATACGTTTGCTAGTCCAGCTTCAAAGACTTCTAATGAAGTTTCTAATCTATCTGCTAGTATATCTGATGGTGTTCCGTCTACTCTAACTCCAGCCCCTAGTACTATAATTGCATCACTTTCACTAGGAATATCTTCAATATTATAAATATATTTTTTATAGCTATTGACTGTTGAAATGGTTATACTTATGGATATTATTAATATCATTAGTAATATTATAAATATACTCATAATTCTTTTCCCCACTTCTAAATTTGAAATTTCTCATAAAACCCTCTTAATACATTATATTCCGTACTTCATTTTAATGTGTGGAATTCCTGCTTCATCATATTCTTCTGAGGCTTCCTTAAACCCTACAGAATTGTATAATTCCTTTATATAACTTTGCGCTGATATTGTTATCTTTTCTTGTTTAAAATTCTTATGTATCTCTTGAATTGCTTTAATCATCATTTCTTTAGCCAACTTTTTTCCTCTATACTCTTTTAAAACTAACACCCTTCCTATAGATGCCTCTTCATAAGATAGTCCTGGTGGTAGTAATCTGCAATATCCCACTACACTTTCTTCCCCATCTTTATTATCTATTGCAAATAAGTGCACACACTTCTTATCTTTATCATCAAAGTCATTTTCACAAGTAATCTTTTGCTCACAAGCAAAAACCTCATATCTAACTTTAGCTATTTCATAAAGTTCACTTATGTTAAGTTCATTAAAATACTTACTTCTAAACTCAATTTTATTCTCCATATAATACTCCTTTTAAATTGCAATTTTTAATATATTATAATTATAATATTATCATTTTATCTTTTCTATATATATATCTACTTTAAGAATAGTAATATAATTGTCATAGTTTTATAATATCTAAAAAATTTATTTATTATATTTTAATATTTATGGAACCTTTTTATATATTTATTCGTCTATAATGTGAATCGATTCAGAAAGGGGCATTAATAATGGTTAATGAACTATTATTCAAAAAAGCTGTAAAAGGCGATAAGGATAGCTTTATAAAATTAATAGAGCCAATTAAAGAAAAACTATATAGAGTAGCATTTGTATACTTAAAAAATGAAGATGACGTTTTAGACTGTGTTCATGATGGAATAATAAAGGCAATAAAGTCATTAGAGACACTAAAAGAACCTCAACATTTTAATACTTGGATAACAAGAATAATTGTGAACGTCTGTAAGGATTATATTAAGAAAAACAGCAAGGTTGTTTTAGTTGATATAAATGATTATGAAAATAACTTAATATCTGAAGATAATAAAAGTGATATTAATGAGGATATAAAAAGCGCTCTAAATAAGCTATCTGAAAAAGAAAGAGACTTAATAGTAATGAGATATTTAGAAGATAAATCATTAAAAGATATAGTCACTAACACCAATTTACCACTAGGAACAGTTAAAAGCAGGCTAAATAGAACCTTAATAAAATTAAGAGAATATATGGGGGAAGCATAGAAATGAAAGATATAAACATAGATGATATACAAGTTTCTTCAAAATTGGATGATATCATTAAAAATTCTGTAGATGAAGGATATGATACAACATTTAATAAAAGTCTATCAAATAAAAAATATAAAAGGTTTAATAAAAATATAGTTGCAGCAACTATAATGGTAGCTCTAGGCGTAACAGTATTTGGCTCAATATTTAGTAATGAGGTAATTGCAGCAGTTAAATTAACCATGTTTGATATAAAAAATTATCTAGGAGTTAATGATAACTTAGATGAATATAGCACTATAGTTAATAAGGCTGTAAGTAAAAATGGAATAACAGTTCAATTAAATGAAGTTATTTTAGACAAAGATGAAATTATTGTATCAACAACAGTAAAATCAGATGAAAAACTAGATGATAACGGAAATATAATGGTATTTGGAAATGTGTATATTAATGGTAAGAAAGCATCTAGTTCATCTGGAGGTTCTGGAAAGAAAATTGATAATTATACTAAAGAAAATGTACTTTCATATACATTAAATAAAGAATTAGAAAGAGGAGATTTGTATATAGAAATAAAATATGATGAAGCTCTTTTACACATAGGCGAAATAGAAACTAAAGTAGAAGGCCCATGGAAGTTTGAGTTTACTTCTAATGGTGATGCATTATCTAAAAATACAAATAGTATAAATTTAAATAATTCATTTACATTAGATAATGGTCAACAGATAACACTTAATGAATATAGAGGTAATGCTGTGGGTGGAAAGATTTACTACTCTATTGAAAATAAAGATAGAAATAACATCTATTCATTAGAATTAAGAGGCTATGATAATTTAGGAAACGAAGTTAAATTTTACAGTTCTCATGAAGAAATGACTACTGGTTTAATGAAAAATCAAACTGAACTTTCTCAAGATGCAAAGGCATTAACATTAACACCATATGCAGTAGCCTTTCCAAAAGAAAGCGGTAAGATGAGTAGTGATTACAAACAAGTTGGTGAAGAGTTCACTATAAAATTAAAGTAATTTTAACTTTTCTTATATAAAGATGTAGTTACTTTATATTTCATTAAAGTAACTACATCTTTTATATTAGAAAGCAACTTGAAACTCATCCATAAAAAAGCTTGTAAATCTAAGCTAAGCCTTTCTTCTTAAGGAAATACAACTTTATAAGATGCTAATATTTTATTAATCTATCTTACTTGTCCATTACCATAGATTATATATTTAATAGTTGTAAGCTCTTTTAATCCCATTGGTCCTCTTGCATGAAGCTTTTGAGTACTTATTCCTATTTCTGCCCCAAATCCAAATTCACTTCCATCTGTAAATCTAGTAGAAGCATTTACATAAACAGCTGCTGCATTAACTTTATTTAAGAACTTTTGTGAATTCTTATAACTATTTGTTACTATTGCTTCTGAATGCCCTGAACCATATTTATTAATATGATCAATTGCTTCATCTACATTTTTCACTATTTTTGCACCTATTATATAATCTAAATACTCCTTACTCCAATCATCTTCGCAAGCTTCTTTAACATCGGTTATTAAAGCTTTCACTTTTTCATCTCCAATTATTTCAACATTCTTTTCTCTTAATGCTTTTACTATGATTGGAAGAAACTCATTTGCTATATTTTCATTTATAATCATCTTTTCTGCTGCATTACAAACTGCTGGTCTTGATGTTTTTGCATTTATTATTATATCCTTTGCCATATCAAAGTCACAATCTTCATCTACATATATATGACAATTTCCAACCCCTGTTTCAATTACAGGTACAGTTGCATTTTTCACAACAGTTTGGATAAGCCCAGCTCCACCTCTTGGAATTAAAACATCTATATACTCATTTAATTTCATCATTTCTAATGCTGTTTCCCTACTAGTATCTTCAACTAATTGAACTGAAAACTCTGGCAATCCGGCTTCTTTTACAGCATTAGCTAGTATCTTTACTATTTCTTTATTAGAATTTATAGCTTCACTACCACCTCTAAGTATTACAGCATTTCCTGTTTTTAAACATAGTCCTGCTGCATCGCATGTTACATTTGGTCTAGCCTCATATATTATTCCTATAACTCCCATTGCAACTCTTTGCTTTCCTATTTGAAGACCATTTGGTCTTTTCCACATTTCTATTACCTCTCCAATAGGATCTTCTAAAGCTATCAGCTCTCTTAATCCCTTAGCCATATCCTCTATTCTTGACTCATTTAATGATAATCTATCTAACATAGCCTTGGATGTTCCTTTTTGAACTGCTCTATCCAAATCTTCTTTATTTGCTTTTATGATTTCATTTGTATTGTTAATTAAAGCATTTGCCATTGACTCTAATGCTTTATTTTTTTCAGTAGTTGATGCTATTCCTAAATCATATGATGCTTCTTTAGCTCTTTTACCTAACTCATAAATACTTGGCATTAATAATTCTCCTTCACTTTTATTTTTCAATCTATTACTAATTTATTTTTAAACTTTACATAGCAAAACATCATTCATTTTCAGTTCTACCTTCTACATTTTACATTTCAAAAGATTCTTATAAGCTTTTGAATAGTGTTCCTATTTCCTCGCCATTTAATATATTTAGAATTATTTTAGGATCTTCTCCGTTAGCTAGTACCATATCTACTCCAGATTCAGTAGCAGTCTTGGCAGCAGTTAACTTTGTAATCATTCCACCTGTTCCAAGATTGCTTCCAGCACCTCCACAGCACTCCTCAAGCTCAGGAGTAATTTCATCTATTTCCATTATTAATTTTGAATTTGGATTCTTTCTAGGATCTGAATCATAAAACCCTTCTATATCTGATAATATTATTAAAAGATCTGCATTCACTAATTTAGCCACTATAGCTGATAAGTTATCATTATCTCCAAATCTAACTATATTTTCTATTTCATCTATAGCCACAGTGTCATTTTCATTAACTATAGGTATTATTCCATTTTCTATTAGAGTTTCGAATGTATTACAAACATTTTCTCTAATATGATTATCTTCAACTACATCTCTTGTTAAAAGAACTTGACCAACAGTATGGCTATACTCTCCAAAAAACTTACTATAAATATGCATTAACTCACATTGCCCAACTGCAGCAACTGCTTGCTTTTCTCTTATAGTCTTAGGCTTTTCCTTTAACTTAAGCTTAGATACTCCAACTCCTATTGCTCCTGAAGTAACTAATATAACTTCCCTTCCTGAATTCATCACATCTGATAATATTCTAGTCAACTTTTCTATTCTAGTTAAGTTAATTTTGCCATTTGCATATGTTAATGTTGAAGTTCCTACTTTAACTACAATTCTATTAGAGTTTTTAACTTTACTTCTAGTTCTCATCCTACTATCCCCCAGATATTATTCTTTGTTTAATTATAATTTTTTTTATATCTTTTTTCTACATAATATAATTTACTCTTTGAACTCTTTCAATTTTTCCTCTACCTCTTTATTAAAATGCCTAAAGATAACTTTGCTTACTGCATAAACAGGTACTACTACAAAAGCTCCTATTGGGCCAATTAGACTAGCTGCTCCAACTACTAGAAAAATATCCGTTATTGGATGTATATTCATTGTTTTTCCCATTATTAGTGGTACGATAATTCTTCCCTTAAGTGTTTGGGCAATTACTACTAATACAGATAATTTTATAATCATATTCCAGCCTGAAGCTATTGCAATTATATATGGAATAATCATTGATATAAAAAAGCCTACAAATGGTATAAATGCTAATACAAAAGTAATTGATGCTAAAAGTAGTGGACTTGCCATTCCTATAATTTTATATCCGATAAAAACCATTAAAGATAATGAAAGTGCCACCTTAGCTTGACCTAAAATATACGATGATAATACTTCATCACTTTCTTCTACAATATCACAAATTTTATACTTATATTTCTTAGAAAATATATTAATTATACTCTTTTTAATTTTATCTTCGTCCTTAAGAAGATAAAATACTATTAATATAACAAGTAAAACATCAGAAAATAATTGCATTCCCTTATCGAATATTCCTCTTAAACCACTTGCTAATAAAATAGCATATTTTTGTATATCACCTAAAAACTTCTCATAATAATCTAATTTAAATATATCCCCTTTAAAAATTTCATCTATTTCATATAGATTACCTTTCTCTTGTACTATACTAAAGAATGTTGTTTTTAAATTCATAAATTGCTCAATGAAATAATCCCCAAAGTATTTGATAACACCAGCTGCAATAAAAAAGAAAATTAATAAAGTTAAAGTTGCTGCTCTTCCTCCTTTTATCTTCTTTTTTATAAATATATCATTAAGAGGTTTTAGTATATAAAATAAAAATATTCCAAATATTATTGGTATGACAACTACTGAAAAAATTACATTTATAAAATTTTTTAATACTGAAATTTTGCCTAATAATATTATTAATATGGCTAATAAATTAAAAATAACTAAATATGTAATTAAATTCTTCTTACGCATAAAATATTTCTCCTTTGCTTAATTTAATTAAATTTAGTTTATCCTTAGGAGAAAATATTATTATATAGCTTTAAACTTTCAGATTTTTACTAAACGAATCTCTTAACTATTTTATATCTTCTTAACATTACTTTTTCCATATTTATAAATCAAATTAGATATATTCATATATTTAGAAATCATCCTAAATATATAATTCATTGCATAAATTTTAGGTAAATTTGTATAAAAATCTATTGATTTTATGTATAAAAATGTATTAAAATAAAATTCAATGTATAAATATTAATTTTTTGAATATAAGGAGACCGGAATGAAAAACTTAACTAAAGATGAATTTTCATTAAAATCACCATTGTTCTTTATTGTTCCATCTCTAATAGGAATGTTTTTATTTATGATTCCTATTAGTTTTAATGGAGAAATAACAATACCAATAGCAATTTTATCAAAATTCTTAACTAAATCTCTTGGAGATTCCTTAACGCTAATAATAACAATAGCAATTTGCATATCAGCTATCATGAGTATAATAGCTAAGGTTTTTAAACCAAACTTTATTATAAAAAATGAATTTCTAAACACCTTATTTAATATAGGTAATATTTGGTTTGCTGCTAGAGTACTTGGAGCTATATTTTGCATTTTATCTTTATTTAAGGTTGGTCCTGAACTTATAATTAGTAATTCAACAGGATCATTTGTATTAAATGATTTACTTACAATATTATTTTCTATTTTCTTTTTTGCAGGACTTTTACTACCACTATTATTAAATTTTGGTTTATTAGAATTCTTTGGTACAGTACTTACTAAAGTTATGAGACCAATATTTACATTACCAGGTCGTTCATCTATAGACTGTATAACTTCTTGGCTTGGAGATGGAACTCTTGGAATACTATTAACAAATAAACAATATGAAGAAGGATTTTATTCTAAAAGAGAAGCAGCTATAATCAGTACAACCTTTTCTGCTGTTTCAATAACCTTTAGCTTAATTGTAATAGATACAGTGGGATTATCTCATTTATTTATCCCATTTTATTTAACAGTTAGTATTTCTGGAATTGTCGCTGCTATTATAATGCCAAGAATCTATCCATTACGTAAAATTCCTAATACATATTATAATAATAAAGAAAAGAAAAACGATGAATCAATACCAGATGGACATTCATCTTTCTCTTGGGGATATAAGAAGGCTTTAGATAAAGCCTCTCAAAATTCCGGCATAAATCACTTTTTTATAGAGGGAACTAAAAATGTAATAGATATGTGGCTTGGAGTACTTCCAGTTGTTATGGCACTTGCTACTATAGCTTTAATAATAGCTGAGTACACTCCTATATTTCAGGTTTTAGGGCTACCTTTCATACCATATCTTAAATTATTACAAGTTCCAGAAGCAGTTGCGGCTTCACAAACTTTAGTTGTGGGATTTGCTGATATGCTATTACCATCCGTTTTAGCTGCAAACACTATAGTTAGTGATATGACTAAATTTATAGTTGCTTGCACTTCCGTTTCTCAACTAATATATATGTCTGAAGTAGGAGGAGTTCTACTTGGATCAAAAATTCCTGTATCACTAAAGCAACTGTTAATAATTTTTATAGAAAGAACTATAATTACATTACCTGTAATTGTTATTGCTGCTAATATAATATTTTAATAAAAAGCTGTATCCTTTTAAGATACAGCTTTTTATCAAATACTCTAATAGTATAATTACCTCCCACACTCCTACCTTAAATTAATAAGATATCCTATGTGCTTTCTTTTTATGATTCTTATAAAATACACACTTATTAGTTTAATTAAATGTACTTATATTTTAATTCAAATTTATCATTTTCTTTTTAATTATACTTCATAAACAACATACAAATTTTTCAAAATAATATTAATCGTTCGACTTTTTTTGAAAACCTATTGCCATTACTTAACTAATAGTTTATATTGTAAATAAGTGGTATATACCACTTATTGTAAAGGAGGTGATGTGTTTACCTTCGATGAAATAATAAGCTTTACTGTTTATTATTTATTAACTTCTTTGTTCCTAAATAATTCATTATCACTTCACAAAATATAGGAACTAATAAACACTTCAGAGAAATCTAATAAATTACCATTTAACATTTTCTGATTAGTATATTAATACTTATTAGGATATTTGACAAACCTTTTGAAAACATTTTCCAATATATAAAATGTATATTTTATATATCTAATAAAGAAAACTCTACATTTTAAATAAGCAAATGAATATATTTTATATGCACAAATGTTTAAAGTGAGTCTCTTATTTTTTCTAAAAATATCTAACTTACTTTAAATCTAATATCAAATTATTAGATATTTACCTACTCCAAAAAAGATCCTCATTCAATATACAGATGAGAATAAATAAATATATCGTTAGGAGGTAAATATAATTGAAGAAAAACTTTCTTAATAAAGTTATTTGCACACTTTTGACAACCTTCGTTACACTTACATCCACTTCATTTATTACTAAAGCAGCTACAAACGTCGGTAGTTATAATGCTGGTTTAGGAACAAAAAATTGGCCTGCACAAGTTAACGCTCCTTATGTTGATATGGTGGGCTGGGTAACTAAAAATGGATACTATATGGGGAATGATGGCGGAGGACCTGCTAATCTAAAAAAATTATCAGATGAAACTGGTATAAAATACTTTAACTTAGCTTTTATACAATCAACTGGTAGTGTTACAAATGGGAAAATCAATTGGGGCTGGGGAGGATATTCTGTTTTAAGTGAAGGAAAAAATGATAATCAATATAACGGAATTAAACAGTCTCTAAAGGACCTAAGAGCAAGTGGTGGTGATGCAACTATATCTTTTGGTGGAGCTAGTGGAACTGCATTTTGGCAAACTTCTCAAGATGTAAATGTTCTTTATAATACCTATCTAGATATAGTAAATGGATATGCATTAACAAGAATAGATTTAGATGTTGAAGGTGGTGCTCAAAATAAACAAAGCAATATTGCTAATGCAAAGGCTATTAAAATGTTACAAGACACTACAGGAGTAGAAGTAACATTAACTGTTCCTGTTTTACCATCTGGTTTAACTCAAACTCAAATAGATTTATTAGATGCTTATTTATCTAATAATGTTACTCTAAAATATATAAATATAATGGCTATGTGCTATGGAAGTGGTACTTTGCTTCCTGGAGAAAATTATGGCACAGCCTCAATACGAGCAATAGACTCAACAAAGAATCAAATAAAAGATGCTTACCAAAAATTTGCCAACACTACTTTATCTGATTCTGAAGCTTATTCAAAAATTGGTGCTACAGTCTCTGTAGGTTATGAAAGTTCTTCAGATCCTATATTTACTCCAGCATGGTCTCAATTAGTAGTTGACCATGCTAAATCTAAAAATATTGGAATGACTTCTTATTGGTCACTAAATAGAGATTCTCAAATAGAAAATAATCAAGGAATAAGTTCTCAATATGAACATTCAAAGATATTTGCTAAATTCGGTTCACCAGCAATTCCTAGCGACAATACTGCTCCAATGATTAGTGGTGTTAAAGATAAACAAATTAATATTGGAGATACCTTTAATCCTCTAGCAGGAGTTACTGCATCTGATAAAGAAGATGGTGATTTAACTAGTAAGATTATTGTTAATGGATTAGTTGATACATCTAAAGCAGGAATCTACAATGTAAGCTATACAGTTTCTGATAGTAAAGGCTTATCAACAACAATAAGTTCTACAATAACAGTAATCGATACTTCAGTTCAGACATATAGTCCAACTAAGACTTATGTTGCTGGAGATATAGTTTTATACAACGGAGTTATGTATAAAGCTAAATGGTGGACCCAAGGAGAAACCCCTGGAGCAACTCAATGGGGCCCATGGGAAAAAATGAATTAAATTAATTTAGAAATTAATTTGTAAAGGGGATTTAATATTATGATAAGGAAAAAGCTTTATAAAAAATCAAAGCCTATTGTTGCATTAACAGCAATAGCAGCAATGCTAATAACAGGTGTTACACCAGTTAGGGCTGAAGTTAATTCTACTACCGATTTTACACCTACTGCTATTCAACAATCTAATCAGAAATATCGTAATGTAATGTATTATGGAGACTGGTCAATCTGGGGAGGTCAAGGTAATTTTTATCCTAAAGATATTCCTGCTGATCAATTAACTCACCTTAATTTTGCATTCGTAGATTTTGATGCACAAGGTGTTTTAAAATTTACTGATAAAGATGCTGCTACTGGTCATCCTTTAGGAAATGCTGGCGTAACTTATGGAGATGTAAATGGAGGTATTCTAAATGCATTCCAAGTGTTAAAAAGCGAAAACCCTAACCTAAAAATAGGAGTATCTTTAGGTGGATGGTCTAAATCAGGTGACTTCTCAGTTATAGCTGCTAATCCTTCAATAAGAGCAAACTTTGTAAAAAATGTTATGGCGTTTATTAAATATACCAATATGGATTTTGTTGATATAGATTGGGAGTACCCAGCTAGCCTTAGGGATCCAGATACAGTTGATAATACTAATGATGAAGGAACTACTAAAGCAACTCCTGCCGACAAAGAAAACTTTATTACTTTATTGCAGGATTTAAAAAATGCCTTAAATAAGCAAGGTGCTGAACTTGGAAAAACTTATGAACTTTCAGTTGCTATCCCAGCTGGAAAAGCTAAAGTTGATGAAGGAATAGATGTAGCAAAATTATTTAATGTAATTGATTTTGCTAATATTATGACTTACGATATGGCTGGTGCCTGGAGCACAGTTAGTGGTCATCAAACAGCACTTTACACTAATCCTAAATCTCCATTTAAAGGAGAATGCCTTTCTGTTGATGAAAGTGTTAATTACTATATTGCAAACGGAGCTAAACCTGAAAAAATAGTCATTGGAGCAGCTTATTATACACGTGGTTGGGAAAAAGTAAGTAATAATGGACCAGATGCTGCTAACCCTGGATTATTTGGAACAGCTGCAGTAGTTAACAAAGATGCAGACCTTACTCCAACACCAGGTGCTCTTAATGAAGCTCCAATAAAGAATGGTGAAGGTGGTCGTGCTGGTGGAGTATGGTCATACAATGCTCTTAGCCAATTAAAATCAAAATATACTGGTTTAAAAGAATATTGGGATGATAGTGCTAAAGCCCCTTATCTATATAATGAAACAACAGGTGCATTCTTTACCTATGATAATGCAAGATCAATCCAAGAAAAAGCTAAATATGTTAAAGATCATAATTTAGGTGGAATGATTGCTTGGATGGCTTCACAAGATGCTAAAACAACATCTACTAAACGTGATGAACTTACAAAAGTAACTAAGGAAGCCCTATTTGGCTCCGCTAGTCTAGACAACTATACATTAACTTATAATAAGCTTAATGTAACTTCTAAATTAACTACAAGTAAACCTGCATGGGGAAGCGGTAGTACAATAAATCTAAGCTTTACAAACAACGAAAAATTAAGTGAATCTGGTGAAGTTCTTAGCTCTGTTGAAACCGCAGCTAAAACTCTAAAAAATGTAAAGCTTTATATTAAGACAAATGGTATTACTATAACAGGTGCTCAACATCCAAGTCCTGCTGTTAAGCAAGAAAATGGATATTACGTAATAGATTTTTCTGGCTCATATGATGGAAAACTTATGAAACCTGGCCAAACAGTATCTTTTGATTTAAACATTGCTGAATCTATAGATAATCTAGATGGATTAGTAAGTGTTGAATTATCTCAAAGAATGTATTCAACATCACCTGAAATGGGAAGACAATTTATTTATGGTAGCGCAACATCTCCTGATAATAATACTGCACCAGTAATTAATGGAGCTACTAATAAACAAATATACGTTGGTGATTCTTTTAATCCCTTAGCTGGTATAACTGCATCTGATAAAGAAGATGGTGATTTAACTAGTAAAGTAACAGTTTCTGGTACTGTTGATACAACTAAAGCTGGAACTTACAATTTAACTTACTCAGTTGTTGATAGTAAAGGTTTAAAAGCTACTGCAGCAGTTACTATAACTGTTTCCGAAAAAAATACAACTAACACAGCTCCTGTAATTAATGGTGTTGCTAATAAGGAGATTAAGATTGGATCAAACTTCAATCCATTGACTGATGTTACTGCTTCCGATAAAGAAGATGGTGACTTAACTAGTAAAATAGTTGTTTCTGGCACAGTTGATACAACTAAAGTTGGAACTTACAATTTAACTTATTCAGTTACTGATAGTAAGGGGTTAGTAACTACTGCTAAAGCAACAATCACAGTAGTTGATAATACAACTCCTGAAATCCCAACCTATAGCCCAACCAAAGCTTATGTAGCTGGCGACGTTGTTATGTATAACGGTGTTAAATATAGAGCTAAATGGTGGACACAAGGTGAAACTCCTGGCGCAAATCAATGGGGTGCTTGGGAAAAAATTAGTTAGTTCATCTAACTATTTATAATTTGAAGATGGCTAACATTATTTGTTAGCCACTTCTATCACCTTTTTCGATTAATATTTATGGAGGGAAGATATGAAAAAAATTAAAATTAAAAGAATAGTAACTGGAATAACACTTTCACTGTTTACCCTATTTAATCTATCAATACAACCTCAAGCTGCTGTCACAAATAATAATGAAAATATAACACCAACAGATTCTGGTGTTAGCGATACAGATTTAAGCAGAAAAGTAATTGGATATTTCCCTGAATGGGCATATAAAAGCGAAGTCCAAGGATACTTTGATGCTGCAGATTTGCAATGGGAATCTCTAACTCATATTCAATACTCCTTTGGAATGATTGATCCAACGACTAATAAAATAACACTTGGAGATAAGCATGCTGCTATTGAAGAAACCTTTGCAGATCATCCACTAAGCCATAATGGTAAAGCTGTTACCTTAGATCCAACTCTACCTTATAAGGGCCATTTCAATGTTCTTCAAACAATGAAAAAGCAATATCCAAATGTAAAGCTACTGATGTCTGTTGGAGGATGGGCTGGTAGTAGAGGGTTTTATACAATGCTAGATACTGATCAAGGCATCAATACTTTTGCTGATTCATGTGTTGAGTTTGTAAGGAAATATAATTTTGATGGTATAGATATAGACTTCGAATATCCATCTGCAACATCAACTTCTGGTAATCCAGATGATCAAGATTTAGCTGAACCTAGAAGAGGCAAACTAAATGAAAGATATAACTTATTAATGAAGACATTAAGAGAAAAGCTTGATGCTGCTGGAAAACAAGATGGTAAAAAGTATCTTGAAACAGCTGCAGTAACTGCATCTTCATGGGTTCTTGGTGGAATGACTGATAATTCTTATGCTCAATATTTAGATTTTCTTAGTGTAATGTCTTATGACTTCCACGGTGGTTGGAATGAGTTTGTTGAAAACTTAGCTAATATCTATCCTGATCCAGCTGATAGAGAAACTATACAAATGGCTATGCCTACATTAAATATGGATTGGGCTTATAAATACTATAGAGGAGTCTTACCTCCTGAAAAAATAATTATGGGAATCCCTTACTATACAAGAGGATGGGAAAATGTACAAGGTGGGACTAATGGATTGCACGGCTCTAGTAAAACTCCTGCCATAGGAATATATAATGTTTGGGGCGATGACGTAGATAATAATGGTGTCTTAGATCCTGCAGGAGCAAATCCATTATGGCATGTACTAAACTTAATGGAAAATGATCCAAATCTAAAAGTTTATTTTGATGAAGTTGGTGGAGTTCCATACGTTTGGCAAAATGAAAAGAAAGTATTCCTATCTTTTGAAAATGAAAAGTCCATAGATAAAAGAGTAGAATATATTAAAAATAAAAACTTGGGTGGAGCATTAATATGGGTAATGAATGGAGACTTTGGACCAAACCCTAATTATAAACCAGGCTCTACTAATATAAATGAAGGAAAATATACTTTTGGAGATACACTAACAAGTAGATTAAAATCTGGCTTAGATGCAATAGGAAATTGTAAAGTAACAGATGATTCTATTCCAGGATTATCTCAAACTGATGTAGACGTTGTATTTGGAGGAAAATATGATCATCCAAATTACACTTATGATATTAAAGTTACAAATAAAACAGATAAAGCAATAGATAAAGGCTGGACGGTAAGTTTTGATTTACCTAAATCAGCAATATTCGCTCAACCACAAGGTGGAACTGCAACAATTGAAGATATTGGAGATTTTAATAGAGTTACAATAACATCATCAGGATGGCAAAACCTCGGAGTTGGAGAAACAGCTTCATTAGCAGGATCAATTAAACTATGCTTTGGAGGAGTTAAGAATTTAACGTTTAATGGAATGAGACCATCCAATGTTCCTGCAAATGGAAACTACGCTCCAACATTAAAAGGTATTTCCAATACTTCAATTAGTTTAGGTGATTCATTTAACCCTCTAACAGGAGTTACTGCTTCTGATAAAGAAGATGGTGATTTAACTAGTAAAATAACTGTTTCTGGATCAGTTAACACATCCAAAGCTGGTGATTATACTCTTAAATATACAGTTGCAGATAGTAAGGGATTAACTACAACTAAAGAAAGAATAATAACTGTTCTCAGAGCATTAGAACCTGGACAACAATTCTATGATCCAAGTAAAACTTACAAATATGGAGATCAAGTTGTCTATAAAGATGCTTTATATGAATGTATTTCTTGGTATATAGCTCCTACAGATGATGGCTCCCCTGCCAACACAAAATATTGGAAATTAATAAGAGTACTTCCTGATGGATCAACTCCTACTGAAAATACAGCTCCTGTAATTACTGGAGTTGCTAATAAACAAATTAATATCGGTACAAGCTTTAACCCTCTAACCGGTGTTACTGCTTCTGATAAAGAAGATGGTGATTTAACTAGTAAAATAGTTGTTACTGGCACTGTTGATACAACTAAAGCTGGTGCTTACAATTTAACTTACTCAGTTACTGATAGTAAAGGATTAATAACTACTGCTAAAGCAACAATTACTGTTGTTAATGATACAACACCAGAGATTCCAGCCTATAGTCCTACTAAAGCTTATGTAGCTGGTGATATTGTTATGTATAACGGTGTTAAATATAAAGCTAAATGGTGGACTCAAGGTGAAACCCCTGGCTCAAATCAATTTGGTGCTTGGGAAAAAATCAGCTAAATTAATATAGTTTATCTCTCCTTTAAATACTAACTAATCTATAAAAAGACAGTATAGAATTTTATTAATTAAAACTCTATACTGTCTTCTTTATAGAAAATATAATTATATTTTCATTATTTAATAACTATGTTCATTAATCTAGTTAAATCTAATGCCTGCATACTAGTAACAATTGCACCTGATAAATCATTTATTTCAACATCTATTCCAGTAATATCACATGTAGTCAAATCTATTTTATTTAGTGATGTTTTATTAAAATATGCAGAAGTTAAATCTGCATTATTAAAATTAACTTTATCAAGTTTAACTTGCTGAAACATGCTTTCTTTAAAATTACAATCTTCTATACATACATTTTTTAACTTTGAATAAGATAAATTTATATATTTGCCAAGGGCGTCGCGAAACGCGACGTCCTTTATATTACATTCATCTAATTTTGCTCCAAGTAGTTTACAGTTAATAAATTCTACTCTATGTATGCTTCCATCTCCTAAATCGACATTAGATAAATCACAGTTTTCAAATCTTGTGTCTAATAAATCTACATTTCTAAGTGATGAATTTTCAAATACAACATTCTTAAATATACAAGAGTCTATTGTAACTCCTTTATTATTCATATTATTTATTTCTATATTTTCTACTATCTTATTTTGAATTTTATCAGCTTCAATTATTTCTTCTATGATATCTTCTACTTCTTCAAAATCATCTAGAAATTTTGGCTTTTGAATCTTATTACCTTTCATAAAAATTTACTCACCACACCTTTATTAATTTTATATATAGATATTATATATTATTAACCTATATATACCTAGAGTAAATTTGTAATGTTAATCTAAAAAGTGTCATGTGCAAGTTTATCCCTTATAGCTCTTAATTAGACTTAGTCAACTAAATTCATTTTATTAACCCTTAAAACACTTAATGCTATAAATGTAATTGAAAATGCCAGCATTAAAAGTACAACCAAATAAATTTTTAAGCTTGGGTTATATAATGTTTTTATTCCTGTAACAAATTCATAAGAATTAGCATACACTATTGGATTTAACAAATCACTAACTCCAATCATATCTGGAAAAATATATAATGATGTAATTCCAAGTCCTAGTATTGCTAATGGTGCAATTTTATTTTTAAATAATGATGAAATAAGTATACCAATAGCTGTAAAAAATAAAGCTACAATAAAATTATATAAGAACATTTTTATTACTATCCGTAGCATTGGTTCTATACTAGTGTAATCTATTATAAAGGTTTCTTGTGCTGGAAGAAGTGTATTATTATTAAATATAGCTACTGGATAATTTATATCACCAAGTTTAGTAATTTTGGTTCCAACTATTAATGGAATTATAAATGATAAAATAACTATGAATGATGATATAATAAAACTACTTAAAAACTTTGATAATAATATTTTCGTCTTTTTTATTGGATAAGAAAATAATATCTTATAAGTCTTTTCTTCAAACTCTCCTGAAATACTCATACTTGAAAATAAAACAAAAACTAGTGGTAACAAAATAATATATATTTTATTAGATATCTGCATAAATAAATTTAATCCACTTGGATAAAATTCATCTCCTTGAATTAATTTTATATTATTTTCATACATATATTCGTACTTTAGAAGGGATATTCTTTCCCTATCATACGTATACTTTGATCCCTCATCCGATCCAAAGCCTTTATTTTTGGTAGATTCCTTTAAGGCATCTATTTCACTTGCTAATATTCTTTTATTATCACCCTTTATTAGGGCTTCCTTCTTTTCTATTTGACTTTCCATCCTCTTCTCATACATATTAACTAAATTTTTCTCATTTTCATCTAACGGTCTTATAGTTTCTATTTCCTTAAAGTAATTTATTTGTCCTTGGAAAGCCTCTATATTATTATTAACTGGCCATAATACGTTACTTTTCACATCCTTATATAAATCATTATATTTCATAGCAAATGCTATATTAACAGCAACTAGTAAAATTAATACACCATAGGTTAATTTATTTTTAAAAGCCCTTCTTAAATCCCAATATATTATCTTCCCCATTATTTATCTCCTTCAAAATAATCCAAATATATTTTTTTCAAATTATTATTTGTTCTTTCAACTGAATTAATCTTTATATTATTTGTAATTAACTTGTTGATTGTATTACTTAAGGTTTCTTCAGTTGATACTATAAGATTATTTTCTTCATCATAATTTCCTTCAAATAATTTTAAATGGGATTCATTTAAAGATTCTCTAATATTGAAATTATAAGTATCTATATTAATTTCATCTCTATTTAATTCATTAATTATATTCCCATTATCTAAAAATATAAATCTATCACAAAGTTCTTCTAAATCTGCTAAAGTATGTGATGATATTAATATTGAATATCCTTTTTCTTTATACTTCTTTAAAAGCTTAATTAAACGAATGATACTTTTTTGGTCTAATCCATTAGTTGGTTCATCCAAAACCAAGATTTCTTTAGCTGATAAAAGCGCTATTGCTACTGCAAGTCTTTGCTTCATGCCTAAAGAATAAGTTGAGGTACGCCTTTTAAACGCTTTTCCTATATCAACAAACTCCAGGATTTCATTAAAATCCTCATCAGATATTCCTCTAATACTCTTAATCATTTTTAAATGCTCATATCCTGTTAACTCCTTATAAAATCCCATATTCTCAATTACCGCTGCAGATTTATCCAATAAAATCTCACGATTTTTAAATACATTTACTCCATCCAACAAAATTTCTCCACTATCAACCTTTAAAAATGTCATTAAGGCTTTCATTAAAGTAGATTTTCCCGCTCCATTATTCCCAACTAGCCCTAGTATTTCTCCATTATTTAATTTAAAAGATATCCCTTTTAATCCTTTTGAATTATTATAAATCTTAAATAAATCTTTGATTTCAAGCATCAAGCTACTCCCCCAATTATTTTCGATTATATAAAAGAAACATAGTAAAAACTATGTTTCTTTTATATTTATTCCTTTAATTAATGAGCATGTTCCCATTTATATTCTGTAGAACTTTGATTATATGCTGCTCCTCACCTATTGCATCTATAAGTTGTTGTCTTTGTTATTGAATATTTTTTACAAATATAATATGAATTATCTTGATATGTTGCTTGTCCTATATAAGCCCAAGATGTGTAACTTGTTGTCTGACCAGAAAAAGTTCCTCCACAATCACATATTAAAGCTCTAGGTTGAACTTCATTAGTTGCCGCTGAACTTTCAATCCTACTCACCCCAATTAATAAAACTACAGCACATAGTAATACCGTTAAAAAAATTTTATTTTATAACCCCTATATATAAATTGTATATTATATTTACTTTTTTTGTAAATACCTTAAAAATATATAGTAGAATAGAAATTTTTATGTATTTTTATCATCAACTTAACAACATTTTATGTTTATATTATATATATTTTATTAAACTTACAATATTTTATCATGGGGTAATTTTATCTTAATGTATTTACATTATAGCCAGAAACATAAAAAACTTATAAATATATCCCTATATAATTAATAAAAATAAAAGTACAACCATTTCAAACTGATTGTACTTTTATAAAACTATCTATTCAAATCAACAGTAAATGTACTATTGTTATATACAGTTACCTTTTCTGATATATCGTAATATTTTATCTCGTAATTTTCTCCAGTTAATTCACCATTAAATTCTACTATAACCTCTCCTGTTTCAGCTAAATATCTTGTAGTATTATACTCCTTAGACTCCAAATTATCCACAGCTTTTATTACTTCATCAGTATCTTTATCCACAATTTCTTTTAGTTCTGCTAATAACCCATAATCAGATTTATAATATAACTTAGTTTTCCCATTATTAACTTCTATTCTTGTAATTGTTGCGTAATCATTTCCCGCCTTATTTTTCAGATTTGTTTCTCCATTAATATTTAATTCTTCACTCAAGCTAAAATCCTCTATTATACCGTTATCTTCTCCTATATTTTCCTTTTTAATTCTTGCATAATTTCTCTCATAAGGTATAAATGTTAACCATTTAGTATCTTCAACTGCCTGCTCAAAGCTAGTGTTAAAATAAAACTTATAATTACTATCATCATCAGTACTACCAAATCCACTTCCATCTTTCTGGCTTATATACCTACCCTTATCGTCAATAACCATGAAATATAAATCCATATCTTCTAAGCCTATATATCCTTGAATTGTTGTATTTATAGGAGTTAATATAAGTTTACTAATTGCAGAATTTTGATAAATATTACTTAAATCAATATTCAAATCATATTCTTTAACCATTCCTTTTAACTTTTCATTACTAACTGGTATATCAAAAGTCCACTCCCCATTAGTAATTTCAGTTTCTTTAATATCTCCTACTTTGTTAATATTTATAGAAAGCATAAATTCATCTGGTATCTCTATATCTCCTCCATAAAAATACTTTTCTTGCTCTTCCTTAGAAATCATAGACCTTATGCCTACATGATAACTTCTAATTCCTGCATATACTTTATTATCATCTAAAAACTTTCCACTTTCTCCATATCCAAATGAAGTAACTTTATCATCTATTTTAACTTCATTCACTAATAAAATAGGCACATATTTCATTGATGTTTCGCTTTCTATTGTATAAAAAATAGATAACTCTGATCCATCATAAATAACATTATTTATAGTTACCTTTAGACCATTACTCTCCTTAGTTATATTTAACTCAGATGAGTATTTATCATAATCCTCATATCTACTTGTCTTAAACAATTCTAATACATTTGATATAATAGGCATCTTATTTGCATAAGTAGTTATGGTTTCTCCAAAAAACATAGTTATTATAAGTAATGCTGCACATATACCTACAACATTTCTAAATTTATTTTTTCTTTTATTTTTTGCCTTATTTATTGCTTTATCAAAAACCTCATTGATATTTTGTGGAAGATATAAATTCTCAGAACTTATTTTATCTCTAATTTTTTTATCTAAAATATCATCAGACATTTTCACTTAAATCTACCTCCTCAACAACTTTCCTTAATTGTTGCCTAGCTCTTGAAAGTCTTGATCTAACAGTACCCTCTGGTATATCTAAAATTATTGCTATATCTTTACTTGACATGTCCTCAAAATAAAATAGCACTGTCACTGTTCTTAACTCCTCACATAGCATACTTATAGCTCTCGTTAAATCTATATCTTCATATACATCGTTATATGTTGCTTGATTTATACCTTCATCTAATGATATTACTCTTTTATTTTTTCTTATTATTTCATTGCATTCGTTTATTAAAATTCTAATTATCCAAGTTTTAAATAAATCATTATTTTTTAGAGTATTTATTTTTTCATAAGCTCTTATAATAGTATTTTGTATTGCATCCTCTATATCGTATTTATTGTTAAGAATGCCTTTTGCAACTTTATAAATACTCAATTTATTTTCATTTATTAGTGCTAAAAACTCATCCTTATTTCCTTTTTTAGCCCTTTCTACACTAGCTTTCTTTTTAAAATTTAATATTGAAATAAGTTCCATCTTCCTCCTCCTAATTTTTACTTAGCTAAGTATTTCACTTATTAGATGGATATCAATACTATAATGTTCATATATTTCGTCATTTTATAAATCTAAATATGTATACACATCAATAAAGCTAATTTAAATATTATAAATATCCGAGAACTCCTTATCGCATTTATTAATAAGATCCCCTAATTCTTCATTAATTTCTTCACCATTTTCTATTTCATTTGAATACAGTCTTATTGTCACTTCAGTGCCCAATCCAACTTCACTCTCTATGCTAATAGCTCCACCATGCATTTCTACTAATGATTTAACTATAAATAAGCCTAATCCACTACCCTCATGTTTTCTTGACAAGCCTTTATCAGCTTGTCCAAATTTGTTAAAAATATTTTCTATGTATTCTTGTGGAATTCCTTGCCCATTGTCCTTTACAGTTATATCTACACAATCTTCATATGCATTAATATTAACTAATATATTTCCCTTTCCATTAATATTCTTTATTGAGTTAGATAATAAATTCAATACTATCCTTTCAATACTATCCTTATTGCACTTTACAAATTTTTCTTCCTCACTCGTATCAAATATTATTGATATGTCTTCAGAGCTAATATAATCTATTACTGCTAAGACTACATTTTCTATTACTGATATAATATTATAATTGTGCATAGATATTTTATAATCTCCAGAATCAATTTTCGTTATATCTATTAAATTATTTACTAATCGTTCTAATCTAAAAGAATTTTTTTCTATTGAAGTAACATATTTTTTAAGAATTATATCATTTAAGTTTTCTTTAAATTCATTTTCCAAGTATGTTTTAATTAATTTATTTGCAGTAATTATTACATTCAATGGAGTTTTAAACTCATGTGATATATTCGTAAAAAACTCATTTTTTAAAGTTTCCATTTGAATTTCATGTTCTAAAAGCTTTTTCTTTTCACTTAAAGTAACTTCATCAGTTATGTTGTCTGCAAGTCCTATAATGATCTTTACTTTTTCACATTCATCTAAAATTGCAAACTTTATTATATTAAACCACACATCTTCATTTCTTATACTAACCTTTTGCTTATCAACAAAATACCCCTTGTTTTCAATTATCCTTAAATCTTCATTTCTACAGATATTAGATTGATACATATTCCAAAAATGAGTATCATCTTTTCCTATTATCTGAGATTTATCTAGCTTCAAGAGTTCTGCATACCTTCTGTTAGTATATACATACTTACCATCTATATCTTTGGCCCATGCAGATACAGGTATGTTGTCTAATATCAACTCTAAATCAAATATATTATATGATTTGTTTTTTAACTCCTTTAAAGTTATCAATCTTAATTCTGTTCCATCTATAGTAATGTCTTTAATAATAGGTTCAACTGTAATTTTATTATTATATTTATCATTTATAGTTATGTATCTATTTGATTTAGCCTGCTCCTTAATCAATTCTAACATCTCTAAATTATGTCCTAACAAATCTTTTAGTGCCTTATTATGGAATTTTATTTTACTATCTTCTATAACCAAGATGTAATCTTGCAATATATTTAGAAATTCCTCCATAAATAGTACCCCTTTCATACATATTTCAACCAATAAAATATTATCATTTTAAATTTTTCAATTCAACCTATTAATGCTGTTTAATAATAATCTAATTATTTGCACAAAAAAAGTGGCACCTAAGTTAGATACCACTACATATTTAATATATTAAATTTTTCTTGCTACTTCAGATGCCTCTTCTATACAATTAAGTGCTCTACGAGCTCTTACTGCATCACCAATTACATGATATGGTATATTATTTTCCTTACAGTAGTCAGATATTTCTTCAAAGTTACGAGATCTTGCTCCTATTGCAACTATAACTGAATCACATGGGACCTCTTTAATCTCTCCATTTTTATCTATAACTATTGATTTTTCCTTTATTTCAATACATTTTGCTTCTGTTATAGTTTTAATTCCTTCATGATATAGATTTTCTATAACACAAATCTTTCTTAATTGCCCTAAATCTTTTGCTACTTCATTAAGCATTTCTACTACGGTTATGTTATCAATATTTCCTGATAAGTATTCAGCAACCTCTAAGCCAACAAGCCCTCCCCCAATAACAACTGCATCTCCATTTACTTTTGATTTACCTGCAAGTATATCATGTGAGTTAGTTACATGAGGTAAATCTGCTCCTGGTACATTTAATTTTATTGGTTCTGCACCAGCTGCTATTATAACTTCGTCTGGATTTATTTCCTTAATTACCTCAGTAGTTACAGGTGTGGATAATCTTATTTCAACACCCTTTCTCTTAGCCATTTCTCCCATTGCAATAGCAGCTTCCTTCATTTCTTCTTTCCTTGGTGCTGCGCCAGCAAGAACAAATTGTCCACCTAATGAATTAGATGCTTCACATAAAATTGGATTATGTCCTCTATCTTTTAACTCTATAGCTGCTTCTAGTCCAGCTACTCCTCCACCAACTATTAATACGTTTTTAGGGTTTTCTGCTTTTTTAATAACGAATTCAGCTTCTCTGCCTAAAGCTGGGTTTCTCATACAAGTTATAAATGGTACATTTGGATCTGTAAATCCATCATAACAACCTTGGTTACACCCTACACAACGTATTATATCATCAACATTTCCATTTTTAGCTTTATTACAGAATTCTGGATCAGCTAATTGAGCTCGTCCCATAACAACCATATCTGCTTTTCCACTTCTAATTATTTCATCTGCTTGCTCAGGATCATTAATTCTTCCAACAGCAACAGTAATCATTCCAGTTTCTTTCTTAATTCTTGCTGCATTTTCAACATTAAATCCTCTTGGTAGGTCAACTGGTGGCACTTCGTATTTTACAGCTGCGCTTGAAAAGTTTCCACGAGATACATCAAGTACATCTACTCCAGCCTCTTTAGCCCATTTACAAAATTGAATAACTTCTTCTATAGTAAGTCCATCTTCTACGCAATCATCATGAGCATCTATTCTCATAAATAAAGGCATATCTTCTGGTATGTTTTCTCTAATGGATTTTATGCATTCTAATAAAAATCTAGCACGATTTTCTAAGCTTCCACCATATTCATCAGTTCTTTTATTAAAAGCCTTACTTAAGAATGAGTGTGGTGTATAATTATGCCCAGCATGAAATTCCACTGTATCATACCCTGCTTCAACAGCACGTCTAGCACCTTCTCCAAATGCCTTGACAG
This sequence comes from Clostridium sp. D46t1_190503_E9, assembly GCF_015555225.1. Taxonomy (NCBI): domain Bacteria; kingdom Bacillati; phylum Bacillota; class Clostridia; order Eubacteriales; family Clostridiaceae; genus Clostridium; species Clostridium sp. D46t1_190503_E9. The sequence goes on from NZ_JADNKB010000007.1 coordinate 164,633, forward strand.
CTTCATTTATTATTTCTTTACTTGCAGCCTTAATAACATAATCTGTTCCATCTACTTTAAAATCACTTGGTACAACTACCATTGCAGTTTGATCCCCAAATAATACAGCTGAACCGCCAAGCCATAATTGAACCCCAGCCATTGCTCCACCTTCATGTATTGCATCAGCAAGCTTTTTCAAACCTGGAATATATTTATCATCTGATATTGATAAAAAGTTCTTTGGTGCAGCTTTATCATATACAGAACATACTTCTGTGAAGTTTAATCCATTTCCTCCTATAGCTCTTGCAACATGATAATTTATAAGCTGATCAGTAACTTCCTTCTCATCCTTTACCATCTTTGTTCCCATTGCAGGAAATTCAATTCTATTTTTTATTTCCATTCCTCTGATTTTTATTGGACTAAAAAGATTATTAAATGCCATTTCACTACCTCCAAAATTTAAATTTCAATATTTCTCCCACCTTCATTATATGACTTTGTTAAATTTAAATCAATATGTTTCAAACATTTTGTTTTAAATTTAACAAAAAAATTATCTCATTTCATCAATGAGATAATTTCCCCTATGTCTATAGTTTACTTATGTTCTTTTAACATTCTAATTATGTACTTTATATATTTAAACCTTGATTCTATATTATCTGATATTTCTTTATCAAAAAGTTCATGGCTTTCACTCATAAATGGATATATAATAGACGAAATAAATATAGCCCTTTTATATTTAACTTCCTCACCCTTGCAATTTAAAACTTCTATCAATATACTATCTAATTTTTTATTTGCTTCTCTTGTATTTTCAATTATTTTTATATCCATCTCATCTTTTTCTTTTGAATCAGTTGCCTCTTTATTCATAACAAGCACACCTGGGTATCTTAATGAATATTCTATAATTTCATTAGCACATCTAATAATTCTCTCTTCATTACTTAACTCTTCATCATCTAAGGGTGAATATGCCTGAGTAATATTATCTATATAAAATTGTTTAACATATTTCAGCATATTATCCTTACTACCAAAATAATAATTTATTGCACTTACATTTACTCCAGCTTCCTTCACTATTGTTCTAATTGAAACATTCGTTGATCCATTTTTTCCAAAAAGATATAATGCCTTATCAAGAATTTTTTCTTCTATCCCCTTTAGTTCCTTCATATCTTCACTCCCAATCCATTTTAATTTTATACTTTTATTTAAAATATAAAATTCTTATATTATATAAATCAAATTAAAAATATTATATCAATTAACTATTTATATATCAAAATTTTTAAGTGCTTTCTCGATGAATAATTTTTATAAATTATTCATCTCTTACTTGAAAGCAAGCCAAATAGATTAAGTTATTTCATTTGTATCGCAACTGAAAACTATGCTTCAATTTAAAATTACTACGGTACTTTTACAATTCTAAATTAAATAATATAGCACAAGAAAAACTTGATATTCTTATTACTAAGCTTTTCTTGTTTATATATTTAAGCTTATACCCTAAATACAATTAAACTTACTTTATAAAGTATTATAATGATTTTATAAACATACTCTTTGATAATTCTCTAAGCCTTTTTTCATCTAAAATGTATATTTTTTTATTATCACATCTTATAATCGATTTTAATTCTAACTCTTTAAAAGTCCTATTTAAATGTCTATAAGTTGTACCCAAGAACTGTGAAATTTCTAGAAAAGATGAATTTAAAATTATATAATCTTTATCTTTAATATGCTCAACTAAATATGTTGCCAGTCTATTTATAAGTGGATATACAAAATTATATGAACTATTATTGATAGTTGCATAAAGTTTGTCACTTAAAGAATCTGCTAGATGCCTTACAAATTTAATATTTCCCATAAACTTCTTTCTAAGTATATCTGCTGGTACTGCTATTAAATATGCATGATCTATAGCATTAATATTACAAAGTATCTTAGTATTTTTTAATAATTCTATGTCTCCTATTGAATTAAAGCTACTATAAAATTTTAAAAACATTGATTTACCATTTTCAAAAAGATAAGATACCTTTATCTTACCATCTACAAGTAAATAATAATATTCAAGATCATCTTCTGCTCGCAATATATATTCTTCATTCTCAAAAAGATGAAGCTGAACGTATTCTATAATTTCTTCATCTAATATATTTTTTATACTATGTTTGTTTATATAATATTTCAAAAGATTTTTATCTGATATTTTTCTCATAATTTCTCCTATAATGACATATGTCATGTCGTAACCAATATAAATATTGTAGTTTAATTATAAAAGATTGTAAATTTTAAAATTATATTATATATACTTTAATTAATAACCAAAATAATTAGTATTAGTGGTATATTATTAAATATTATCTTTATTTAAATTGAATGGCGTAATTATAAAATTATATGCTATATTTTAATTATGTAAATGAATACTTGGAGGATTTTTATGAAATATGAAGTTATATTATTCGATGCAGATGAAACATTATTTGATTTTAAAAAGTCTGAAAAATATGCTTTTGAACAAGCAATTTTAGAATTTAATATAGATTATAGAGAAGATTATCACCTAAAAATTTATTCTGATATCAACGCTGCTATTTGGAAGGAATTTGAGTGTGGTCTTATTACCCAAGAAAAGTTAAAGGTTGAGAGATTTAGAAGATTATCTAACAAACTAAAAATAAAATTTGATGAAATTGCATTTTCTAAATCGTATTTAAAACATTTATCTCATTCATCATTCCTATATGGTAAAAGTGCCAACATTATAGAAACATTAAGCAAAAATTATAAACTAGCCATTATCACTAATGGTCTTTCTGATGTTCAAAGTAATAGAATAAGAAAATCTAGTATAGCTAAATACTTTGATGACATTGTAATATCAGAAGAAGTAGGTATATCAAAACCAACTCCTAAAATATTTGAAATTACTTTGAATAATTTAAATTATAATGATAAAAGTAAAGTCTTAATGGTAGGTGATAGTCTAACATCAGATATTCAAGGTGGAGTGAACTTTGGAATAGATACATGTTGGTACAACCCTAATAAAATTTTAAACAAAACTACACTTAAACCTACTTATGAAATCTCTGAATTATTAGACCTTTATGAAGTTTTAGGAAAATAAAAACATATAAAAGTCTTATATTTTTATGTATATATCAAATCTCATTTAAGTTAGTGTACTATGATGACTAATGTTACTCTTAGTATATATTTATTTTTTTATGAAATAATAACTAGGAATAAATCTTAGGAGGATATTTATGAAAATTTTACTTTTATCACTATTAATATCAACATCACTTACAAACGCTAGCTTAGTTTCACCAATTCAATATGTTTCTAGTGCTATTAATAGTTCCAACACTATTGAAGTAAAACAAGGATATAATGAAGAATATCAAACTATATTTAAAAATATGATGAATGCTATGAATGCTGCTCCTAATACTGGGAATGTTAATTTAGACTTTGTCTTAGAAATGATACCTCATCATGAGGGTGGCATAAATATGGCAAAAGCAATCGTTAAATTTAGTTCTAACCCAGAAGTTAAGAAAATTGCTGAAAATATCATTACTTCTCAAGAAGCTCAAATTCCAATTATGCAAGAGCTAAAAGCTAAATTTGAAAAAGAGAAACCTTCAAGCAAAGCGAACTCTGAGAAATATCTAGAAGAATATAATAAAGTGAAGGATAAGATGTTTAAGGAAATGCAAGATGTTGAAATAACCAACGATATTAATGCTAACTTTCTTCAAGAAATGATATATCACCATGAAGGGGCTATTGGCATTGCAAAAGATGTTTTAAAATATACAAAAGATCCTGAACTTAGAAAACTAGCTGAAAATATTGTAACTACACAAAGTAAAGGTGTTGAAGAAATGACAGCACTATTAAAAAAGTTTTAGGAATATTTGTTTTAAGAAATAGTAGATAAAATTGTGTTTAAACAATTTTATCTACTATTTTGTTATTCTAAAGTTGCATAAGTAGCCATTCTAAGCTTTCTAACAACTGGGGTAACTCCTGAATCACATCTTTGAATAAAATACATAAACACTATATTTTCCTTTTGATCCATAATAACATAGTTACCTGTCCATCCATCCCATCCAAATTCACCAAGACTTGCATTAGTAGCCGCTTCCTCTTTATCTATTAAAATACGCATTAAGGAACCATAACCATATCCCCTTACCCCATCACCTTGATAATTAACCTTTTGCTCTGAAGTCAATTTATCTTGTGCCATAAACTCTATTGTTTTACGTCCTAATATACGTTTTCCGTTATATACACCTTTATTAACCATCATCATAGCAAAATGGCTGTAATCATCAATAGTTGATACAAGTCCTGCTCCACCAGATTCAAATTCTACATCTTCTCCATAATACTCACCTAAATGACTAATATTAAATACGGAAAGTTCTCCTACTTCTTCATCCCATTTATAATTTTTTGCAAAACGATTTAGCTTATCTTTTGGTACAAAGAAACCTGTGTCCATCATATCTAATGGATTAAATAATTCTTCCTTCAAAAACTGTCCGTATTTCTTACCTGATACTACTTCTATTATTCCTCCTAATATATCCGCAGATAATCCATACATCCACTTTTCTCCTGGATGAAATAATAAAGGAACCTTTGCAATAGCTTTTATATATTCCATAGTATCAGGAGAATCTCCTCTTTTTCTTCTTTCTATGAAACCAGTAAATAATTTTTTCATTTGCCTTCCTGGTTCATGATTTTCATCTGGATATGGAATTCCAGAAGTCATATTAAGTAAGTCTTGAATGTTAACCTCTCTTTTTACAGGAACTAATTTCCCATCTGAAGTATATACCACTTGATTTAAAAACTCAGGTATGTACTTGCTTACAGGGTCCCACAAATCAATTTCTCCTCGTTCTACTAAAATCATTGTAGCTACTGCAGTAATTGGCTTAGTCATAGAATACATTCTAAAAATTGTATCTCTCTTCATTTGAATTTTATTTTCCTTATCAGCATATCCAAATGTGTTATGATACATCTCATTGCCATTATGTATAACCAATACATTTGCTCCAACAACATTTCCACTATCTACTTCATCTTTGATTAACTTATCCATGGTATCTTTATATGAAAACATAAAATCTCTCCCTTTATAGCATTTATTAATCTATCTTTTATTAAGTTAAAAATAAATATCCTATAGACCATTTTATAATCTATAGGATAAGTTATTAACCTAAAATATTTAACTACTTTATCATAAATTTTTATACTCTTTATCAATATTATTTCTAATTTTTTCTCTTCCTCTAGCTATTCTTTTATAAATTAAATCTTTACTTAACCCCAAATCTCCTGATATTTTTTCCACTGTCTCATCAAGTAAATATCTTTTTATAAAGATATTTTTATCTTCTTCTTTTAAACTCTTTAATAAATGAAAAAATCCATCATTATCTAGTTCTAAGCTATCTTCAAAAGAACCCTCTACTAACTCTTCTTTAATTTCTAATGATATATTGCTTTTCTTAATTATTCTTTTATAATCAATAGCCTTATATTTAGCTACTGATATTAAAAAATTTCTTAAACTTCCCTTTTCACTATCATAGCAATCTAAATTTCTCCAAAGACTTATTAAAATATCATTAAAGCATTCATCTATTTCATTCATTTCTACATAACTATTTAATATCTTATTTATTACTCCATAAATTAATTTTCCATAAGTGTTTATTAGCTCAGTTAAGGCTTTTTCATCTTTGTTTATTATACCTAAAACAATATCTGTATCATTCAAACTAATGTCCTCCTACCAAAAATTAATTTATACTCGAAAGATATTCGTGTATTTCTTTATAATCCGTATTTCTAATTAATAAATCATAAAATTTTCCATCACTTAATTCGATTAATAATTCTGTGTTAAGACTTCGCCTTGTAGTAAAGAAATATAAAAAAGCTATAATAGAAATCATGAATATAGTTATCCTTATAAAGTTAGATTTATCTGAAAGTATATAAGCAAATTTGGAAAATACATTTGATATTAAATATGCACAAAATACTTGGAATAGAAATTTTAGAACAACTTTAAATCGCTTTGATTTATATCTCTTTAAGTCTAAAAGTATTTTAAATCTATATTTTTTCTTTATCTCTTCTCCCATATCTATCTGTTTAATATCTTCTCTATTATATATCTTAACTCCTTGCATACTATTATGATAATTTGCATTCACTATTATAATTCTTTTGTTTGTACAAAAAATTAATCTATTAAAAGAGTAGCCATCACCAGTCATAAATGGAATTGGCATAACAACATTAACCGCTGTTGCTGCCATAAGCATATCAATATCCGTTCCCTTTATCACTTTTTCTACAACTTCATCTTTCTCTAAAATATTTTCCTCAACATAAATCCCAACTTCTCTAAGCTTATTCTTAGCAAGTTTTGTTCTAATATCACTCGTTATTTTACTTAATTTCCCATTTTCTATATCTGCAAAATTCATATACTCATTAATTTCTTCTTCTTTATAGTTAATTCCATTAAACTCCCTAAATATTTCCTTTTCCCTCATAAGAAACACTCCTATTTTTTTATTTATACTATATACGCAATTTAAGTGTTCATTTTGGACAAAATTTACAAAAACTCCTCTATTAAATTTTCTAAAGGGTATCACGAAACGTGATACCCTATCAAACCATTGATTTTACTTACTTAAATAAATTTCCAAAATTAAATGGAAATTTTTATCTATTATATATATGCCAAAAGTGAAGTTTTAATTAAAACTTCACTTTTCATCGGCTAATATCAAAATCTATTTTGATACAGCTTATTCTTATATGAGTATATAAATAGCATTTATATACTCATGATTCCTCTTATAATATAAGCTTTCTATATCTATTATACGCAGCCATAACTTCTTGTTTTCTTGGCATTGATAAGCTACCAGATCCCCCATATATCTTATCTATAGAAATTAATCCTTTTTTATTTATCTCTTCATATATATAATCAATCATTTCTTCAAAAGGTAATGATTTCTTCATCATATTATCTTCTGCCCACTTCATAATAGCACCAATTGAATTTAGTTGCTCATTATCTACTATTTGCTCAACAGATCTTAAATCTATATTTTCCTTATTTATAATAATTGAGCTTAGTCCCATAGTTTTGATTTTTACACCTTTATAAGTACTTTCTATAGTTCCTCTTTGTACTTTCCTATCAAAACTTATATTTATTTTTATATCTTTTTCTTCTATTCTTTTATTTATTTCGCCTCTCATTAATGACTTTGCTTCTTTAGTTACATCTTTTGCTTCATAATTATCCATTTGAATAACACAATCTGCTACATCAAAATAATCTCCAGAACTTCCTATTACTAAAACCGTAGAAATATCTTTTTGTTTATATAATGGCTTAACTATTTCTATAAATGGAGTTATAGGCTCCTTTTCTTTTGAAACTAATCTTTGCATTAAGTCATCTCTAATCATAAAATTAGTTGCAGATGTATCTTCATCAATTAATAATGTATTTGAACCACTTTCAATTGCTTCTATTATATTTGCTGCCTGTGATGTGCTTCCACTAGCATTTTCAGTTGTAAACTTTATTGTGTCTTTTCCATTTGGCAGATTATCTATAAACAATGATATATCTGTATTTTTAATACTTCTTCCATCTTCTGCTCTAACTTTAACAGATGTATTATCAGTTATAACAAATTCTCTTCCATCACCCTCGATATGATTATATACTCCAAGTTCTAATGAATTTAAAATGGTAGATTTCCCATGATATCCTCCACCCACTATTAGTGTTATTCCTTCTTTTATTCCCATCCCCTTTATTGAGCCTCTATTTGGCAAATTAAATTCTACCTCTAGGCCTTTAGGGGATTCAAATTTTTTAGCATTTTTTAATGGCTTTGAAGAAACTCCACTTTCTCTTGGAAGTATAGAGCCATTTGCTACAAAAGCAATTAATTTATTTTTCTTAAGGTTAGCTCTAATGTATTCTTGATCTTCTATTAATTTAACTCTATCAATAAGCTTATTTTTATTAATATTTGTGTATATTAATGTGCTTTCTACTATACTAGGAACAATATTGTATAATATCTTTTCTAATTCCTTAGCCAATACACTTCTTCCTCTAGCTGGGAATCCAACATAAAATCTTGCTTCTATATTATCTTTATTTATTATTATTGAAGTTCTTTCTAATATCTCTTGAGGACACTTGCTTATTGTAATTAACCCACTTTTTCCTGATCCAAATATCTTTTCACTATACTTGTTTATGTTTGAATAAAATAATCTAGTTATAAAATCCGAAACTGCAATTCTCTTATATTTTTTATCTAATAAATTTTCTGGGAAATTAGCTGTTTTTTTATCAATGATAACCCTAACTCTTGATGGAGATGCAAATGGATCTCCTTGAACATGGTCAATACATAAAATATAATTTTTAAAATCATATTCTCCTTGTAAATCCTTATATGCTTTATATCCTTTGCCATCTATTTTTCTTAATTCTTCTTTTAAAATGCTATAATCTCTCATAAACTACCTCTTATAACTTATTAAAATAATCATCTATTAACTTTTCACCCATTCTTCTATACATATTGCTCATATTAATAAATGAACTAAGCAGTAAAAAGTTTTTTTCAAATTCATCAGAATTTAACTTTCCTTCTTTTTCTATCATATTTTCAATGCTATTATATTTTATTTCAATGGAATTTTCTACGTCCTTTAAATCCTCACCATATTGCTTTAAATATACCTTATATAAATCTCTTATTGGATAATCTTCTTCATTTTCTAATGATGTAACTATCTTATTTAATGAACTCTTTATATCACTTATTGATAATGCTCCTTTTAAATTATAAATAAGACTCATCAAAACTAAATGTTCTTTACTATATTTTTTATTTTTTACAGACATTAAAAGTTTACCCTTAGCATAATTGTTAACCATAGTTTTAGTTAACGCCTTATCATCTTCATTTCTTTTAGTTTCATTAAACTTACTATCAAAAAGCTGCGTTACTTGATCCATATATAAATCTATCTCAGGTATCTCATCTAATGTTAATTGATTTTGCAAATTTAGTTCAGTAAACTTTTCTTTTAATTCATTAATATCCATATGTACCTCCATGTAGTTTTATAAACTACCTATTAATATATCTATATTTAAATATACTAGTATCAGCTAGATATTTCAAGGAATTTAATAAAATATATAAATTTTTCTAAAAATTTAAGGTATTATAGACTTTGACTTTTTTAATCTATATTATTAATATAATAATAACAATACGTAGTTTTTAAAACTACATATAAAGGGGTGTTTGTTTTGGAAAGGCATTTAAGAGAACCTATAAATAGCTTAACTCATTGGGTTGGCGCAATTTTATCACTATTTGCATTAATTGCAATGTTAACAAAAGGATTAATTAATAATGCATCTAATGTAGCAATTGTTTCTGTAGTTATATTTGGTATAAGCTTAATTTTACTATATAGTGTTTCAGCAACTTATCATGGCGTAATAACAAGTGAAAAAGTAATATTTAGACTTAGAAAATTAGATCATTCTATGATATTTATTTTAATAGCTGGCTCTTATGCACCATTTTGCTTAATTGCTCTTGGTGGTTCAAAAGGAACTGTATTTTTTACAACTATAGCGTCTATAGCTTTAGCTGGCATATTATTTAGAATGTTATGGTTTAATTGTCCAAGATGGTTACAAACATCTCTTTATATTGGCCTAGGATGGGCCGCTATATTTATGATTAAACCATTATCACAAGTACTTAGTCCAATAAGCTTATTTTTATTAGTACTTGGAGGCGTTCTTTACACTGTTGGTGGTGTTATATATGGAATAAAGCCTAAAAAACTTCAATTAGGTAAGTTTGGTTTTCATGAAATATTCCATATATTTATTATCTTAGGAAGCTTAAGTCACTTCATATGTGTTTTCACATATCTCATATAAATAAAAAAATGAAATCCTATTAATTAGGATTTCATTTTTTTATTTATACTATTTTTCTTTTATTCTCATTTTTCTTATTAATAAATATGCCACTGTAGCTAATACTACAGATATAATGCTAAAGGTTGAGATAGTCATATATACATTTCTAGGTAAAATCCCCAAAATATAAAATACCCATTCTCCAATTTTTCCTGTTAAATATGGAAAATTTAAGGCCATTATATAAAATCCCATATTAAATATTATAATTAGTAATATTGGGATAATTGATATTACAGTCTTCATTAATTTATTGCATTTATAATAAAGCATAGTTATTACAAACCCTAAAATAAATGCCATTAAATATACAGATGCTTGAAATAAAAACGTATTAAAAAGCGTTTCTATACTATTACTTTGAATCCAACCATTATTAGCATAATTAGAAATATTAATATAATCAGTGTATATCATGTCATAATTAGTTGGACAATTAACAAAAATGTTATATATTCTATTTAGAATTATATCTATAAATGACATCCCTATAGATATTGGAACCATTGATAATACTGTTCCATAAAAGTAACTCTTTCTAGATAAGTTATTTCCCTTTATAAAATAAAAATTTTCCTTAAACATATTTAATCCCACAACAAATATAAATATTGCAGAAGAAAGCTCTATTCCTGATGATGATACCGCTCCATCACTATTATAAGAAAGTATTGTAAGGAGAACGCATATCGAAATGAATACAAAATAAAACATTAATATTGAATTTTTTAAAGAGCTTAAATTATATTTAACTACTGATTTCACCTTCATTATTTAACTTCCTCCTCTCCTGTTAAATGAATAAACAATTTTTGAAGTTCAACTTTTGAAATTTCTAATCCTAATTCTACTATTTCCTTTTTACTTTCTTTAGTTAATCCTCCAATGATTGTAGCTTCCTTAAATCCAGCTATAGTTTCTATATTAATACAATTCTTGCCTGCTAAATATTTATCAACTTTATCAGCGGCACCCGATACTAAGTAAGCTTCTCCTAGTAAGCCTTCTACTTCTCTATCACCTAAAACTTTCCCATCTTTAATTATTATTACTTTTTCCAAAATCTCTGAAACTTCTTCTATAATATGAGTCGAAAGCACTATAGTCTTTGGCTTATCTATATAATTTGCAACTAGTTCTTTATAAAACATATCTCTATGATTTGCATCCAATCCTAAGACTGGCTCATCAAAAAGTAATATTTCAGCTCCTGATGATAAAGTTATTATTATTTTGCATATTGAAGAATATCCAGTAGATAAATCTTTAAATTTTTTATCAACATTAAGTCCAAACTTTTTGCTTAAATTTAATGCATATTCCATATCAAAATTATTATAAAACTCTTTTGTCCATTTAAATAAATCCTTAATTTTTAAACTTGGCGGGTATAAATCTTGCTCTGTCATAAAATAAATCTTATCATTCAACTTATCATTTTCTATAACATTCTCACCATCTATTGTAATTTTACCTTCAGTCGGAAATATTCTATTAGTTATAAGATTTAGTAAAGTTGTTTTTCCTGCACCATTTCTTCCTAATAATCCATATATCTTATTTTCCTCTATTGTTAATGAAATATTGTCTAAAACTCTATGATTTCCATACTCCTTAGTTAAATTAGATATTTTTATTAATGACATTAGCTACTCCCCCTTTTTAATCATTTCTATAATATCTGTAGTGGAAATATTAAGCTTTTTTGCTTCTTCAATTAATGAAACTATATAATTAGAATAAAACTTATCTTTTCTCTTTTGTATTAACTTTTCTTTGCTTCCACTTGAAACAAACATTCCAACACCTCTTCTTTTATAAATAATTCCTTCATCTACTAATAAATTAAAGCCTTTCGCTACAGTTGCTGGATTAATTTTGAATTTTACAGATATCTCTGTTGTTGATGGTATTACTTCATCTTCATTAAAAACTCCATTTAAAATTCCATCTTCTATTGATTGTGCTATTTGAATATATATAGGTATTTCACTAGAAAAATCTAAATTCATAGCTACCTCCTTTTAACTTTCTAATATAATATATGTGAATTATGTTATTTGGTTCATTACTCATGTAATTAACTATATATCTTTCGAGACCTGTTGTCAATACTTGGAAACTAAAAAAAAACCCTATAAATAGACTCTCTTTTATCAGTGTCTATTTATATAGGGTCCATTTTAATAAACATCATCTTCTTTATTGGATTTAAAATTTAATAATCTACTATATACCACCATACATTATTCCAAGTATTATAACTAATGCTGTTATAGTCGTAAAACCATACTTAGCAAATAATAAAAATTTATTTCCAACCTTCTTACTTGCCCCCATGTTTATTTCTTCTAAAACTTCTTCTTTATCTCTCATAAAATAGAAGACTATAAGTACTATCAAAGCTCCAAGTGGAGATATAACTATTGTTATAAAATCTGCAAAATTATTAAATAAATTCATATTTAAATTTAATGGTATTGCTAGTATAAATAATATAATTGATATTAAAATTGTAGCCTTTTTTCTACTTAATTTTGTTTGGGACATTAAAGCTTCTACTGGTCCTTCCAACATATTTATGGATGAGCTTACAGCTGCAAATATTACACTTAAGAAAAATAACATTGATAGTATTTGACCTGCTGGCATTGATTTAAATATAGTTGGTAGTGTTATAAATAACAATGGTGGTCCTGACATAGGATCTAAGCCAAATGCAAATACTGCTGGCATTATAACAAATGAAGCTAATAATGCAGATATAGTATCTAATATTGCTGTACTAATTGCTGATCTTGGTATATCCATATCCTTTTCTATATAACTACCATATACAACCATACCACATCCATTTAGTGATACTGTAAAAAATGCTTGTCCAAGAGCCATTACCCACGTATTAACTTTAAATAAGTATTCCCACTTAGGTGTTAATAAGTATTTAACTCCTTTCATAGCTCCTGGTAAAGTTAATGATCTAAAAGCTAATAATATAAAAATTATAAAAAGTAATGGCATTATTATCTTATTTGCCTTTTCTATTCCTTTTGTGATCCCTATAATTACTATAATTAGAGCTATAAATATAGCAATTGCATTCCATAATATAGTTTCCTTACTTCCTGCAAAATTATTAAAGAAGCTATCTATCTGTATCTTATTTATTTCTCCTGTTGTACTTAAAGTAAAATATTTAATAATCCAGCCTACAACTACGTTATAAAACATAAAAACTCCTGCCAATCCTACTGCTGGTATTGCTCCTATTAATATTCCACCTTTTTTGCCCTTTTTTTCAAATGCATATTTTATTCCTGTTAATGATCCTCCATGAGCTGATCTTCCAAAAGTAAATTCTGTAATAAGACCTATAGAACCAAGTAATAATACAAATATAAAGTATGGTATTAAAAATACTGCTCCTCCATTTTGTCCTAGCCTATATGGAAACATCCAAATGTTACCTAGCCCTACAGCTGCTCCAATGCAAGATATTATAAATCCTGCCCTACTTGTAAAATGTTCTCTTTTCTCCATAACCTACATTCCTCCTTATTTATATATAAAAAAACCACATAGTCTCTACTATGTGGTAAATAAACAGGAATAAAAAATACCACATAGCATTTATCTATGTGGTTAAATTATCTCTATAAATCTGAGCATAATTAATATTTATAACCATCATAGACACAAACCTTAAATCTTGCTTACGGCTTGCATCTATAATTACTTTATAAATACAAGTCCTATCTATAATAGCTATAATAATAATTCATATTAACTTTTATTTCTTTAAAGTTAATTCTTTTGCTCATTCTTATTCTCCCAAACTACATTTTAGTAAATATTAGCACCCTATTATATAAGTGTCAACCCCTATAAAGTACAATATTTAAATAATTTACTATGTTTCCATTAAATTTTCTAAATATTATTTGAGCATTAAATGAAAATATGTTGAGTTTATGATATAATAACGAAATGAATAATATTAGAAATGAGGTCGGTTTTTAGTGATAACTGTATCAAACGTAAGCTTAAGATTTGGTGGACGTAAGCTTTTTGAAGATGTAAATATAAAATTTACTCCTGGTAACTGTTATGGTGTTATCGGTGCCAATGGTGCTGGTAAAAGTACATTCTTAAAAATACTTTCTGGAGAAATTGAACCAAACACTGGTGATGTTTCTATCGCTCCAAATACAAGAATGTCTGTTTTAAAACAAGATCATTATGCATATGATGAGTTCGAAGTTTTACAAACAGTAATAATGGGAAATAAAAGATTATATGAAATAATGGAAGAAAAAGATGCTTTATATGCAAAACCTGATTTTTCTGATGAAGATGGTATAAGAGCTTCTGAATTAGAAGGTGAATTTGCTGATATGAACGGTTGGGAAGCTGAATCAGATGCTTCTTCATTACTTCAAGGCTTAGGAATCGGAACTGACATGCACTACAAAAAGATGTCAGAGCTAGTAGGTGGAGAAAAAGTTAAAGTTCTTTTAGCTCAAGCCTTATTCGGTAATCCTGGAATTCTAATTCTGGATGAGCCTACAAACCACTTAGATATACAATCAATTAACTGGTTAGAAGACTTCCTTTTAAGATTCGAAGGAACTGTTATCGTTGTATCCCACGATAGACACTTCTTAAATACAGTATGTACTGTAATGGCAGATGTTGATTTTGGCAAAATTAAATTATATGTTGGTAACTATGACTTCTGGTATGAATCAAGCCAATTAGCATTACAAATGGCTAAGGATCAAAACAAGAAGAAGGAAGAAAAAATTAAAGAATTACAAGACTTTATTGCAAGATTTAGTGCTAATGCTTCTAAGTCTAAGCAAGCAACTTCACGTAAGAAGTTATTAGATAAAATAACTTTAGATGATATTCAACCTTCAAGCAGAAGATATCCTTTCGTTGGATTTAAGCCTGAAAGAGAAGTTGGTAATGAAATTTTAACAGTTGAAGGCTTAACTAAGACTATTGACGGAGTTAAAGTTTTAGATAATGTTAGCTTTAGAGTTAATAAAGATGATAAAATAGCATTCATTGGAGACAATGATATCGCTATAACAACTTTATTTAAAATAATAAATGGCGAAATGGAACCAGATAGTGGAGAATTTAAATGGGGAATTACTATAACAAAATCTTACTTCCCTAAAGATAACAACGAATTCTTCGATAACTGTGACTTAAGCCTTGTAGATTGGTTAAGACAATACTCAGGTAACACTGTTGAAGAACAATCCGAATCTTATTTAAGAGGATTCTTAGGTAGAATGTTATTCTCTGGCGAAGAAGCATTAAAGAAGGCTAGCGTATTATCAGGGGGAGAAAAGGTTAGATGTATGTTATCTAGAATGATGCTTACAAATGCTAATGTATTAATGCTAGATCAACCTACAAACCACTTAGACCTTGAATCTATAACTGCTGTTAATAACGGACTTAAAGATTATAAGAGTGTTATAATGTTTGCTTCTCATGACCATCAATTTATTCAAACTATTGCTAATAGAATAATAGATATTAAAGAAGATGGATCAATAGTAGATAGAGCTATGACATATGATGAATACTTAGAGTTCTCAGGTAAGACTAAATAAAGATTTATATAAAAATAAGGGGCTGTTGAAAACAGCTCCTTATTTTTTATAGATTATTTATCATTCTAATTTCTCTATATTTTACTCCTGAAAATTCATATTCAAATACTTCTTTCTTCTCAAATCCATTTTTTTCATATAAATCTATTGCGATAATATTATCAACCTCAGCACTTGTGTAAAGATTCTGATGTCCATATTTATCTACAAAGAACTCTAAAAATTTCTGTACTGCTACTTTTCCTATTCCATTATTTTGATACTTAATATCTATCATAAATCTGCTCATTGACCATCCATTAAGTTCATCATCAAAATCATATAAAATAAAGCCTACAATATTATTATCTTTATAAATACCTAATGGATATAAATTAGGCTCATATGCTGCTTGCACTAAAGAATACATATTGGAAGCAACAAATCTTTTCTGTTCTTCACTAATTTTTAATTCTATACATTCATTATAATTACTTCTATCAATTTCTCTAAATTCTATATTCATCTCTAATCTCTCCCTTAATACTATATTTATTTTTCTTCCTTAAACCCTCGTGCGTATTTTAAATATAACACAATACCAATTAATAAAGTACTAACTTCTGCTACGGGAATAGTAATCCAAACTCCTATTATTCCAAATAATCTCGGTAATAATAATATCAATGGAGTAACTATAATTAAGCCTCTCATAATAGAAATTATAAAGGATTCTTTTGCTTCATTAATTGATGCAAAAAATGATGTAGTTACAATATTTAATCCCATTATAAAGAAAGCAGTAAAATAAATTTTAATACCTTCATTTGCTATAGATAACAACTCTTGATTTCTCTCTTTGTTAAAAATATTAATTATCTCCTCAGAAAATACTATCCCTGATAGATAACAAAGAAGTCCAATACCTGTAGCTGTAATTAAAGCATACTTATATATAATTTTAATGTTCTTAGTTTTACCTTCTCCATAATTATTGCTTATTATAGGTTGTATTCCTTGTGCTATGCCAGTAAATATTGCAACTACTATCAAAGCAAGATTCGCTATTATTCCATAAGCGGCTACCCCTATATTATTAGCAATATTTAAAATTGTAAAATTAAATACTAGCATTATTACTCCTGACGAAAACTCTGTTATAAATGATGGAATTCCTAATGAAACTATATTTTTTATATAACCCATATTAATTTTGCATTTTACAAACTTAAAATTATTTGCCCTTTTAATAAAATGCATTGATAACACTATTAAACTGATTATTGGAGCAAGTCCTGTTGCAAATGCAGCTCCAAACATTCCAAGTTTAAAAGGAAATATAAATATATAATCTAAAATTATATTACTAAAACTTCCTAGAAGCATTGCTATCATAGATAGATTTGGATTATCGTCGTTTCTTACAAAGCATATTACTATATTATTTATTATAAACGCGCATGAAAACATTAAGATTGTTTTTAAATACATTCCAGCTAAAGGATTAACAAGCTCATCTGCTCCAAGTATACTAGCAATATCATATGAAAAGAGTATCCCAGCAACTGTTAAAATTAATCCGACCAACACTCCTAAAATAATTGCATGAGTAAAAATTTTATTTGCTTTTTTCTCATTATTCCTACCTCTATAAATAGAATATTTTGTTGCTGCCCCCATTCCAATCATTAATCCAATTCCACTAACTAAACTATATACAGGTAAAACTAAGTTTAATGCAGTTAATCCAATGCTTCCTACTCCATTTGCTACAAAAAATGTATCTGCTAATATATAACATGAAAGTCCTATCATACTAATAACATTGAAAGATACATATTTTATAAAATCCTTTAAAATATCATTACTTAATTCTTTTCTCATAACTCTTCCCCCTATAAATAAAAAAGCATTAGGTGGTTCATACCCAAAGGCCTAATGGCATGAATCCCTAATGCTTGCTATGCGAATATTATGTCCGGCGACATAACTACTCAAGACTATTTAATTGAAACAATATTATTACAATTTACTGTTATTGTCAATATTTAAAAATTCTAAAATAGTTTAATTATAATATTATACCTTGTATTATCTAATATTCTATTTCTCAATCATCATTTCTATACATTCACTAACGCTCGAAACATGATTATTTGCATAACCTTTTAATTCTTCTTCTACGTGATGAAAAGTGAAGCTATTCTTAGTTAATTTAAACATAGATAAATCATTATATGAATCTCCAATTGCATAAAGCTTTTCTATATCTAATTTATTAAGTTCTAATAATTTTTTTAGTCCATTTCCTTTTGAACAATCCTTAGGAGCTATATCAACAAAGTATTGATTTCTAAAAGCTTCTAAAGCATGTCCGTATTTCTTTATTAATAATTCTTTTGCTTCTTCAGCTTTATTTATATTCATATTTTTTGCAAATAAGCTTATAATTGAGTAATTTCTTTTTTCCGAAAATACATCTTCCTTTGATATTACACCTTTGAAGTAATCCATTAAATGTTCTATTCCACTAAAGTCTTCTGGTTCTATAAGATAATTACTTCCTTCATGTTCAAAATGAACATAAATATCTTCCTCACCTATAAAATCCCTAAATACCTCTTCTGCAACTTCATTACCGATATAATTATCATAAATTACATTATAATTACTATCTATTATTATAGATCCATTGCATGCAACTATATAATCATATTTTATTTCAGGATATTCATTAAATATTTTATGTATTCCTTCTAAGCTTCTTCCAGTTGATATTATGAACTTATGTCCCTCTTCTTTAAGTTTTAATATAGCATTTATATCTTCTTCCTTAATAGTATTATCATGTTGTACTAAAGTTCCATCTAAATCACAAGCTAAGTATTTCATCTATATACACTCCCCTAATATTTTCTACTTTCAAATTATAACATATAGTACTAATTTTAATTTTTAAGATATGAAATTTTGCACTTAATTATATTTTTCTTATCATGCTTAACATTAATTATTTTCACTACACCATTCTTTGTGAAATATAAATAATTATTTTCAAATTATATATAAGAAAATCTAAAATAAAAAGCAAAATAACACTGATATCATGTTATTTTGCTTTTTTATTTTAACTTATTTTATTTGTTATATTTTATATGAAGTAATTCGTGAGCCTTTCCATGTCCTGGTTCCCCCATAAATGTTTCATACATTTTATTTAAAGCACCATTTTCATGTGATTTTCTCTTCTTTAATACATTTTTATCTTGGTTATATAATACTGATGCTCTTACGCTTCTGATATCCATAGTTAATCTATCTGAAGCATTTACATGAGGTTGTCCACCACCATTTACACATCCACCTGGGCATGCCATTACTTCTATAAAGTGATAGTTTTTCTCATTAATTTTTCCACTCTTCATAAAATCAAATAGACTTGAAGCTCCATTTATAACTGCAACATTATAATTTTCTCCACCAATTTCAACTGTAGATTCTTTTATTCCAGCTAAGCCTCTTACTTGCTCATATTCTATATTTTCTAAATCTTTACCTTCAACAAAGTCTTTCGCTGTTCTTAG
This sequence comes from Clostridium sp. D46t1_190503_E9, assembly GCF_015555225.1. Classification (NCBI taxonomy): domain Bacteria; kingdom Bacillati; phylum Bacillota; class Clostridia; order Eubacteriales; family Clostridiaceae; genus Clostridium; species Clostridium sp. D46t1_190503_E9. Next base: position 183,955 of record NZ_JADNKB010000007.1, read on the forward strand.
TGCAGCTTCCATAACACCACCTGTTGCTCCAAATATAGCACCTGCTCCAGTGTATTCACCCATTGCTGGATCTGCTTCACTATCCTCAAGTTTAGCAAAATCTATTTTTGCATCTTTAATCATCTTTGCTAATTCTCTTGTTGTTATTACAGCATCTATATTTCTTATACCGTCATTTTCCATTTCAGGTCTATCAGCTTCATATTTCTTAGCAGTACAAGGCATTATTGTTACTGTAAATATTCTCTTTGGATCTATATCAACAACTTGTGGGTAATAAGTTTTACTAGCTGTTCCAAATATTTGTTGTGGTGACTTAGCACTAGATAAATGATCTATAAAGTTTGGATAATAATTTTCAACTTGTCTAACCCATGCAGGACAACAAGATGTAAACATAGGGAATGGCCCACCAGTTTTAATTCTTTGAATTAACTCTGTAGCTTCTTCCATTATTGTCATATCTGCTCCAAAGTTTATATCAAATATCTTATCAAATCCAAGCTGTCTTAAAGCTGTATATACCTTACCTGTAACATCTATCCCATAACCCATCTTAAATAGTTCTCCCATAGCAGTTCTAACTGATGGTGCCATTGCTACTATAACATGCTTTTCCTCATCTGCTAATGCATCTTTTACTCTATCCATATGAGATTTTTCTGATAAAGCATCTACAGGACATGCTGCTACACATTGTCCACATAATAAACAATTAGTATCATCAAAGCACTTTAAATTTTCTGGTCCAACTATTTTTTGTCCATCTACTTCTATGAACTTTATTGATTCAGTTCCTGTCTTTGTTCTACATGCAGCTACACATCTTCCACATGTAACACACTTTGTTCTATCTAAAACTATTGATTTACTTCTATCATCTACATATTCAGATTTATCCGCAACAACAAAAGGCTTAGAAGCCCTTGCTTTAGTTTTTATTACTAATTTTAAAAATTCACAGTTTTCTCTTCTTTTGCATGGTCCACATTTGAATTCATGCTTATCTAATAATGATGAAACTGTACTTTTAACTTCTTCTTGAACTCTTTCTGTATTAGTGTTAATAACCATTCCATCTTCTGGAACAAGGCAACACGCTTTAACTAAATCTTCTTGTCCTTCAACTTCAACTAAACATACTCCACATTGTCCAACATTGCTACAATCCTCTAAAAAACATAAAGCTGGAATATCTATTCCGTTCTCTTTAGCTATTTTCATTAAGTTTTTATCATCACTCACTAGAATTTTATTTCCATTAATAGTTATGTTTTTCATTATAATTCCCCCTATAATTGAATGGTAAGTAAATTTCTTTTGTTACAATATTAACAATTTCATTTTACACCATATTTACAATAATTACTATCCTTTAATTATTATTGTTTTCTTCAACTTTCCCACTTATGATTTTACGCTAAAAATTGCACATGGACAATGTAAAATTATAACCAAAGGTGTATTCTTTTAGTTCTTTTTATTAAAATACAAATTAAATACTTAAATTTATATTATTTGATATTAATGTTTAGTATCTACTTTTAACTATGCGTATCTGCTTTCATTTCCCAATGTATAACAAAAGCTAGTATAGCTCTTAAAATTATTATTGCCGCTAATATATACATCTCATCTAAAGACCTTACAATTACTGTTTTTAATATTTCTGCCCCTAACTTAAATTCAAGTGCAAGTGTTAATGACTGCGCAAATTCTACTTTTATAGGATAATTATTTCTAGTGATTATATTTAGTATAAATTTATAAAAAGCCTTAACCGCACCAACTATTATTATCAATATTCCCATTGATTCTAAAAGATGTATGGCAAATGGAGTTACCAACTCAACAAAATGCTCTATCAAACCTATCCCCTCCAAACTTGTCTTTATTACCAATTATCTTTTATAATAAAAAATAAGTAAAGTGAATTTAAACAAATTTAGAATTTTTATTGCATTTTTATGTTAATATAATACTATAAAATATATTTATTTGAGGTACCATATGATACAAGTGTATAATAGAAAAACAAACAATTATGAAGTAGAAAAGGTCGCAGGAGGAAATTATATCAAATGGTCTTATGATTCACCTGTTGGAAAAAGCATAACAGAGCTTTTAGTTAAGAAAAAGTTATTTTCAAAGCTTTACGGAGCTTATTGCGATACTTCATTAAGCAAGAAGAAAATATCTAATTTTATAAAAGATTTTGATATAGATATGAATATAAGTTCAAGTACGATTGATGATTTTAATAATTTCAATGATTTCTTTGTGAGATCATTAAAAAAAGATGCAAGACCTATTGCATCTGATAATAACCTTCTTATTTCTCCTGGAGATGGAAGATTATTTGCATATGAAAATATTTCTTTTGATAAATTAGTTCAAGTTAAAGGAATTCACTATAGTTTATCTGAGTTAATTGGAGATAATGATATTGCTAAAGAATATGAAGGCGGAGTATGTCTAGTTTTAAGACTTTGTCCAACAGACTATCATAGATTCCATTTTATTGATAATGGAATCCCTATGCAAAGCAATTTCATAAATGGTAACTATTATTCTGTTAATCCAGTTGCTCTCGAAAGAATTCCTAAACTTTATTGTCAAAACAAAAGGGAGTGGAGCATATTTAAATCTGATAACTTCAACGATATTATTCATATTGAAGTTGGCGCTACTTGTGTTGGAACAATAATCCAAACATATACTCCTGGTAATAGGGTTTTAAAAGGTGAAGAAAAAGGCTATTTTAAATTTGGTGGCTCAACTACAATTCTTCTATTTAAAAAGGATACAGTTAAAATTGATGAAGATATACTAAATCAAACAGAGCTTGGATTTGAATGTAAAGTATTAATGGGAGAAGTAATAGGAAAAAGAAACTAATATATTCGTATTTTTAATAGTTTCTTATGAACTATCGAAGTAAATATTAGGGTATAAATTATAACAGGTAACTAAAGTAAAATTTCTTATATAATAAAATATATTATAGGAGTAAGTATTTATGGGGGATTTAATATATAGATTATTATTATTTTTAAATAGCAGTAAAGAAAATGATATTAATTATAATATTGCAATAACGATGCTTAGAAATATACGTTCTATTCCTGATATGTCCATAAATAAGCTAGCTGATCTTTGTTTTACATCTCCAGCTGCTATTACAAGGTTTTGTCACAAATTAGGGTATTCTAATTTGATAGAATTTAAAGAAAATATAAAAATAAATATAGGTCATTATAATGAAGGTCTTATGAAGCCTAAAGCATTGTATTATGATCTTTCAAGAGAAGATATATTAAATAATATGTCTTTAGAAATCATAAATGAAATAGAAACCTTTAAATCATTTATAGATTTAAAGGTTGTTGATAGAGTAGTTGAACTTATTTTTAATAGTAATAATGTTTGTATATTCGGAACACAATTTTCACAATTAATGGCTCAGGACCTACAGCGTAAATTAGCTAATTTGTCTAAACTTATATATCATGCTAATGATGTTCAAGAGCAGGAAAGATTAGCTGATGATTTGGATGAAAGTTCCTTAGCAATTCTAATTTCTCCTACTGGTAGATTTACTCTATATCATGAAAGACTTTGGGAAAAGATAGAGAAAAGTCCCACTACAGTAGTTGTTATTACCGAGCAACATAAACCTGAATATATAAAAAGAAGTGATTATATAATTTATCTGCCACCTAGAAATGATTCAAATGAATATGTTCAAAGTCACAGATATGACTTAAGCTATCTAATTGAATATATTTATGTTAGATACGGAAGCATGTATAAAAACATTTAATAGTAAAAAAGTAAAGGTAAAAAACTTAAGGAAATCTATTTCAGGCTAGCTTCAGTAACTAAAAAGGAACTCAATTTTTAAATTGAGTTCCTTTTTCATTACATAACTCATCAAGATGAGTTATTTCCTTAATTATTCATTATGCATTGTCCATTATAAATTGCATTAAAACTCTGCTCTTTCTACCTTTTCAATTTTTTCTATAACATCTTTAAATTGTGGTAAATAATCTTTATGAGCTAATAACATTTCATTTAATAACTTTCTTCCTCTAACATCATCAGCTACTAAAGGATTAGTTACCATAGCTAATAATGCGGTATTGTAATCTCCTGTATAAGCTGCTTCTGCTGCTAATCTTTCAAATGATTTTATTTGTGCAACTAAGCCTTGTGCAAATATTGGTAAGTCAGTAACTGTTTCTACTGGGACTGGACCATTCTTTCCTACATAACAACTTACTTCTACAGCTGACTCATCTTCGAATTGCTTTAAAGTTCCATTATTTCTAGTATTAACAGCAATTATAGTATTTTTATCATTATATATTCCATTTATAACGTTACATGCAACATCTGAATAATGGGCTCCACCACGTTTAGCTAATTCTTCTGGTTTTTCTTGTAGATTAACATCTTTATACATTTCAAATAATTTCTTTTCTACTTCCATTACTACTTCTGCTCTAGTCTTTCCCTTTTTAAATTCTTCTAATTCACTATTTATCATATCTCTTGTTTTGTAATAATATCTGTGATAAGGACAAGGAATTACTCCAAATGCCTTCATTGTTGCAACATCCCAATCGAATCCCTTTATATTTGCCATTGTTTGTGTCTTTGAATCAGGTGCTGTTAATTCTTTTATAACTTCTGCTGTAACATCATTACCATCTAAATAAACTTTTTCTGCATAAACCATATGGTTTAATCCAGCAAAATCTACTGTTACTCTATCACTATTTACACCTAATATATCAGCAAATGAATATTGTAACCCAATAGGAACATTACAAACTCCTACTACCTTTTTATGAACTCCATATCTTAATAAAGCTTCAGTAACTATTCCAGCTGGATTTGTAAAGTTTATTAACCATGCATCTGGACATAATTCACTTATATCCTTAGCTATATCTAATATTACTGGTACTGTTCTTAATGCTTTAAATAATCCACCAGCCCCATTAGTTTCTTGTCCTAAAAATCCATGACTTAGTGGAATTCTTTCATCTTTAACTCTTGCAGGTAGTAACCCTACTCTTAGTTGTGTTGTTACAAAATCTGCATCTTTTAAAGCTTCTCTTCTATCTAAAGTTAAATGAATATTCATTGGCACTCCTGCTTTTTCTACCATTCTCTTTGCTAGTGCACCAACTATTTCTAACTTTTCTTTACCTTCTTCAATATCTACTAGCCAATAATCACTTACAGGCATTTCGTCATATCTCTTAATTAATCCCTCTACTAATTCAGGTGTATAACTTGATCCTCCACCTATTGTAACTATCTTTAAGCCTTTTCTATCCATGTGCCCAACCCCCATAACATTTAATATTCTTTTTTCTATATCTTAATTATATCTGCACATTTCAGAAAACAATTTCAAAATTTGAAAATCTAATTTAATTTTAATTTTTTATAACTATATTTTTTATTTCAGTTTTAAACTTTTCTTCGTTACCATTGAAAATAATAAGATTTATCCCCATTTCTTTAGCCCTTTCTTTAACTGCAGCTTTCACAGGTTCTTTTGTTGCAACTAGAATCTTATATACCTTTTCTCCACCAATTTGCTTACTATAAACATCTAGCTCATTTAGAGCATCTTCATTATATTTATCACTATCCTTACATGATATACAAATAGGAACTGAATCCTTTACTGCAACTACATCTACTTCATTTCTAACAATTTTACTCTTATCATTCCATAAGAACATAACTCCACTTTTCACTTCATCTATTTCTTTAATTTCACTAATCATAATATTAGTTGCCATCTCAAGCCAAGTTCCACTTTTAAATATAAATGATTTTAAATATTCATTTTTAAAATTAACATGAATCTCATTATTAGAATCCTTAATATAATCTATTCCATTAATTTCCTCTAACTTGTTTAATATTTTATTTAATATGCTTTTTTCCTCTTGTTCTAAAAATTCAGCTTTTATAGTAACCTTTTTAGCGTCCTGATAATCATGTATGAAAATATTTGAATCATATAACTTTTGCTTATATTTATGCCATAGCCCTAAATTTTCATATATCTTTTTAGTTAAATAAATTAAATCCTCTTTATCACAAAGACTACTTGCATCATTTAAAAGTTCTCCTCCAGATGCCTTGATAAGATTATCTAATTGCATATCTTCATATTCTTCCTTAATAACTTCAATACTCTTACCAAATGTATATAAAAATTTATTTTTTATATCTACATATATTGAATTCAATAAATTATCTTTACTTATATTCAATAACGCCAAAGAGTTTACTCTGCTACCGCCGGTTAAATTAACTAATATATTTCTATTTTTATTTTCATTTATTATTTTAATTAATTTATCAATTTCGCCTTCATTGATAATTGCCTTATTAAATTTCACATTTGGAATATAGTTTTCATAATACCTTTTTACAGAATCCATTAGAATTTCGTTATTTTTATCATATATAAACAATACTTCCTTTGGATTAAATTTTTTAGTTGCTAATATATTTGCTTGATTATGCTCATCTAATTGGTTTATTAATATATCTACATTCATATCTCTAATCCTTCTTTTTTAATTTATATATTTCTAATTTATCCAAAGGGGATAATTTTATCCTAAATAAACATATATATATTATATTCCTACAATACAAAAAGAGAGATCTCATCAAGAAACCTCTCCTTTTGTGTTAGCTAAATAAATGTCTCGCTAAATGCACTCCTGAACATGATGCCATCATTAATCCTCTCGTTAATCCTGCTCCATCTCCAATAGCATATAAATTTTTAATATTTGATTCTAAATTCTTACTAAGTTTAACAGCATTTGAGTAAAACTTTATTTCAGGTCCATATAGTAAATTATCAGGATTCGCAAATCCCTTTACTACTTTATCCATCTCTAATATAAAATTAACTATATTAGTCATTGTTCTATATGGAATTCCCAATGTTATGTCTCCAGGCATTGCAGTTTTTAATGTTGCCTCTACTGAATTATTTTCAAGTTCTTCCTTCCAAGTTCTCTTACCATTTAATATATCTCCAAATCTTTGAACAACAACTTCTCCATTGGATAGTAGATTTGTAAGCTCAGCAACTTTATTTGCATATTCTATTGGTTTTTTAAATGGTTCAGTAAATTTATGTGAAGAAAGTATTGCAAAGTTTGTATTTATACTTTTCTTTTCCTTATAAGCGTGCCCATTTGCTAATGAAACACCATTATCATAAACTTCGGCTGCTACAAATCCATCAGGATTTTGACAGAAAGTTCTAACCTTATCTCTAAATGGAGCTACATTTCCAATAAATTTACCTTCATACATGAGTTCATTTACCTTTTGTATATCTCCTTCTGATTTCATTTCAAATCTTACACCAATGTCTACTACTCCAACTTCCTTATCTATCTTATGCTTATCGCATAAGGCAGATAAGAAATCAGCACCATTTCTTCCAACTGATATAACTACTTTATCAGCATAGTAATCTCCATTTTCAGTTACCACGCCTTTAGCCTCACCATTTTCGATTATAATATCCTTAACTATAGTTCCAAATATTATTTGCACACCGTTTTCCAATAAATAATCTTCTAATTTTCCATAAAGCTCTCTCGATTTTTCCGTTCCTAAATGTCTAATAGGAATATCCACCAAATTTATATTTTCTTTTTTTGCTTTATCCTTTATCTTCTTTATTTCATCTTTATGCTCTATTCCCGCTATATTCTTTTCTCCCCCAAATTCTAAATATATCTCATCACAATAATCAATTAAATCCTTTGTACTTTGATGTCCAATTATTTCTGGTAGATTTCCTCCAACTAAAACTTCTTCTGAATCTTTATCATATAAAGATAGCTTTGCATCAGAAAATGCTCCTGCTCCTGCAAATCCAGTAGTTATATTACAATATGGCTTACACTTAACACATTTATTTAATTTTGGTATTGGACAATATCTTTTATAAACAGATTTTCCCTTTTCAATAATTAAAATTTTCTTTTCTGGATTAATTTTTGAAAGCTCATAGGCAGTAAATATACCACTAGGTCCTGCACCCACAATTACAACATCATATTTATTTTTAATAAAATTCATTTGATAGCCCCCTTATATTGCGAACATTATTGTAAATCCATAAACAATTATACGCCATTTTATAGGAATATCAATGCTTTTTTATAATTTTAATATTTAATTTTCATATTTTTAGTAGAATTTTCTTAAAAAAATAAAAAATTGTAGTTACTACACTTATTTTTCTGATAACTACAATCTTGACTATACAAAATGTAGTTACTTTTTAAATTTTATAATAACTACATTAATCTTATTTAACTAATTCATTCTACTCTTTACTCTATATAATCATATAACATTTATCTAAATGCTAAGAAAAATGATTTATATAATAAAGCGGATATTAAATAACTCACTTCTTTTTTGCTTATAAAAAGCTCTAAATGGCAAAAACATTTGGCAAAATTCATATTTTAATTTATTTTAAGCAAAATAAAAACCCTGTAAATATGCTATTTACAAGGCTTTTCTGGTACGGCGGAGAGGATTCGAACCCCCGACCAACTGGTTCGTAGCCAGCTACTCTATCCAACTGAGCTACCACCGCATATAAATTTTTAACAATATTTATATTATCATAACTACCTAAATAAATCAAGCAACTAATTTTTATAAAATATTATACTTTATTAATTATTATATATATCTGAAAATTCCACTTCTAGCATTTGTATTTTACTACTTTCGTCTCTTATGCAAAAATCATCTTGTTCATCTACAATCGTTATAGGTAGAGTTATTATGAACTCACAACCATATCCCTCTTCACTTTTAAGCTCAATATTTCCATCCATAGATTTTACCAAGTAATTCACTAAATCCAATCCTATCCCACTTCCTGAATTCTCTCTATCTTTTTTATTAGATAGTTGATAGAATCTATTAAAAATCTTTTCTTGATATTCCTTTGATATTCCTGGACCCTCATCTCTTATAGATATAGTGATTTTATCTCCCATAACCATTATATTTATATACACATTTGTATTAGTATATGAAAACTTAATAGAATTTGATAATAAATTCATTATAATTCTATCTATAACATCTGGATCTACTGCCATTATGCATTCTTCTTCATTCGTATCGAATATAAGTTGTATATTTTTTTGTTTAGCATATTTATCTATACAACTTATAGTACTTTCAATCATAGATATAATATCTATATTTTTTTTATGTAAAATATAGTAATTATTCTCTAGTTTTGTTGTGTCAATTAGGTTATTTACTAACTTTAACATCTTCAGACTATTTCTTTTTACTATTTTCATATATTCTAGTGCTTTTTTATCATTAAGAGAAATGCTACCATAATCTATACATTGCATAATACTTAATATTACATTTAAATGTCCTCTTAAATCATGCGAAATATTAAGCAAAAAATTTTCTTGCTTACTGTTTTTATCTATTAATCCTGTTATGATACTTACTGACTCTTCATTTGTAAAATTAAAATTTCCATTTAATATAATTTCACTTATATCCATTTTATTATCTAATTTCCCCATAAATTCATTATTAATCATGATAATAATTCCTTTCATAACAGTTTTAGACTTTGTTTAAAGACTATATACATAGTTTACCATATGCGTATTTCTCCAACAAGTGATTTTGATTTTATTTTCCAAAATATTGAATATAACGTTAACTTTACATATTTTATATAAAATTATTATTATATTAATCCATAATTAACTCTTATATTTTATAAATATTATCATTACTTAAATATTACTTATATTAAAAAAAAATCTTAACAAACAATTTAAATTTATCTGTTAAGATTTTATCATTTTCAAGCTAAATTATAATATTTCTTATTTTATTCATCGCAAGTATTAAATAAATACCTGAAATTAATATACTAAATGATCCTAATGGATAAACTAAATTAATTAACGTTGGCAATGTCATTGAATAAATACATAATTTAAAAACATCTCCATAATTTATGTTAATATTATTCATTTTACTTAGAATTACTCCTACTAATGATAGTATAAATGAATTAAATAAAAGAACTACATAAGTATATAGAAGACTAAATATAAAAATACCATATTTTAATATCCCCATAATACTTGTCGCCATTAAAATTGTTTCATTATCCATATTATTAGAAAATAATGGAATATCTCTATATTTAAATGAAAGTACTTCATCATAAGCTCTATATGATATTCCGTCTTTCAGTATGGATACTGAAACATCCTTGTGAATTACAATCTTTCTTATAGTCTCAATTTCTTCAAGTGATATATTAGTGTTAATTAAAACAAGGAACTTCCCCTTTTCTCTTTTTATAGGAGAATTTTTAAAATCTAATATTCCATCCTTCATTTCGAATTCAAATTCATCACTAGTCATCATTTGCTCAATAGAATTTTGTATTGTTGTCACACTAACAAAATTCATAATTCCTGATATACCTCCAACTAGCACACTTAATAATATAGAATATATTATTGCATGAGAAAATCTTAATCTTAATAATTCTTTATATTTTCCTACTTTAAAAATACTAATTTTAACTTTATTTATAAAGCCTATATTATCTTTCATAATTACCTCCAATTATATGGAATTTAATGCTTAATAAATATTCTATCATATGTATTCGCTTTTATAAACAGATCTTATTTTCATAAAAATTTATTTTTAAGATTAAAGTTTGAGCTTTTTGTTAATGATTAATAGTATAAGTTGTAAGGAGGTATAAGGATGTATAATACTAAATCCAAACCCAAGAATAAAATTTCTATCTTTATGATTCTATCTTTTATCGCTTTATTTATTTTATTAGGATTTGGAGCAAATATTTACTTAAGCTCTCAATATAATGAGGTAACTTCTAGCTTTTATAGAGCCTTTAATAATTGTGAGTTTTCTGATGCAAAAACTACTTTAAATAGTAAAGTTTTATCTTTAAAGAAAAAACAACTTAATTCCGATTTAAATAATTACTTTACAGATATAGTTGATAAAATATGTACTTCTTTATCTAAAAATGAAATTAGTACTAATCAAGCCTTAAGTGTACTAAATGAAATTAAAAGCTATAATGTATTAAGTTCATCTTTAGATAAATTAATTTCAGCATTAGATGATAAAGATAGTGACGGCATAACCTCAACTACTGAAGATAATTCTAATAATGAAATATCTTCTAAAAATGATGATTTTAATACCTTAAATCCAAGTAATGATGCTAATGATATTTCAGCAGATACGGATAATTATTTAAATTTAGGTATTTCAGCCTTTAATTCAAAGGATTATTCAAGAGCAATGAAATATTTTAGTCTAATCCCTAGTTCATCAGATAATGATTATGAACTAGCTCAAGAATACATAGAAAAATGTAAGTCAAATTATAAAGATTACTTACTTGAATCAGCTGATGAATTAGTTGCAAATAAATATTATACTAAAGCAATTGATTTTTTATCTGAATATGATTCAAAATTATTAGCTAAAAATGATATAACTGAAATAAAAAATAAAATTAGTTCTATAAAGTTATTTAGAGAAGAATATCAAGGAGATGATTCTGAATATACTTCGAACGCGATTCTCCAATCTATAACACTTAATAATGTAAATACCTTATCTATAAGTAGTAAAACTAATTATTTTGTTTACTTAAATTTAGATGAACAAAAAACTTACGTTTATGAAGGCTCAACTAATAACTGGGATTTAGTTAAAGAATTTGATTGTTCTACAGGGCTTCCTGGTAAGGAAACACCTAAGGGAATATTTGCAGTTACTAATAGGGGGGAATGGTTCTTCTCTGACGAGTTTGGTCAAGGCGGTAAGTATTGGGTCCAATTTATGGGTGATTATTTGTTCCACTCTCTTCCTTTTGATGAAACACAAAGTGTTATTTTAGATGATACTCTTGGTACTCCTGCCTCTCATGGATGTATAAGATTAAATGTAGAAGATGCTAAGTGGTTATATGATAATGTTGCAAATGATACCAAGATAATCATTAATTAATCTATATAAATATTTTTAAATAAGCCATATAAAAAGAGATAATTTCTCACTTTATATGGCTTATTTTATACTATTATAAATCACATAAATTATATACTTAATTTATTTATCAATTATATGATATTATGTTTATAATAATATTATCGATTTTAAAGGTAGGGTAATAATGAATATATATATTCCAAATGAAGTTAAATTTATTATAGATACTTTTTATAAAAATAATTTTGAAGCCTTTATGGTTGGCGGTTGTGTTAGAGATTCAATTTTAAATAATTCACCTAAAGACTATGATATTACCACATCTGCAAAACCAGAAGATACATTATATCTTTTTGAAAAGACAATTCCAACTGGCATAAAACATGGTACGGTAACTGTGCTTATAAACAATAATCCATATGAAGTTACAACTTATAGAACTGAAGGAAAGTACATAGATAATAGACATCCTTCATCTGTAAATTTTGTTACGGATATAAGAGAAGATTTATCTAGAAGGGATTTTACCATAAATGCCTTAGCTTATAACAAATCAGCTGGTCTTATTGATTACTTTAATGGTCTCTCTGATATTGAAAGTAAGATTATTCGTTGTGTCGGAGAAGCAGATAAAAGATTTAAAGAAGATGCGCTTAGAATGCTTCGTGCAATTAGGTTTAGCTGTCAACTAGGCTTCGATATAGAAGAAGAAACTTATAATGCCATATTAAATAATCATGAACTAATTAGTAATATAAGTTTTGAAAGAATAAGAGATGAACTTTGTAAGATATTAATTTCTGAGAATGCTTCTAAAGGATTAAGATTATTAAAAGATACAGGCCTATTAGAAATAATTCTGCCTGAAATATATAAACTAAATAACTTTACTCCAAAGTGCACAAATCATAACAATAATATATTTCAACATACTCTTAATGTAATTGATAATACATATGATAACTTAATATTAAGATTATCTGCATTATTTCATGATGTGGGGAAACTAAATACTCTTACTCGCAATGAAAATGGATTTTATTATTTTCCTAATCATAATATTGAAAGTTCAGTAATGACTAAAAAGATATTATCTAAATTAAGATTTGATAACAGTACTATAAATATAGTTTGTAAGCTAATAGAACACCATTTAGTATTGAATGTTAATTATCTACCATCAAAACCTGAAGTAAAAAAATTATTAAACATTATTGGAAATGAAAATATAGCCCTTTTATTTGATTTGCAAAGAGCTGATATTAATTCCTTAGATAATCCTAAAATATTTTTAGCTAAAGTAGACTATATAGCTAACTTAGTATCTGAAATAATAGATAATAATGAGCCTCTTAAAATTAAAGATCTTAACATAAGTGGTGAAATATTAATAAAATCCTTCAATTTAAAACCTGGTAAGCTAATTGGAGATACTTTAAACTTTTTATTGAATAAAGTCTTAGAAAATCCAGATTTAAATACTAAGGAATCATTATTAAAACTCTCTCATGATTTTATAAGCATCTTATAAACCCGTTATTTATCTTTAAGTACTATTAACTAAAACTTTTTAAGCTATGTATTTAAGAGTATATTTAACTAAAAAATACAAAAGTGGATGTATTGAATTTTCCTAGCATACTTAGCGAAGGATAGTTGGTACATCCACCTTTATAATTTTATATTACAAATTTACAAATTCATTTTTTCTTCTTTATTTAAGCCAAATAAATAAAGATAGCATTCCTTAACTTCTTTTCCTGTAATCTTTTCTACAGCATCTTTATAATATTTAATTTGTATTTTATACTTGTCTAAAATTTCACTTTCTTTTCCATGCTCAACGTAATCAGTTTTATAGTCTAATAAAATAATTTTATCTTCTTCTTCAAATATACAATCTATTATACCCTGCAACCTAACATTTTCATTCCTATACAGATCTTTTGGCAAAGTACTATCAATATTTAAGCTACTTATTTCAGTATAAAAAGGTAATTCTCGTTTAACTAATTTTCCTGCATTAAATGATCTTAAAAGTCTTTTTCCCAAATTACTCTTAAAAAAGCTTATAAAACTAATTTTTTGCACAGCTTTTATTTCTTCTTCAGTAAGTAAATTCTTATCTTTCATAGAATATATTTGAGTCTCTATTTCTTCTTTTGTATTGACTTTATTCAAATCTAGCTTTTGCATTATAAAGTGCGCTATTGTACCTCTTTCTGATGCTGATAAACCTTTTTTCTCTTGTAGGAATTTTGGTTTTAATACTTCTTTATCACTAAAAATATTTACTGTAATAACATCATCATTTTCATTATTATAAAGAGATCTTTTCAAATCAGAAACAGAAACATTACTAGGCAACTTACCTGCTAAATCATATTTATATTTATAATTTAATCTTCTTTCAATTTCTTTATCTATATGATCCACATCCGAATTAATAAACAAATCTGTTTCTTCATTTTCATCCACAGCTACTTCATTTTTTTCCACAGTTAATAAATTTTTAGTCCACATTTGTGTCTTCCATGTTGAAAAGTCATTAACTATTGAACTATTATTTGCTCCAATATATTTTCTTAGTTCTTCTCCATCTCTGTGCTTACATATAGCCATTCCAATCCAATCTAAATAACTTTTACCCTTTAATACTTCTGATGCTGGAACAATTTCATCATCTAAAGCTGCTGACGAAGCCCATCTTGAGATTGATTTTTCTAAGTTTCTTGTGGCCCCTGTAATAATTAGTTTTTCTTTTGCTCTTGTAAATGCAACATATAGTATTCTCATTTCTTCTGAAAGAGTCTCAAATAATATTTTTTTCTTTATTGCTTCTTTAGCTAATGTACTATAAGAGTTTCTTCTTTCTAAATCAACATAGTCTGGACCTAATCCAAGATCATCATGATATAAAATAGATTTATTTAAATCCATTAAGTTAAATTGCTTACCAAAACCACATGTAAATACTACTGGAAATTCTAGTCCTTTACTCTTATGAATACTCATTATTCTAACAACATCTTCATTTTCACCAAGTATTTTTGCACTTCCCATATCTCCTGATGAATTCCTAAGCTTATTTATAAAATTAATGAAGTTAAATAATCCCTTAAAGCTAGTTTGTTCAAATTGTTTTGCTCTTTGGAATAATATTTTTAAATTTGCCTGCCTTAGCTTACCATTTGGCATAGCTCCAACATACCCATAATAAGCTGTATCCATATAAAGATACCAAATGAATTCATCTATTGGAGTATAAATTGATTTATTTCTCCATTTTCCTAAATTATTTATAAATATCTTGCATTTATTTTTAAGTTCTTCATTTACTTCATATATGTCATCAGAAACACCTTTTATTATTTCATAGAAGTATTTTTCCTTATCTAATAATCTTATATCTCCAAGCTCTTCTGCACTAAAACTTACTAAAGGTGATCTTAATACAGAAATCATAGGAACATCTTGCATTGGATTATCTATAACTTTTAATAATGACATCATTGTTCTTATTTCTATAGTTTCAAAATAACCTGTTCCTGTATCAGCATAAACAGGTATTCCTTCAGATCCAATCTCTTCTAAAAATATTTCAGACCAATTTCTAGTTGCTCTTAATAATATAACTATATCCTTATATTTTAAAGGTCTATATTCTCCAGTCTCCTTATCCAATACTTTAAATACTTTACCTGTTTTAGGATCTGGATTTAATAATTCTTTTATCCTTCTAGCAACTATCCTTGCCTCTAGTCCTATTGAATCAATATCTTCTTCCTCTTCTACTAAACCTTCACCATCATATTCTTCTACTTCAGTAGTATATTCTCCTGACTTATCAAGAATATGAAGTTCTATTGGTCCTGCTATCATTGTATTTTCATCATTATTTTCTTTGTAGCTGGCTCCAAGATTAAGAGCTTCCTCATCATTATATTCAAGTTCACCTACAGTCTTAGACATTACTTCTTTAAATATATAATTTACTCCACTAATTACTTCTTCTCTACTTCTAAAGTTCTTATATAATTGTATTTTTCTATTTAAATCACCATCTTCTAGTGGATATCTGTTATATTTATCTAAAAACAATTCAGGTTTTGCTTGCCTAAATCTATAAATACTTTGCTTAACATCTCCAACCATAAAAACATTCGGATTTTCTAATGTTTTTCTAGAAACTAAATCTATTATTGCTTCTTGAACATTATTAGAATCTTGATATTCATCAACTAAGACTTCATCAAAGTATTCTCTAAAGCCTTTTGCAACGCTAGATGGATGTATATTATCTTCTTCATCATTTTCTATAAGTATCTTTAAACATAAATGCTCTAAGTCATTAAAATCTAGAAGATTTCTTTCTCTTTTCTTTTCTTTAAATCTATTTATAAATTCTAATGTCAATTGACTTATCATTTTCATATAAGGGTATGAATTTTTTATTCCATTTAAGGCATCTTCTACTGTCATTGAAAAACTATCTTCAATCAACTTTGATGTTTTCTTTTTGATGCTATCTCTTATACCCTTGACTATTTCTAAACTTTCTTCATCTGAAACTTTATCTTTTTTAACTGATTTTAATCTAGAAAAACTTATATTATTGATAGAAGAATATAGTTCCTCTATTCCTAAACTTAGTGATTCTTCAATCGACTTAAACATATCTAAATCATCTAAGAATGTTGCTTCATATGGCTCTAAACCTTCAGTATCTCTTATTATACCTATAGCCTTTTCTAACATCTTAATATATCCATTTACTTCAATATTTATAGTTTCTTTCAATATATCTATCCATATAGTTTTATTTAAATCATCTATAGTTTCTATATTAAACTTTTCAGCATTATTGATTAACCATTTTTCTGGCCAAGGCCCACTCATTGAAAATCTATATAAATCTAGTATTATATCTTTTAATCTTTGATCATCTCTTGAGCCACTGTATGCTTCTATTAGATTTCTAAATTCTATATTTTCACTTTCATAGTAATCCTCAAACATATCATTTATAACTTCTAATTTTAGCAATGTATTTTCTGTTTCATCAGCAATTCTAAATGTAGGATCTAAATCTATAACATGATAATAGTTTTTTATAACATCTAAACAAAATGAATGCATCGTAGTTATATTAGCTCTACTCAAAAGAGTTAATTGCCTTTGCAATACTTTTGAATTTGGATTTACCTCTAAAGCCTTTGATATTGCAGCTGCTATTCTTTCTCTCATTTCTGCTGCTGCTGCAGATGTGAATGTAACAACTAATAATCTATCTATGTCTACTGGATTGTTTTCATTAGTTATTATTCTTATTATTCTTTCTACTAAAACTGCTGTCTTTCCTGAACCAGCTGCAGCAGCTACAAGTAAGTTAGATCCTCTAGTTGTTATTGCCTTAAGCTGATCATCAGTCCACTTTGTATCTCCCATAATTAGTTGCTACCTCCCTTCTCTACCTCATCTTTTATTAGTTTCCATGCCTCATCATTACTCTTCTTTAAAAC
Source organism: Clostridium sp. D46t1_190503_E9 (assembly GCF_015555225.1). Lineage (NCBI taxonomy): Bacteria > Bacillati > Bacillota > Clostridia > Eubacteriales > Clostridiaceae > Clostridium > Clostridium sp. D46t1_190503_E9. The sequence continues at coordinate 201,600 of NZ_JADNKB010000007.1, forward strand.
TACTCTATACTTATTATTTTCTATTGATGTATCGAACTGACATACTGATGAATAATCACAATAACTACAATATGCAGTGTTATTATTTTTACAAGGCTCTATTTTTATTTCTCCACTTAACATTTCCTCGCATATTTCAGACATCTTATCATTAACATATTTTCTTAATGTATCAAATTGTTCCTCTGTTATTACTGAGCTACTTGATGTGAAGTTACCATCTTTCTTTATTGCAGCTGGTATTATTAATGAATATGAATCCATATCATTATCCATAGCCTTAACAACATTTATATCTTTTAGAAGCAATCCACTCATCTTTAATTCCTTTAATATATTATCCTTTATTTCTTCTTCAGTAAGTTGCTTTTTAGACTTTATTATTGGATCATCAATTCTAAAATATAATATAGCACCTGGCATTGCTTGCTTTTGTAATATATATTTTGAGTTTTTTATAAGAGCATCTAAATAAACTAATAATTGTATTTGAAGACCATAATAAACTTCTGTTAAATTAAACTTTTTAGCTCCTGATTTATAGTCAACTATCTTTATATATGTGTTTCCATCTAAATCTAAAGTATCAATTCTATCTACTCTACCAACTAGATATACTGTTTCATTTGATGGTAAATCTATTTTTATTGGCTCTCCATCGCTAAATCCTCCAAAGGCAAACTCATTCTTAAATACCTCAAACTTACCCTTTCTCATTTGTTCTGATATTACCATAACAGATTTAGTTATTGTTCTCTTGAATCTATCTGCAAAATACTTATATTTCTTCGTACTATTTAATATTGAATTAGAGTCACTTTCTAACCTCTTATCAACTAGTTCATTAACTATTACCTTACATCTTTCTCTATTTAAATCAGACCATGCTATTTTTTCATTTCTAACTGTATTTGTAAAATCATCTAGCACATTATGCATAAATGATCCTAAATCTGGAGCAGAGAATTCATATACTTTTCTATCCTTTGCCTTTAATCCATATTGAACATAATAAGAAAAAGGACATTGAGCATACTTTTCTATTCTAGATACATTAAATATAAGCTTTTTATTTTCTGATTGATATAATCTCTTTATTTTTTCTCTAGGAACTTTTTCAACCAAATTAGTATATGTCAATCCCTTAAACATTCTATTCGATTTATTTTTAAACTCATCATTATTTTCAAACCATTTAAAAGCTTGTGCCCAATATTCGTCTACCTTTTCCTTTTCAAATTCCATTCTAAGTGCTGAAATAAGTTCATTGAAGGTAGGTGTAGGGGCTGTTATTTTATTAAATTTATCTCTTCTATCTCTTACATTATAAATTTCACTTTCCTCTACTACATTTGGTAACACCTTTTTAAGCCTTGGAATAATTATAGATGGCCTTAATGATTTACCTTCAAAATCTGCCATAGGGAAAGTTACCATTAAATACTCTGAAGGAATAGTCAGTGCTGTATAAACAATAAATTGCTCTTCGAAAGCTCTACTTTTAGTATCTGAAGCTAATCTTATTCCTATATTCCTTAATAAGTCTCTTTCTCTATCACTTATAATTCCTTCTTCTTTATTAGCAGCTGGTAATACACCATCATTTACTCCTACTAAATATAAAGCTTTTACTTCTCTACCTTTAACTCTTGATATATCACCTATATTTACTTGATCTAAAGACATAGGAATTACCCCTATCTCCTTTTCTTCAAATCCTGATATAAGTATTTTAGTAAATTCCTTTATATCTAATACTTCATCTCCTAACACTTCCACAACTTGATCTAAAATTTCTATTACAATCTCAGGAACTTGTATATATTCCTTTATTTTATCTTGTAGCCCCAATGAATTAAATTCTTCTAACCATATTTCTAAGGTTTTAAATACATTTAGTTCATTTAAAAATTCATATAGATTAGTTGCAAACTCTTTTACTTTATTCTTTCCCTTTATTTTATTATGTAACTTCATTAAAGGAGCTCGTATTTCTTCCATAATTTCAAGAATTGAATTTTCTTCTTCTGAAATATCTTCTTTATCATAAAGATCTTTAGTCCACTTATAACCCTTTATTCCATTAGCTAATATATAGTTTTCTAATACATCAATATAATCTCTTTCAACATTTACTAATCCACTCTTTAAATATTTAAATACACTTTCATATGACCAATTACTTGCTAATATTTCTAGAGATGAAATAATAACTACAACTAATGGATTATTAAGTATTTCTCTTTTTTTATCTATAAAAAATGGAATGTTATATTCATTAAAAATAACTGTAGATATCTTTTCATACTCATCTATATTTCTGCATACAACAGCTATATCCTTAAATCTATACCCATTATCTCTAACCATTCTTAATATATCCTTAGCTACAACTTCAATTTCATCATAACTGTTATTTGCCTTATATATTCTTACATTATTAGCTTTTCCTTTATACTCTTTAAATGGATACGTAAAGAAATGACGTTCTAAATGTTGTAAATCTTCACTATTTAAAAATCTATATGACTGTCCCTTATTTAGATCAATCGGTTCTAAGTATGATATATTTCCTTCTTTCATAATTCTTAATATAGAGTTCTCAGTATTTTTTATAGCATCAAATATATCTGTATAATCTATATCAGCACCACCACTTAAGGAATCACTACATAAGGTTATATTTACAACCTTTGCTTTCTTTGCGAGTACTTTTATAACCTCCAATTGTTGAGGTGTAAAAGTAGTAAATTCATCTATCCATATTTCTGCATCATCATATATATTACAATCCTTTAACCTTTTTGCTAAAAAAGTTAACTCATCATCCGAGTCAATAAATCTCCTATGAAGTACATCGTTAAAATTATTAAAAATTAATTTTAAATCATTTATTTTTTTCTTAAGCTCTTCATCATTTATTTCTTCTTCTTTTGCATTTAATATTTCCCCGGAAATATTATATTTTTTAAACTCTGTTATTATTTTCGATATTATTGATGAGAATCCCTGTTGCTTAGACATTCTATTAAAGTATTGTAATTCCTCACCTTTATCTTTTAATAACTTATAAATAAGCATATTCCTTCCTGAATCACTTATTCTAACTTCTGTTCGTCCACCACATTCTTCTGATACTCTATGAGCCATTCTCTTAAAACTTAGTACTTCGCCTCTTAGTAATCCCTTTTCTGTTACCGTATCAAGGAACTTCTTTTCTGTATCAAAAGTGTATTGCTCTGGAACTATTAAAACTAATTTATTTTCACTATCATAATTTTGTATTTTCCTTTTTATTTGTTCAAGACAAAACGTACTTTTTCCTGTTCCTGCCCTTCCAAATATAAATCTTATTCCCATAAACACACTCCTAAAAGTATTCTATCTTAAATTATTCCCCTTTTGCTTGAATAAATTCTTCCTTAAGTAACCCCATAACTATAGTATCTAAATATCTACCACAAATATAATATTTACTCCTTCTTATTCCTTCTTCCTTGAATCCACATTTCTTATAACAATTTATAGCTCTAATATTTTCTTTAACGACTTCTAATTCTATCTTATGAGCTTTTCTCTTATTAAATAGATACTCACATAATGTCCTTATTGAGTCCTTACCGTGACCTCTTCCCCAATATCCCTTACCAATAGTTATCCCTATTGAGTATACATCTCTCGTATAACTATTTTCTTTATAATAGACGTATCCTATTAAATCAATATCTTTTGTTACTATAACTAATTCCTTTTTATTCGGTTTTGTAAAATGACGAAATTGACTTCTTATATATTCCTTAGTCATAATTCCCGTAGATAAACCATTATACTTAAGAACTTCTCTATCTGCACAAATGTCATATAAGATCTCTATATCTTCTTTTACTGGATCCCTTAAGTATATATTTTCTCCATATATCATACTGCCATCTCCCTAAGTAAAGTTTATATCATATTTTTAATTTTTGTATACTTTAATTATAAATCTATTTGTAAAAGCAAAAAAGAGAACAATAAAAAAAGAGCCCAAATTTTAATATTGAGCTCTTTTTCTTCTACATTATATCTATTTCCACTTCAACTCCGTAATGATCAGAGATAACTCTTTTATTTTCATTGTTAAATATCACGTTAGATCTTTTTACATTAACATTTTTGTTTGCAAATATTATATCTAGCCTTTTATTTTCCTTTTTACCTTCCCAGCCTGCAATTTCACCTTCAACCGTTATCCCATTATCTTTTTCAAGTGCAATACCATAAGTATCAATTAATCCTTTACTTAATAAATAATCATACCCCTGATTTCTAATTCTAGCATCATTATTAAAATCTCCCATAATAAAACTTAATCCATTGATTTTCTCTATAAGATTATCTGCTTGATATTTAAAATGTTCTGCTTCATCATTCCACCAACCTAAGTGACAACTAAAGAAATTAACTTTTTTATTATCTATACTTATAGTGCACTTAATTATTTTCCTACTTTTATAAAAAGTTTTTTCACTACTTTTTGTTATATAAAATGACTCTACATCTTCAACTTCATGTCTGGTAAGTATAGATAAACCTTCCTCATATATATCATAACCTATATGTGAAAAATCCCATAAGTACCTATATTTAAATTCTCCTAATTTCTCAAGCTCTTTATTTAATAAGTAAACAAAATTATCTTCCTTTATAATTCCACTAACTATACTTTCTTCTATGCTTTGACTTACTTCTTGAAGTGCTATAACATCATATTGCTTCTCTTTTATTACTTCTGCTAAATACTTTATTTTCTCTAATTGACTTTCTTCCATCCATGAATGGCAATTAAGTGTTAATAATTTCATTCTAAACTCCTAATATATCTTGTATGTTTGATTTTAACACATCTGCCTTTGGACCGTATATCGCTTGAACGCCTTTATCTCTTAATATAAGTCCTAAAGCTCCATTCTTTTTCCATTCCTTTTCATCAGCTACTAAACTTATATCCTTAACAGTAACTCTTAATCTTGTCATACATGCATCTATATCTTCTATGTTATCCTTTTCCCCTAATAATGAAATTATTCTAACTGCTTGTAAATCATTTGCTGTATTTGGATCATTCTTAGTAGAAGATGTTGCTTCATCTTCATTTTCTGAATCTATATAGTTTCCGTTACGTCCTGGTGTTGGAATGTTGAATTTTTTAATTAATATGCTAAATATTCCATAGTTTAATCCAAAGAATACTAAACATGCAATAACAAAGTTAATTATATCTCTTATTAATCCTGCATGAACCATCATTGGAGTTCTTGTTAAGAATTCTATAAACCCAAATGCATGAACTCTTAATTGGAAAATATCAGCTAAAGCAAAACCTATACCTGTAATTAAAGCATATACTCCATATAATATAGGTGATATAAACATAAACATAAATTCTATTGGTTCTGTAACACCTGTTAAGAATACTGCTAGTCCAGCTGATAAAAATACTGTTTTATATTTGTTCTTTTTATCTGGCTCAACGTTTTTATACATTGCAAATGCTACTCCTAATAATGATGCACTTGAAAGAATTACTTGACCAGCTTTAAATCTTGCTGGAACTATGCTATTTAATACTGTATTATATTCTGAAATATTCCCTGCGTCTTTTAAATTTATTAAATCACCTATCCACGCTAACCATAATGGATCTTGTCCTGCTACTAAAGTACCTGCTGATTGCCCTGTTAATATTTGATATACCCCACCAAGCTCTGTATAATTTACCGGCACTGTTAACATATGATGCAATCCAAATGGTAATAATAAACGTTCTAATGCTCCATATACAAAAGGTGCTAAAACTGGTGCTGTATCCTTTGATTCTGCTAACCAGATTCCAAAGCTATTTAAAGCTCCTTGTATAAATGGCCAAACAAGTGATAGTGCTATAGCTGTAACTGTTGATCCTAAAATAACTACAAAAGGAACAAATCTTTTTCCATTAAAGAAATCCAACGCCTTAGGTAATTTATTATAATTATAATATTTATTATATAAGGCTGCTCCTAAGAAACCTGCAATTATACCTACAAACACTCCCATATTTAATGCTGGAGCACCTAATATCTCTGTAAAATAGTTAGCTACGACAAGCTTTGAACCAAATATTGAGTTTACTGTTGCTGTAGCATCAGCTAACATATCTGAACTTACACCAAATATAGCTCCTGTAATACGATTAATTAATATGAATGATAACAATCCAGCAAAAGCACCACCAGCTCTTTCTTTAGCCCATGATCCACCTATAGCAACTGCAAACAATACATGAAGGTTTCCAATTATAGCCCAACCTATATCCTCCATAACTCTTCCTATTGTATCTATCATTGCTATATCTGCTGACATTGCTATCAATTTTCCAATAGAAATCATAAGACCAGCTGCTGGCATAACCGCAACTACAACTAGTAGAGCCTTTCCAAACTTTTGCCAAAAATCAAATGATATTAGTTTACCTCTCTTATTTGCTTTTCCCATTATTATTCCTCTCCTTACTACTTTCAATTTAAATCTATTTTATACATTCTTGCTTCATATGGTCTTAAATCTATACTATTTAAATCATGATGTTCAGAAACTTTGTAATTTGATATTAATAAGTTCTCATACTTTAATAATTCATCCTTATAAATATATCTAGCTGACTTATTTGTTAAATTTGTTACTATAATAAACCTTTTATCATTTAACTCTCTTATATAAGCATAAATACTTTCATCCTCTTTTAATATTAATTTGTATTCACCATATATAAGTGCATTGTTGCTTTTTCTTATCTTTATCATTTTTTTATAAAAATTCAATATTGAATACTCATCATCAATTTGCTTTTCAACATTTATGTCTTTGAAATTATCATTAACTTCTATCCAAGGTTTATTATTAGAAAAGCCTGCATTCATAGAACTATTCCATTGCATTGGAGTTCTAGCATTATCTCTAGAAGTAGCCCATAAATGCTTCATACATTCTTCCTTAGTAAAACCGTTTTCTAACATTTCATTATAGGCATTTATACTTTTAACATCATTGTACTTATCTACAGATGAATACTTTACATTTGTCATTCCAATTTCTTGTCCTTGATATATAAATGGAGTCCCTTGTTGCATAAAGTACATTAATGCTAACGCTTTTGCACTTTCCATCCAATACGCCTTATCATTTCCCCAGGTGGACACTACCCTTGGTATATCATGATTTTCTATAAACAGTGCATTCCAACCTCTATTATTTAGCCCTTCTTGCCATCTAGTTAGAACTTCTTTGCATTCCTTTACATTAAAGCTCTCATTATCTTCATTGTTCCATAAATCTAGATGCTCAAATTGAAATACCATGTTGAATTTTCCCTTTTCTTCGCCTACCCACTCTTCTGCTTCTTCAGCACTTACCCCATTTGCTTCTGCTACTGTCATAACATCGTATTTTGAGAATGTATTTTCACTCAATTCCTCTAAAAAATCATGTATTCCTTCAACATTCATATGCTTTTCAAAGCAGCTTACATATTGTTTATTTTCCATATTAGGCATGTCACTAAATTCTATATCTTTCTTAATATGACTTATGGCATCTATTCTAAATCCATCTACTCCTTTATCAAGCCACCAATTTATCATTTTATATATTTCTTTTCTTAAATTCTCATTTTCCCAATTTAAATCCGGCTGCTTTTTAGTGAATAAATGTAAGAAATATTCATCAGTCTTTTTATCATATTCCCAAGCTGATCCTTTAAAAATACTTTCCCAGTTATTAGGCTCTTTATTATTTTTTCCTTTTCTCCATATATACCAATCCCTCTTAGGATTATCTTTAGATGACTTTGATTCTATAAACCATTCATGTTCGTCGCTAGTATGATTTATTACTAAATCTATTATCAACTTCATTTCTCTCTTATGAATTTCTACTAATAGCTCATTGAAATCCTCCATAGTTCCAAAATCCGTCATTATATCTTGATAATCACTTATATCATAACCATTATCATCATTAGGTGACTTGTACATAGGACAAATCCAAATAACATCTATCCCTAAATCTTTTAAATAATCTAATTTTGATGTTATTCCCTTTAAGTCACCTATTCCATCATTATTACTATCCATAAAACTTCTTGGATATATTTGATATGCCACTGCTTCTTTCCACCAAACTTGCTTCATATATTCCTCCAAATTAACTAAATCTAATTCATGCAATCGTTTGCCCAAAATAGTGTAAAATATGTGTACAGATATTTCTGTACACATTATCCTATTTGCTTTCTAAAATAGCTAATGCTGCTGCACCTAAAACCCCTGCTTGATTACCTAATACAGCTTTTTCAACTTTACAGTGATTATAAATTGTCTTTAAGCATCTTCTTTCCATTTCATTCTCTATTTTATCAAATACAATCCTTCCAGCTTCACTTACACCGCCACCAATAACAATTTTATCTGGATCAAATGTATTTGCCAAATTAGCAACAGTTATTCCTAAATAAGATAACGCATCATTTAATATGTCTTGCGCAACCTTATCCCCTTTTTCTGCATCTAAGAATACTTCCTTAGCAGTTACTTGTTCATAATTCTTTAGCGAAGTTTCTACTTTACTATCTACAGCTTCTTTTGCTCTCTTCATAATTGCAGTTCCTGATGCAACTGCTTCTGCACATCCTGTATTACCACATCCACATCTTGGGCCACCCTTCATAACAGTAGTATGTCCCACCTCTAATGCATTTGATGTGCTTCCTCTAAATAAATTACCATTTATTATGGCTCCTCCACCTATTCCTGTACTTACAGTAATGAAAACCATATTCTTGCTTCCCTTGCCTGCTCCAAACATAAATTCACTTAATGTTGCTACATTTGCATCATTATCTAAATAAGTATCTAATTTATATCTATCTTTTATAGGTTGAACTATATTGAAATTCTTAAATGGTAAATTAGGAGTATATACTATTAATCCTTTCTCCACATCTAAAGGTCCCGGAGATCCTATTCCTATTGCTTTAACTTCATTTAAATCTGTGCCTTCTAGTACATCATCTATTGTCTTTAATAATTTTTCTAAAACTACACTTTCTCCTTTATGAGCTTCAGTTTTAACAGTAACTTCTTTTACTATAGATCCTTTTAAATCAACTAGCGCAGTGTATATTTTAGTTCCACCTAAATCAACACCAACTACATACTTTTTTTCCATTTCAATCCCCCTAGATATAAATTTTATTTTGCTTCTCTCATCACGATAGACATAGTATATCATTTTCAGAAATTGTTTACAATAATTTAATTGCTTATTTTCGTTCAAAATTTTTAATTATTTAAAATTATCTTTATTTTTCTTTAACATTTAAAGTTTTGTGCAACCGATTGCATTTAATTTAAATTTATATCTTTTTTATCGATTCTCTTTCTATTAATTTAGTATCTATTATATATGAATTCTTATTATTACTTTTCTCTTCTAACTTATTTATAATTAGTTTTGTAGCATAAAATCCTAACTCTTCAGCATTAATATCTACAGATGCTAATGGAGGATTTTGATATTCTGACATTGGTATATTATTAAATCCCGCAATGGATACATCCCTTATCCCAATGTCATTTAAAGCTTCTTGAACTCCAAAAGCTAACAGATCATCTGTAGCTACTATAGCAGTTGGCTTATTGCCATCTAAAATTCTATTTATAGCATAACTCCCGTTAATTTGTGTAAATTCTTCAGCTTCATATATTAAACTACTTTTTATCTCTATTCCATTATCCATTAATGCTTGCTTATAACCTCTTAGTCTATCTCTAGAAACATTTAAATTAGCCTTTGCACCAACAAAAGCTATTTTTTTATGTCCATAATCTATTAGCATTTGCACTAAATCATACATAGCTTTTACATTATCATTATCTACCCATAATACATTTTTTACTTCATCTGGCCTTCCTATAACTACAAAAGGAAATTCTATATCATTTAGGTACTTTATTGTATCATCATTTTCCTTAGAATTTAATAGACATATTCCATCAACCAAATTGCTATCTATAAATTTTCTAAACCATTCCTTATCATCTTTTCCTTCTTGCTTGAAAGCATACATTATATAATAATTTTCTTTTTGAGCATATATGCTTATTCCCTTCATCGCTTGTACAAAGAATGGATTTGAAAATATATCCTCTGCTTCTTTTGGTAATATTACAGCTAAAATTCTTGTTCTATTATTAGCAAGTCCTCTTGCAATTATATTTGGAGTATAATTTAACTTCCTTATTGCTTCATTTACTTTTTCCTTCGTTTTATCACTTATTTTATGGCTATTAGATAATACCCTAGAAACTGTTGATGTTGCGACATTTGCTTCTCTAGCTACATCTTTAATTGTAACTTTCATCTTATCTTCCCCCTAACAAGTACTTAATAAAATTATAGTATATTTTATATATAAAATAAATCTGATTCCCAATTATTATTTAATTAAAAATATTATACAACTCATTTTTTAAGTTTAAGAACTCTATATTTTTATAAAAATAAAAAAGCACCTAACATTGTTAGATGCTTTCTGGCGGAGAAACCGGGATTTGAACCCGGGCGCCAGTTGCCCGACCTACGCCCTTAGCAGGGGCGCCTCTTCAGCCACTTGAGTATTTCTCCACGTGCCTTCTATTGAAGTTTTTATGGCGGAGAGAGTGGGATTTGAACCCACGGTACCCGCAAAGGTACGCCGGTTTTCAAGACCGGTGCCTTAAGCCAGCTCGACCATCTCTCCATATTATGTCTTGCGACAAGTATTATTATAGCAACCACTCTATATATTGTCAATTATTATTTTAAACTTTTTTATTATTTTTATTATATAATAAATATTTAGTAAAATAATTTTTTAATGAGTTTCTCCTATATTTAATTTAAAATGCATCTAAGAAAACTTAGATGCATCTTTGGCGGAGAGAGTGGGATTTGAACCCACGGTACCCGCAAAGGTACGCCGGTTTTCAAGACCGGTGCCTTAAGCCAGCTCGACCATCTCTCCATATCTGTCTGACGACAAATATTATTATAGCAATGAGATTGCTTGTTGTCAATTATAAATTTATATATTTTTTAATTAAATAATGAATCTAATAAAAAATAAACTCTTCTTTCTTCACTATCCACTAAAATTACTCTTAATTAGCCTAATAATAATTTAAGTATCTAATAGAATTAGAAAAAATAAATATATTATAAATAAAAATAATATATTTTAGATAATTTAATCTACCTTTAGAATAAATAAAGGCTAAATACAAAATTATATATTTAGCCTTTAAAATTAAAACTATTTAATTACTTTCATGTTTCCCATGTAAGGTTGAAGTGCAGTTGGAATATTTACTGATCCATCCTCATTTAAGTTATTTTCTAAAAATGCTATTAACATTCTTGGTGGTGCAACAACTGTATTATTTAATGTATGAGCAAAATATTTTCCATCTTTAGAATTTACACGTATCTTTAAACGACGGGCTTGTGCATCGCCTAGATTTGAACAACTTCCGACTTCAAAATATTTCTTTTGTCTTGGTGACCAAGCTTCAACATCTACTGACTTAACTTTAAGGTCTGCTAAATCTCCAGAGCAACATTCTAAAGTTCTAACTGGTATATCTAAAGAGCGGAATAAATCTACAGTATTTCTCCATAACTTTTCATACCACTCCATACTTTCTTCTGGTTTACATACAACTATCATCTCTTGCTTTTCAAATTGATGAATTCTATATACTCCTCTTTCTTCTATTCCATGAGCTCCCTTTTCTTTTCTAAAACAAGGAGAATAACTTGTTAAAGTATGTGGTAATGAATCTTCAGGTAATATAGTATCTATGTACTTACCTATCATAGAATGTTCACTTGTTCCAATTAGATATAGATCTTCACCTTCAATTTTATACATCATAGCATCCATTTCAGCAAAACTCATAACACCTGTTACAACTTCACTACGAATCATGTATGGAGGAATACAATAAGTAAATCCACGATCTATCATAAAATCTCTAGCATATGAAATTATTGCTGAATGAAGTCTTGCAACATTACCCATTAAATAATAGAATCCACTTCCTGCTACTTTTCTAGCACTATCTAAATCTAATCCACTTAACTTTTCCATTATCTCTGTATGATATGGAACTTCAAAATCTGGAACATTTGGTTCTCCAAAGCGTTCAACCTCTACATTTTCACTATCATCCTTACCAATTGGAACACTTGGATCAATTATATTTGGTAAAGTTAGCATTATTGTATTAACTCTTTCAGATAATTCTGTTTCCTTAACTTCTAGCTCAGATAAGCTCTCTGAGTTTTCAGTTACCTTCTTTTTCATTTCTTCTGCTTCTTCTCTTTTTCCTTGAGCCATTAAAGCTCCAATTTGCTTTGAAAACTTATTTCTGTCAGCTCTTAAAGCTTCAGCTTGTTGTTTAGCTTCCCTAAGCTTTTTATCTAATTCTATTACCTCATCTACTAATGGAAGTTTACTATCTTGGAACTTATTTTTTATATTCTTCTTAACTATCTCTGGATTTTCTCTTACAAATTTTAAATCTAACATTATGTATACCTCCTAATAATTTATATTTATTAATTTTTTTCATAAAAAAAGAACCTTTCCCCAAAATAAGGGACGAAAGATTCCGCGTTGCCACCCTAATTAATAGCAAAATATGCTATTCTCTTAAATAAATTTAACGGTTTAAGCCGTACTGCTCATCACAGTCCCTCCAAGGTGGATTCATAACATTTTACTATCGATTTACACCAACCACCGACTCTCTTAAAATAAATATTGTTATTACTAGCCTCTTCAACAGTTTTATTTTATTATTCTTAATATATTATAAAAATATATATATGTCAATATTTTACTAAGATGATTTATATATATTATTATACTTTTATATTTTATTTATTCATCATATAAGTCCCTTGTACAAATTATATCAATTCCAGTATTAAGTATATTTTTACATATTAAACTTCCAGACTTAATTGGAACGCTAACATATATTCTTGCTAATACCTTAGATAATTCTATCCAGACTCCTTTATCAACTTTTTCGCTAGACTTAACAGGAACAACTCTATATTTGTCACTTCCTTTTACCCTAACTATAGATGTAAATATATCCTTATTATCATCTTTATTTTGCAAATTAGACATCTCCAAACTCCTTTATTCTGCTTGAAATTACTTTAGAATTTTTAGAATCATCTACTATATCAGTAACCTTCTTATCCAATTCCCTTGCAAGTATATTTACAATTTTTTCATAGCAATAAGAACCATGGCAACTTCCAAATCCAGATCCAGTCCTTCTCTTAACACCTTCTACTGTTCTTGCACCTAATGGTCTTCTTATACAATCTACTATTTCGCCTTCTGATATATTATTACATACGCATATAATCTTTCCATATCTATTATCTAGTGAAATTATCTCATTAGCTTCTTTCTTACCAAGCTCTCTAAACTTATAGACTTCTCTTCTCTTATCTATAAAATTCTTTTTTAATGTACAGCTTAAATTATTTGCAATTGTATCACAAAGCATTTTTGCAATTGCTGGAGCTATTGTAATCTTTCCATAGTGAGTACCTGTTACTCTTATATATCCCTTATCTATTTCACTATCATCTATTAACATTGAATCCTTATTATAACTTTCTCTAAATAAATTATTAATATTATTCTTTTCTAAGTTCTTTAAAAGGCTATTAGCATATATTAAATTATCCTCTAAACTAGTTTTTTCAGTACTCTTTATTCCTATTAACGAACCTGTAGTAGTTGTTGGTGTGCTTAGCACAAATGTATTTTTATCAAAGGTCTCTATTACTATCTTATTTAATTTATTTCTATAGTTATCATCTACCAATAAGTAACTCATATTCTTAAAGTACTCTTCTTCACTTTCTAACTCTTTATCTTCAACCTTTCCATTTTCCCTTATATATATCTCATGCGGAATTGTATTTATTACAACCTTACAGGTAAACTTATTCTTATTAGTTGTTACTCTAAAACCTTTAGCTAAGTTTTGTATATTTAAAACTTCTTCTTCTAACCTAAAGTTAACACCATTATCTGCTGCTACTTCAGCATAGGCAATTGCCAAGTCATAAGGTGCAACTATCCCTATATTTTCTGAATATAGACCTTTTTTTATATTAGGATTTATATTAGGTTCGATATCATATACATCTTTATCATCTATTAAATATACACCATCTATTCCTCGCCTTTTAGCTCTTTCATACATTTCTTCTAATTTTTTAACTCCATTTTCATCACTTACAACTCTTAAAGCTCCAATTTTCTTAAAAGGAACCTTAAACTTTTCACAAGTATCAAGCATTATTGAGTTCCCTATATACTCAAGTCCTGCCATTACATCATCCGATGTTTCAGATCCGTCATATACTATTGATGTATTTACAAATGATATATCATCTGCTATGTCATAATCCCTTTCTATTAAAGCAATATTAAAATTATATTTTGAAAGTTCATAAGCAACTGAACATCCTATTATTCCTCCACCCAATATAAGAATATCGTAATCCATAATCTATTTCCTCCCATAGTCTATAATAAAAATCCCTTTTCTAACAACTCTCTCTTTATTGCCTCAATATCTTCTTTACTATCTGCTGCTATTGTATGAAGATGAATACCATTTGTTAAATTTGAAAGTGGCTTTGCATTTTTTCTTTTAAATTCATTTTCAAATTTATTTAAGTCATTTAAGTTTTTTATCATCAAATTCCCTCTTATTTCTCCATAAAGAGGATGCTCAATAATAACATCTTCTATTATTCCACCATATTTAACTACTATTTCTAATTCCCTAATAGTTTTACTACTATCATGATTGACAGCAATAATAGACTTAACTTTATTAATATTTTTATTATAGATATATCCATCAGGAGTAGCTATAATATTTTTACCTGCTGCTCTTAATATGGCAATGTCTTTAACTATTATCTGCCTAGTAACACCAAATAAAGAGGCAAGCTCCGTTCCCTTAATGGCCTTGTTGCTTTCCACTAACATTTTCATAATTTCTTCTCTTCTTTCTATAGAACTCATAAATTCACCTCTTTATTAATTTTTATCATCACACCTACTTATTATATTAAGTATCTCATTTTCCTTGATTTTATCTTTATTATGATGATATCTAATAACCTGCAAAAATTCTTTATCATAATCAAACCCTTTAAGAATATCCAATCCTATCTTAGGATGATTATAATATATATCTATTTGCTTTATATTATCATATTTTTTTATTTTCCCTTTAGTAGCCTTATCTAATAATACCACTACAGATTTCTCCATCAAACTCAAATGCTTTTTACTTTTTCCCACATCATGCAAAAGTGCAGCTTTTCCTAACTTATATACGTCTATATCTATATCCAAATCATATTTCATTTTAATTGAGTCCTTGCAAACTCTTATACAGTGATGTTTATCATTATGCTTTAATTTATTAAAAATTTTAATTTCATCTTCGTTTAAAAATTCACTTATATACTTATAGTCTATCTCCTTAAATAATGATGTAAATCCCCATATAAATTGTTTTACTCTATATAAAGCCATTTCTATCACCTTACCGCTTTAATTAACTTTATTTTATATAAAAATAATAACATTATATATTTTTATTATCAATTATATATAATTTTATTAAAAGTCATGTACCACCAGCTTAGCTGGTGGCTTGATTAAGCCCTATAAGGGCATGATACTGGCGGCACTACTCGTGCTCTGAATAACCGCCAATCGCAAAACAGTTTCAGCTACCACCCTCATCGGGTGGTTTTTCTATTTGCTTCCTTTTACCGGCGATCCCGTGAACGGGTCAATATATTCCTTAAAACTAAGTTGCTCTGCTATTTGATCTTCTTGAATTTGGTTTTGAATATACTTTGCAATTGCAGTTTTATTTCTTCCCACTGTGTCAACGTAATATTCTCTACACCAAAAATGTCTATTTCCATATTTATATTTTAAATTTGCAAATCTATCAAAAATCATCAAACTACTCTTACCCTTTAATATTCCCATAAATTTTGATACGCTCATCTTCGGTGGAATAGTTACTAACATATGTATATGATCCAGACAAGCATTCGCTTCGATTATTTCTACTCCATGTCTTATACATATAGTTCTTAATATTTTACCAATTTCAGCCTTATATTTTCCATATATTATTTGTCTTCTATACTTCGGTGCAAATACTATATGATATTGACACCTCCATTTTGTATGTGATAAGCTTTCTATGTCGTTACCCATATGACACACCTCCTATGATTAATTTGTTTTACGATTGTCAGTCGTTGAAATTATATCATAGGAGCTTTTTTCTGTGCAGAGCTTAAGCCATTTTATCCACCGGCATAGCCAGTGGTTTTCAACACAACAAAAAAAGCTACGATTAATATCGTAGCTTTGGTGGAGGTAAAGGGATTCGAACCCTTGACCCCTTGCGTGCAAGGCAAGTGCTCTCCCAACTGAGCTATACCCCCATAAAAAAATAACCTGGCAATGTTCTACTCTCCCACACAGTCTCCCATGCAGTACCATCGACGCTGTAGAGCTTAACTTTCCTGTTCGGAATGGAAAGGAGTGTTTCCTCTACGCCATCATCACCAGATTTCAGAGTGTTCTCTGAAAATTGCACATGAATTAATTTTAAGCCTATTTTTTATTGGTCAAGCCCTCGACCTATTAGTATCAGTCAGCTAAATATGTTACCACACTTACACCTCTGACCTATCA
>NZ_JADNKB010000008.1:0-214221 GCF_015555225.1 Clostridium sp. D46t1_190503_E9
ATACCGTCAAAGCCTTGGCTTGGCATAACACCTATTTGCATTATGTTTGAGTTACCTGTATATTGTATAGCACCTGCAAGACCAGATAAAGCACCAGCTATCATCATAGAAATAACTATATTTTTATTAACCGGCATACCTGCATATTCAGCTCCAAATCTATTAAACCCAACAGCCTTTAACTCATATCCTAAAACTGTCTTATTTAATATGAACCAAACTATGAAAACTGCTATCATTGCAATGAAAATACCTAAATTTATATATGATCCTTCAAAAATACTTGATAACCAAGAAGCTCTTAAAGTTGCTGAATCTGCTAACATCTTTGATTCAGTTTCTAAGAATTCACCTTTGAAATATTTTGGAATATTATAATACACTATCCAATAAGCTATCCAGTTCATCATTATTGATGATACAACTTCGTGAACGTTGAATTTAGCTTTTAAAATTCCAGGAACTGTAGCCCATATTGCTCCTCCTAAAATCCCTGCTAATACAACAATAGGAACAAGGATTATTTTAGGTAAATCTAAAGATAGACCTACTGCAATTGAGCAAAATCCTCCAAATAACATTTGGCCCGGTGCTCCAATATTAAATAATCCTGTTTTAAATGCAAAGGCAACTGAAAGTCCTGTTAGCATTAATGGAGTTGCAGTAGCTATAGTGTTACCTATTCTTTCTAGGTTCATTAAACCACCCTTGAATAAAAATTCATATCCTTCAAGAGGATTAAATCCCATAACCGCCATTAATATCGCGCCTGCTATAATTCCTAAAATAACAGCCATAATAGATTTTAAGCCTTGATTTTTTTCCATTAGCTTTCACCTCTCTTTATTCCTGCCATCATTAGTCCAACTTCATTTTCATCTGTTTCTGAGGCATTTACTATTCCTATAAGTTCACCATTATTAACAATCGCAATTCTATCTGAAACATTTAACACTTCATCTAATTCTAGAGATACTAAAAGCACAGCTTTTCCACTATCTCTTTGTTCAACAAGTCTTTTGTGTATGTATTCTATAGACCCTACGTCTAATCCTCTAGTTGGTTGAACAGCTATTAGCAAATCTGGATTTGATTGAATTTCACGTCCAATTACACCTTTTTGCTGATTACCGCCAGATAAAGATCTAGCTATTGATTTCCCACCTTCTCCAGATCGCACATCAAAAGTTTCTATAATGTGATCAGCATATTCAGTAATTTTTGCTTTATTTATAAGTCCATTTTGAGAAAATGGCTTATTTTTGTAAACCTTAAGAACCATATTATCTTCCATAGTATAATCAAGAATAAGTCCTCTTTTATGTCTATCTTCTGGAATATGTGCAATTCCTGCATCAATTCTACTTCTTATTGACGTTTTTGTAATATCCTTTCCATTGAAGAATATCTTACCAGAATCCACATTCCTCATACCTGTTATAGCCTCAACTAGCTCAACTTGCCCATTTCCTTCAACCCCAGCTATACCAACTATTTCACCTTTTCTTACATTTAAAGAAAAATCTTTTAACCCTAGAACTTTTTTATTATTTTTAACAGATAAATTTTCTATCCTTAATACTTCTTCACTTGGAGTTGCTTCTTTCTTATCTACTTTAAATGAAACTTGTCTTCCAACCATCATCTTAGCCATATCAGCTTCAGTAGTTGTTTTAACATCAACTGTTCCTATACATTTACCTCTTCTTATAACTGTACATTTATCTGCTACTGCCTTTATTTCTTTCAGCTTATGTGTAATTAAAATTATTGACTTTCCTTCTTTTATAAGATTTTGCATTATTTTAATTAAGTCATCAATTTCTTGAGGTGTTAAAACGGCTGTTGGTTCGTCAAATATAAGAACTTCAGCGTTTCTATATAACATTTTCAAAATCTCAACACGTTGTTGCATACCAACTGATATATCTTCTATCTTTGCATATGGATCAACATTTAAGCCATAAGTTTTTGATAATTCATCAATTCTTTTAGCAGCACTTTTTATATCTACTGTTAAGAATTTTTTAGGTTCACAACCTAAAATTATATTTTCTGTTACAGTAAAGTTTTCAACTAATTTAAAATGTTGATGAACCATTCCTATTCCTAAATCATTTGCCACATTTGGACTAGAAATCTTAACTTCTTTTCCTTTTATTTTTATTACACCAGCTTCTGGTTGATACATTCCAAAAAGCATTCCCATCAATGTAGATTTCCCTGCACCATTTTCACCTAAAAGAGCATGTACTTCGCCTTTTTTTAGTTGTAATGTTACATTATCATTTGCTACAATCCCTGAAAACTCTTTGCGAATATTAAGCATCTCCACTACATAACTCATGAATTACCCTCCCTATATATCTAATATTTAAAATACTTTTCTATATCTATACAAGCCAATTTATTTATTCTCATCAGTTGTTAAATAAATCCAATTAAAGCTTTATACAAGAAAAAGACGGCACCTCCGTCTTTTTCCATATCATAGGCAATGCAATAAAATACACTAAAATTTATTAAATTACTTTATTAAATCGCCCTTTTCAACTTTTACTGTTATTTCACCATTTTTAATTTTGTTATAAACTTCACCTACTTGCTTAATAGTGTCTTCAGAAAGGTTAGGGTTTTCATTTGGAAGACCCACTCCATCATTTTTAACATCAAATGTTAAAGTTTGACCACCTGGGAATTTTCCTTCTAATTCATCCCTTATTATATCAAAAGTAGCTGTATCTAATTTCTTCATTGCTGAAGTTAAAACTACAGATTTATCATCTTTATATATACCATCAACATATTGATCAACGTCAGCACCAATTACCCATGCTTCTTTACCAGCTGTAGCTCTAACTTTTGCTTCATTTATTACTCCAACTCCAACGTCTCCAGCTGCCACGAATATAGCTTTAACACCATTATCATACATAGTTGCTGCTAATTGTTGTCCTGCTGCTACGTTATCAAATGAACCTTGATAAACTACATTTTCTTCTTTAATACTCATCTTTGTTCCAAGATTTTCATTAGCATACTTAACACCTTGTTGGAATCCCCAGTTAAACTTTTGAACTGAAGGTATCTCCATTCCGCCTATGTATCCTAAGTCACCTTCTTTTAATTGAACTGCTGCTGCAACTCCTACTAAAAATCCAGCTTCTTGTTCAGCAAAATAAACTGCAACTGAATTTTCTCCAACTTTTTCTATCCTATCCGCTCCACTTTTTCCATTGTTAGGAGATCCATCAATTAGCACAAATTTAGCATCACTATATTTTTCTTGTGCTTGGAAAATAGATGTTTCAAATTTAAATCCAGGAGTAACTATAAATTTATATCCTGTATCATAAAGATTTCCAATTTCTTTCATATAATCTGCTTCTGTTGTTCCAGCTGGCTTTAAATAGTTACTGCTAATTTTCAATTCAGATTCTGCCTTTTTAATTCCTTCCCAAGTACCTTGATTAAAGGACTTATCATCAATAGTACCTGCATTAGTAACCATACCTACTTTAACATCATTTACTGCTTTCTCTGATTTGTTTCCACATCCAACTAAACCTGTTATCATAAGTGCTGATAAAGCTAAAGCTATTGCTCTTTTTTTCATTCTAGAAATCCTCCTTAGATTTTTGTAATTTAATATAATTTGTTACTTAATTATTTTAAAAGTTTCTTCATTCGAATTTTCAAAAAGATTATACAATATATAATTCGTTATTACAATAATTTTTATAACATTATTTTTCTTATTACGACATATAACCCTATAAAGAAACCTTTTCAAATATACTTTTTCGATATTTTATTTATTATTTTATATATATTCATTACAAAATACGAATATTAGTATAGAATTCATATTGTAGATCAGATCTTATTTCCAGCACTCGAACTCCTGTAACCACTTATTTTTCAAGCTTTAATTACATCCTCTCAATATAAAATTCAATTTATTTACCACTTACATTAATTAATTTCAAATAATTAATGTACGCATATCCATAAATAGTGTATACTATTATCACTATTTACAAATATTAATCTACTCTATAAAAAAAATTAAATTATATAAAGCTTAATATTATTGCAACTATTATTGCAGGCAATAAATTTGATACTTTAATTTTAGTTATACCTATCATATTAAAACCCAAACCTATAATTAGTAAACTTCCTACTGTCGTTATATTAGTTATAGCTATATTGTTAAGTACATTTGTTAACATGCCAGCAGCTATGGTTATACTCCCTTGATATATAAAGACACTAATTGCTGAAAGTATTACCCCTATACCTAATGTTGATGAAAATATAATAGCACTAATTCCATCTAATATAGACTTTGCTAAAAGTGTACTATAATCATTATTCAATCCACTTTCCAAAGCTCCTACAATGGCCATTGCTCCTACACAAAATAGTAATGTAGATGTAACAAACCCTTCTGAAATAGATATAGTACTTCCATTTTTATTTACTTTTTTTTCTATTCTTTTGCCTAACTTCTCTAGTTTTAAATCTATATCTATTGCCTCACCTATAAAACCACCTAAAGCTATAGAAATAATCATCACAATTGTATTTTCTCCTTTTAATGCTCCCGATATTCCTATATAAATAACACATAACGCTAGTCCACTCATTATAGTACTGCTTATTTTTTCATTAATTTTTTCTTTTACAAAAAGTCCTACTATTGAGCCAACTACTATAGTTAAACTATTAATTATTGTCCCTATCATTTTTATCATCCTCTTCCTCTTACTAAATTCTCAATAATTTTACTATATAAAAATAATTTCACCAACCATTTAAAATAATAAAAATAGGATATGAAATAATTCACATCCTATTTTTCAATTGCTATATAGAATCACTTTTTACTGTTATCTCGCCATTTTTAATTTTGTTATAAACTTCATTTACTTGCTTAATAGTATCTTCAGATAAGTTAGGATTTTCATTTGGAAGACCAATTCCATCATTTTTAACATCAAATGTTAAATTTTGACCACCTGGGAATTTTCCATCTAATTCATCTTTAATTATATCGAAAGTTGCTACATCTACTTTCTTCATAGCTGAAGTTAAGATTATAGATTTATCATCTTTATATATACCATCTTCATATTGGTCAGCATCAACACCTATTATCCATGCTTCTTTACCAGCAATAGCTCTAGATTTTGCCTCATTTATTGCTCCAACACCAACTCCACCAGCTGCTGTAAATATAGCTTTAACACCTTTATCATACATAGTTGCTGCTAATTGTTGTCCTGCCGCTACATTATCAAATGTCCCTTGATAAACTATATTTTCTTCTTTAATACTCATATTTGTTCCAAAGTTATCATTTGCATATTTAACACCTTGTTGGAATCCCCAGCTAAATCTTTGAACTGAAGGTATTTCCATACCACCTATAAATCCTAAATCACCTTCTTTTAATTGAAGTGCTGCTGCAACTCCAACTAAAAATCCACCTTCTTGTTCAGCAAAATTAACTGCAACTGAATTTTCTCCAATCTTTTCTACTCTGTCTTCTCCATTTTTTCCATTGTTTGGTGCTCCATCAATTAGTACAAACTTAGCATCTGGATACTTATCTTGAGCTTGGAAAATAGATGTTTCAAGCTTAAATCCAACAGCTACTATAAATTTATATCCTGTATCATAAAGATTTACAATTTCTTTCATATAATCTGATTCTGTTGTTCCAGCCGGCTTTAAATAGTTACTATTAATTTTCAATTCAGCTTCAGCCTTTTTAATTCCTTCCCAAGTACCTTGATTAAACGACTTGTCATCAATAGTCCCTGCATCAGTAACCATCCCTACTTTAACACCATTTTCTGCTCCTTCTGATTTGTTTCCACATCCAACTAAACCAGTTACCATAAGTGCTGATAAAGCCAAAGCTATTGCTCTTTTCTTCATTCTAAAAATCCTCCTTAGACTTTTGTAATTTAATATTTGTAATTTAACATTTGTAGTTTAATTATTCAAAAGTTGTTTATTCGAACTTTAAAAAAATTATACAATATATAATTCGGTATTACAATAATTTCGTAACATTATTTTCATCATTGCGACATATAACATTATAAACAAACCTTTTCAGACATATTTTAAAACATTTAATTTATATTTTTTTAAATATCATTCAATTGATACGAATATTATTGCACAAACCATTTTCAAGTTCTATTTTGGAATTTAAAATAGAATTTTCTATAAGTACTTATTTCTTAAGCCTTTACAGTATTTTTTCAATATAAAATTCAAATTATTTATCACTTACAATAATTAATCTTTCACAATTAACATACGCATATTAGAAAAATAACGTATGCTATTACCATTATCTAAACAGTATAGTGTAGTTTATAAGCAAACTAAAAGTTTTATTAGGCATAATATTATAATAAATGATATTCCCTACAGTAAATTTTAAATTTCAATTTAGCAATTGCTAAATATCGAAGCTTAATCATATAACTTAGTAAACCTCTACAGCTGAAATATTTTTAGGAATAACTACATATTTAATATCTTTATATTTATATATAAATAGTGATATATAAAAAATAATAGAAATAGGATATGAAATAATCACATCCTATTTCTATTATTCTATAAAATCACTAAATATATTCTTAAAAGCCTCAATATTCATAGGAGATATTCTAACTCTTTTTAATGAGTATACCCCATCAGAAAGACTTGAAATTCCTCCTTCTGTTGTAACAGCTGCTTTTATACCTAATTCCTTTTCTATTTCTATTGTTTCATCATCATATCTACCAACTGGATAACAAATATATTTACTATCTACTCCGACTTTTTCTTTTAATTTTTCAATACCTTCTTTAATTATTGCAATCTTATCTTCCCTTGATATTTGAGTAAATTCTATATGTCTAGAAGTATGATTTTCTATTCCCATGCCACTCGAACTCATTTCTTTTAGCATATTCGAATTCATATACCATCCATCAACATCAGTTTTATCTGTTATTATAAAAAATGTAGCTTTCATATCATGCTGTTTTAATATTCTATATGCATCAGTATAATTATCTGCATATCCATCATCAAATGTTATTGCAACTGGTTTCTCTGGAACTTTACCAGTATTAAACGCCTCTATAACATCGTCAAGTAACATCGGAGTGAATCCTGACTCCTTAAGCCACTTAATTTGTTCATCAAATTGAGAGGTTGGAACAAGTAAAGTATTATTAGGATCACTATCTGATATGGAATGATACATTAATATAGGAATTTTAACTTCATTTACATCTAAAGTTAAATAATTAATTTTGTCATCCTTATTCTCCTCTTCTTTAATTTCTTCCTTT
Source organism: Clostridium sp. D46t1_190503_E9 (assembly GCF_015555225.1). Classification (NCBI taxonomy): domain Bacteria; kingdom Bacillati; phylum Bacillota; class Clostridia; order Eubacteriales; family Clostridiaceae; genus Clostridium; species Clostridium sp. D46t1_190503_E9. Next base: position 7,374 of record NZ_JADNKB010000008.1, read on the forward strand.
TGAGATTCATCTTCTCCATTTGATATATCTACATCACTTTCTTTGTTCTGAATATCAGTATTTGCAGGCTGTGCTTTACTATCTAATATAAGTTTTCCTCCAAAGCCTATAATTAAAATTATAAATAAGATAGTTATAACCTTTATCGATTTTTTCATTACCATATATCCCCTTTTCTTTGTATATTTCGACTATACATTTTTAGGAATATTTTGTCAACTCCATTTATAATTGTTTCTATTTTTTTAATATTTCCTTATTTTTCTTTAAATTATTGTTAATGATACTTTATTTTTGTATAATTAATCTAAACTAATATTAAGGAGTGTTTTTATTGTTTGGATACGTAACTCCTCTAAAAGCAGAGCTTAAAGTGAAGGACTTTACAAAATTCAGAAGTTATTATTGCGGCTTATGTTTTCAATTAAAAAATAGTGCTGGTAATATACCAAGAATGGTATTAAATTATGATATGACATTTTTAGCAATACTTTTAGATTCTATATCAATTAAAGAACCTAATATTGAAATTAAGCGTTGTATTGCTCACCCAACAGATAAAAAGCCAGTAATTGTTAATAATGATGCATTACATTATGCCGCTGCAATGAACTTAGCACTTTATTATCATAAATTGAAAGATGATATTCAAGATGATAATAATCTTAAAAGTAAAGTATTTGAAAAAATACTTTATCCATACCAAAAGAAAATTAATAAATCTATAGATGATATTAACGATATTATAAGAGTTAATCTTAGAACATTAACTGAATTAGAAAAAAATAAGAATTTCTCATCTATAGATGAAATATGCCATCCATTTAGTGATATAGTTGGAAATATACTAAGATATTATCCTAATGAATTTATTAATGATAGCGAAGCCCTAAGAAATGAATTATATAAACTTGGATATACTTTAGGAAAATGGATATATCTTATAGATGCTTTTGATGATTTAAAGGATGATATAGAAAAGAAAAAATTCAATCCAATAAATTATTTATTTAATGAAGAAAATAAACCATATGAAGAATTAATTCCTTTAATTCAAGGAAGGTTAGATTTTACAATTTTAAATTGTTCATATAATTGTAAAGATATACTTTCAAAATTACCTTTAAAAAGAAATGAAGATATCCTTAAAAACATTTTAGAATTAGGTATGATGGATAAATATGTTGGAATATTAAATAATACTAGAGAAGATAAAAGGAGTGACAAATAAAATGAATCCATATGAAGTACTAGGTTTAAAGCCTGGAGCAACTCAAGAAGAAATAAAAAAGGCCTATAGAAATTTAATAAAACAATATCATCCTGATCAATATGGTGATAATCCATTAAAAGACTTAGCTGAAGAAAAAATGAGAGATATTAATGCTGCTTATGATACACTTACTAAAAATGCTGGAAACTCATATAGCAGTTCAAGCACTAGTAATTCATCATATAACAGCTCAAATAGTTCATCAAACGATAATAGCTATATGTTTTCAGAAATAAGAAGGCTTATTCAAAATGGAAACTTTGCTGAAGCTGAAAATAGACTTAACAGTATGTCTAATAACAGAAATGCTGAATGGAATTTCTTATATGGAATATTGTTAACAAATAAAGGTTGGTTTGATGCAGGTCTAAAGCATATTCAAACAGCTGTAAATATGGATCCTAATAATTTTGAATATAGACAAACTCTAAACTCTCTTCATCAAAGAACTCAATCATATAGCAATAATTATTATAGAACAACTGGATCAAATAATGCTAATGCTTGTGATTGTTGTATAAATCTATGGTGCTTAGATTCAATATGCGAATGTATGGGTGGTGACCTTATAGGTTGTTGTTAGCCCTAACTTCTTAATGGGTGGTGTTTTAAGTTATGAAAGCTAAAGAAATTACTTTAAGCGCTATTTTAGTAGCACTTACTAACATAATTTTATACTTAAATTTGTTGTTACCTATAAGTACAATTAGTATACTTACGTTAGCATCATTATTAATTCCAATTGCGCTAATTAAAGGATCTATTAAAAGTGCTTTCTTTGTATATATTGCTTCATCTATTATTGGTTTCTTTATATTGCCCATAAATATAATTTTACTATATGTTTTATTCTTTGGAATATATGGAATAGTTAAATACTATATTGAAAAGTTAAATAAATTATATTTAGAAATATTTCTTAAGATGATATTTTTTAATATTTCTTTATTTATATCTCTTTTTGTATTTAAGTCATTTACAGCAATAGAATTAACCAAGCTTCCTCTTTGGTTATTATGGATTGTAGCACAACCTATATTCTTAATTTTTGATTATGCATTAACTTTATTAATTTCATTTTATATGCAAAGAATACACAATAAAATTTAAAGTAAATGGTCTAGATTTTATATTAAAATCTAGACCATTGTTATATTTATAAATATTATAATTTCACTAATTTAATATATCAAAAAATATTTCGATAGCACTTTCAATTATCTCTCCTACAGGGGATTCAAAAAATCTTTTCACTTTACTACTTTTCTTTTTATCTTCAATACTATTTTTTATAGTTGCTTTATTTCTTTCTTCTGGTGAAGAATTATAAAAATAAGCTTCCTCATAGGATTTTATTTCTTTAAATAAAATTTTATTTTCACTACCACTCAAAACGTTATCCCCCCAAAGCTTTATAATATTTAAAAACAAAATACAATATATGTAACTTAAAGTATATCATATTTATATTTTTATTCTACTGTTTTAACAAAAGTCTTTTTATAAAATATTATAAATACAGTAATTGTTGTTAATGCTGCAATTATATCTGAAATTGGTTCAGCAAATAATACAGCTTTCAGTTTATTTTCAAATAAAATTGGGAGTATAAATATAAGTGGCACAAGTAAAACTATCTTTCTAAGTAATGCCATAATAAGAGATATTTTAGCTTGCCCTAACGCTAAAAATGTTTGCTGACATGCTATTTGTGCTCCAAACATAAAAATTCCTCCAAAAAATATTCTCATACTCCATGAAGTTATTTCTACAAGCTCTTTTTTATTATTAAATATACCAACGAAAATTTCTGGGAATATCATTAAAGAAGCCCACATAACAAATGTATATATGAGACAACTTGTTAATAATAATTTGAAGGTTCTTTTTACTCTCTCTATATTTTTAGCTCCAAAGTTATAACTTATTATAGGCTGCGCTCCTTGTGATAGTCCTAGTAATGGTAAAGTAACAATTTGCATTATACTGCTCATTATAGTCATAGCTCCAACTGCTAAATCTCCACCATAAAGTTGTAGTTTATTATTCATACTTATCAATACTAAGCTCTCAGTTGATTGCATTATAAATGGCGAAACCCCTAAAGCTACTATTGGTAGTAATACCTTTAATTTAGGAACTAAATAGTTTATTCTTATTTTTAGTATGCTCTTTTTACCAAACAAGAAGGTTAACACCCAAATTGCAGAAACAAACTGTGAAAGTATAGTTGCTAAAGCAGCTCCACTTACGCCCAAGTTAAGTCCAAAAATAAATATAGGATCTAAAACTATGTTTATTACAGCTCCTATTACTACTGTAATCATACCAATTTTAGCAAAACCTTGTGTATTTATGAATGGATTCATTCCAAGAGCTATTTGAACAAATACTGTTCCTATTAAATATATAGTTAAATAATCAACAGCATAGCCTATAGTTGATTCACTAGCTCCAAAAGCCCATAATAAATCTTCTCTAAAAATTAAAAATCCAATTGTACATATTAATCCAATAATTATTAAAGTAGAAAAACTATTACTAATAATCCTTTCAGCACCATCATCATCTTTTCCACCCATTTTTATTGCTGCAAGTGGAGCTCCACCCATACCTATAAGAGCTGAAAATGCTGATATTATCATTATAATAGGGAAAGCTACCCCTACTCCAGCCATAGCAACTTCTCCATTTGCCATTCTTCCTATAAATATTCTATCAACTATGTTGTATAACACATTCACTAATTGTGCTACAATAGCAGGGAGCGCTAAACTTACTAATAGTTTTCCTACAGATCCTTCCCCCAAATTGGTTCTAACTCTAGACATATACTTCTCTCCTTATCGTACCTATATTTATCCTTTCTATAAGTTAATTTTCAAAAATTAACTTATATAATACTTAATTAAGTTATAATTATGATTACTTTTCATTATAACTTATACAATATGATACTACTAAAAAGAGAAACATTAAACCTAATTTTACTTAATACATATAAAATTTACAGTTTAACCATAAACTTTATATTATTTCTTTACCAAATGGCATTAATGATAACTTAGCTAATTTTAATGATTGCTTTGCAAAAGGTATTCCAATTATAGTAATACATAAAAAGAAAGCACTAATTAAATTTGCTATACACATTTCAAATCCACCAAATATAATCCATAATATATTAAGCAATAAATTTAAACCACTATCATTTTTAGTAACAACTTCTTTTCCAAATGGAGCAAATTGTAGACTAGCCATTTTAAAACATTGAAGTCCTATTGGAATTCCTACTATAGTAATGCACCATAATAATCCAAATCCTAGCCATGCTAATGCATTAAAAAGGCCTCCAAATATAATCCAAATTAAATTTCCTAAACAAGACATGCTTGCATCCCCCTTTATTTTAATCCTATATATGATTCAACTGAATTAATGCACAGTTTTCTATAGTATTTATAGAGTTCTCATTGCAATATTTTAATATTTCATCACTTTCAGCACCTGGTTGTATTAGTACATTTTTTATTCCTAATTCTCTTGCTTCTTTTAAAAACTCTATCCCATATTTTGCATTTATACATAAATCAATAGCCTCTATATTATATGGAACCTCTTTTAAATTAGTGTAAATATCTTCCCCACCTTTAGGATGAACTCCACTTACTTTGTATCCTTTTAATTTAAACTTATTTAAAATCTTATTTGCATATTTTGTTTCATTAGAAACATCACCTATAACAACCCAATTTTTAAGTTTCATTAACTCTTCTATATTCATTTCCTTTACCTCCCTTTAAGTTTTATATGATTAATATATCCAATTGTCTCTTTTTCATCAACAAATTTCTAAATATATTTTAGTTCATATAATTTACTATTTTGAGGTTGTTGACTTATATTGTAATAAAATATATAATTGAGTATATTAAAATTATATATTTATTGCATTGATTAGGAGTAGTATTATAAATGTTATTCTTTAGAGAGCTGTTGGTTGCTGAAAAACAGTGTTTAACTTATAAGAACTTGCCTATGAGCTTACTTGTTAAAAGCAAGTACGGGAAACCGTTATATATTTGAGTGAGAAAAATATTATTTTTCTAATAAGAGTGGTACCGCGAATATATCCTTCGTCTCTTAATTGAGATGAAGGGTTTTTTTATATTATTTTTACTTTTAAGGAGGAATTATTGTGGCTAATTATGGAACTTCCATAGATAAAAAATGGCAAGATAAATGGGAAGAAACAAATCTTTATAAATTTGACCCAAATAAGGAAGGAGAAAAACTTTATGTTTTAGAAATGTTCTCTTATCCTTCAGGTAGCCAACTACATGCAGGACATTGGTTTAACTATGGACCTGTTGATTCATGGGCTAGAATGAAAAGAATGCAAGGATATAATGTATTTCAACCAATGGGATTTGATGCATTCGGACTTCCTGCAGAAAACTTTGCAATAAAAACAGGAATTCATCCAAAGGATTCAACTGATAAAAATATAGACACTATGGAAAAACAATTAAAAGCTATGGGAGCTATGTTTAACTGGGATAATGAAGTTATAACATGTAACCCAGACTATTATAAATGGACTCAATGGGTATTCTTAAAATTATATGAAAAAGGATTAGCTTATAGAAAAAAAGCCCCTGTAAATTGGTGTCCATCTTGTAATACAGTTTTAGCTAATGAGCAAGTTCATGAAGGTGCTTGTGAAAGATGTTCAACTGAGGTTACAAAAAAAGATTTAACTCAATGGTTCTTAAAAATAACTGATTACGCTGATGAACTATTAGAAAAACTAGATACTTTAGATTGGCCAGAAAAAACTGTTGCTATGCAAAAACACTGGATTGGTAAATCTACTGGTGCAGAAGTTACGTTTAAGGTTAAAGATTCCGATATAAAATTTGATGTATTTACTACTAGAGTTGATACATTAAATGGTGTAACTTATGTTGTTTTAGCACCTGAAAATCCACTTGTTGATGAACTTACAACTTCAGAATATAAAGAAGATGTTGAAAACTACAAAGAAGAAGCTAAAAAGCAATCTGATATAGAAAGACAATCTTTATCAAGAGAAAAAACTGGTGTATTTACAGGTTCTTATGCTATAAATCCTATAAACAATAAAGAAGTTCCAATTTGGATTGGAGACTATGTTTTATCAACTTACGGAACTGGTGCTGTTATGGCTGTTCCTGCACATGATGAAAGAGATTATGCTTTTGCCACAAAGTTTAATTTACCAATAGAAAAAGTTATAACTAGCAAAAATGGTGATAGTACTGAATTACCTTATTGCGAATATGGAGTGTTAGTTAACTCTGGAGAATTCGATGGATTAACTACTGAAGAAGCTAAAGAAAAGATAGTTGAAAAATTATCATCTATGAATCTTGGTTCTTCAAAAGTTAATTATAGATTAAGAGACTGGTTAGTATCTAGACAAAGATATTGGGGAGCTCCTATTCCTATGATTCACTGTGAGCATTGTGGAACTGTACCTGTACCTGAAGATCAATTGCCAGTAGAACTTCCATACAATGTTGAATTTGCTCCAGATGGAAAATCTCCACTTGCAAAATGTGAAGATTTTATAAATACAACTTGTCCAAAGTGTGGAAAACCAGCTAAAAGAGAAGCTGATACTTTAGATACATTTGTATGCTCATCTTGGTATCAATTAAGATATCCTGATAGCAAAAATAGCGAAAAAGCTTTTGATAAAGATATAGTAAATAAAATGCTTCCAGTAGATAAATACGTAGGTGGACCTGAACATGCTTGTATGCATTTATTATATGCTAGATTCATAACTAAAGCTTTAAGAGATATGGGATATTTAGATTTTGATGAACCATTTAAATCATTAACTCACCAAGGATTAATTCTTGGACCTGATGGATTAAAAATGAGTAAATCAAAAGGAAATACTATTTCTCCAAATGACTATATTTCAGAATATGGTTCAGACGTATTTAGAATGTACCTAATGTTTGGATTTGCTTACATTGAAGGTGGAGCTTGGAGCGATGATGGACTTAAGTCTGTTGCAAGATTTGTAGATAGAATAGAAAGATATCTTGATATAGCTAGAGAAGCCATTGAATCTAATAAAAACAATAAAACTACTTTAGATAAAGCTGAAAAAGAATTAAACTTCTGGTTACATAATGCAATTAAAGGTGTAACTGAAGATGCTGATAAATTCCAATTTAACACTGCAATTGCAAGAATGATGGAATTTGTTAATGCTTTTTCTAAATACTTGCAAGAAGATATTAAGAATTTAGATTTCTTAAAGAAAACTTGCATAGACTTCTTAAAAATTCTAGCACCTTTTGCACCTCATTTTACTGAAGAGCAATGGAGTTTATTTGGATTAGATTTCTCAATATTCAACGAAACTTGGCCAACATATGATCCAAAGGCTTTAGTTAAAGATGAAGTTGAAATAGCTATTCAAGTTAATGGTAAAATTAAAGCAAAAATAAATGTTTCAACTGATTTAGATGAAGAAGGAATTAAAGCTGCTTCTTTAGCTAATGAAAGTATAGTTGCTGCAACTGAAGGCAAGAATATAGTTAAAGTAATAGTTATAAAAGGAAGACTTGTAAATATAGTTGTTAAATAAATTTAATTAATATATCATATCTTAAAAAGGGTAAAGTACTAAATCTACTTTACCCTTTAATTTTATTCCTTTTTATATTCTTTAAAGTTATATATAATAACAATATTGCTAATAAAGTTATAATTAGTCTAAGAAAATTTTCTTCAATATTAATTAAATCATAACTTATTAATGCTTCAAGAGCTATAGATGGTATTTTTCCTAAAAAAGTAGCCGTTATAAATATAAATCCTTTCACATTACTAATAGCTGCTGCAAGAGTAACAAAGCCTGAAGGTATAAATGGTACCAATCTACCTTCAAATATAAGAAACCCTACATTCTTTCCTTCACCATCAACTATTGCTTTTAGTAATCTATGTTTATTTTTAATATTTTCTGCTCCTTTTTTAAATCCTAGTCTATATATTATAAAACTTATATAACCTCCTATAGTTTCTCCAAGTACTGAAATTATAAAACCTTCAAAAGCTCCAAAAAATATAATATTTGCTCCTGTTACAACTATCGATGGCACTACTCCTAATATTGCAATTATTGTACTTATCAATATTGATATAGGAATAGCATACATACTATATTTTTGAAATAATATAATTATGTTATCTAAATTAAACATATTTTAAACCTTAATTTCCGTCCTTAATAAATTTATCTATTATAAATACCATACTGATAGATTTTACAATAAATTTAGTTGTCTCTTTAAAAGCAAATTATAACATCTTTATTAATCTAATGCTACTTTAAAACTTTTTAAGACATCGCTTACTAATTTCTCGTCTAATTGCTTATAATACTCTAAAAGATTTGAATCTTGAAGCGCAATAAATATATTTTTGCTTATTTCCATCCACAGCTCTGGTATATAGACCCATACTATTTCTTCATATTTACAACTTAATAAAAAATGCTCCATTCCCCAAAATAAATATTCCTCTATATTATGCAATTTATTAAATTTAACATAATCATCCACTACTTGTTCTGTAAGTTTATACTCATATATATCTACATAAAAGAAATCAAAGCTTTCACCAGTAACCTTATAAGCATCTTCATTTATTATTTTTATTTTAAGGTTATTTTCAAAATTTGAACAATATAAATCTATTATATCTTTTTCTATTTCATAAACTACAATTTCAGTTACATCTTCTTTTTTCGCTAATTCTTGAACTACATACCCTAATCCTAGGCCAACTACCCCAACTCTTCCTTTTGCATATTTTATAAACATATAAGAGCTTTCTATTTCTAGTGGAGAAATTTTCATCCATATATTATTAGGTCCGTGTAACTCTAAAATATTTAAATCTATATTTTCTTTCTTACTATACATATATCCATTAATGAAATCTTTTTTTTCATTTACTTTCTTTATTTCAAAACTTCCAACTTTCCCCAAAGTTATTAAGTTATTATATTCATTTATTTTGTCTACTAAATAAGTTCTGTCATATGGCTTCAAAATAATACTTCCCTTCTGAATGAATAATAATTAAATTACATATAATAATTTATGTAAAATTTTATTTTCTATAATAAACATTTTCTCCTCAATAAAATTGTTTCTTCTTTAATATACTCATATATTTCAATTAATAACCTATGTAATTAAAAATATTAGCATATTCTATGATTGATATATTCATTTAATAAAATATTAATCCTTTATAATAATTTATATAATTTTATTATTTATATTAATTATTATATTTACAATATATAGTAATGACAATAACTATTTATTAAAATTTACTATATATTGCATTAAAAAACTCTTGATATTTAAATATACTGTGTTATACTAGTGATATAAATTATCATTTAATAATAGAAGGTGAATAATATGGATAAAATAATAATAAGTGAAGAAGCATACAACGAATTTAAATCATTTTTAGATGAAAATGAAGTTGATAACTACAGTATAAGAATTAACTTAGCTGGATTTGGATGTAGTGGTCCTGCTTTCAATATATCTGTTGATGAAGCAAAAGAAGGAGACGTTACTCAAAAAGTTAACGACATTACTTTCGTAGTAGAAGAAAAACTAGTTGATGAATTCGGTGGATTCAAATTACTTTCAACTGACGAAAATGAAGGAAGAGGATTATCTCTTAAACCAGTTATCGAAGTTGAAGGTGGATGTGGATCTTGCGGTGGCGGATGTCACTAATTTAAAAATTGTTATGCTTTAACATAAAGAAAGCTGTATCATTAATTTGATACAGCTTTTTCTATTATATTTTACCAAGCTATTATTTCAGCTCCATCTTCTGTTACTAAAACAGTATATTCCCATTGTGCGGAATATCCACCATCCTCTGTGAAAACAGTCCATTCATCATCTTCATCTACAAATACCTCATAAGTACCTTCATTTAGCATAGGTTCAATTGTAAATATCATTCCTGGAACTAGAACCATTCCTTCTCCTCTTTTGCCATAATGAGCTACAAAAGGATCTTCATGAAACTTTAAGCCTACTCCATGTCCTCCAAAAGCTCTTACAACTGAAAAACCATTTGCTTCTGCATGTTCTTGTATCACAGCTCCTATATCACCTAAGAATCCCCAAGGCTTAACTGCTTCAAATCCCTTATCTAAGCATTCCTTAGCAACTCTAACAAGCTTTGCATCCTCTTTACTTACATTACCTATCATATACATTCTTGATGCATCAGAATAGTATCCATTATAAATAGTTGATACATCTACATTGACTATATCACCATCTTCTAAAACAGTATCTTCACTTGGAATACCATGACATACAACATCATTAATAGACACACAAACACTCTTTGGAAATCCTCCATAGTTTAATGGTGCTGGTATTGCTCCACTATTAACAGTAAGGTCATGAACTATTTTATTTATTTCTTCTGTAGTTATTCCAACCTTAATTTTTTCTTGCACTAAATCTAATACTGCGTTATTTATTTTAGCACTTTCTTTAATTCCTTCTATTTGCTCTTTATTCTTTATTAAATCTCTAGTTGGAACTTCATAACCTCTCAATTTTAAGCTTTCTAATTTTTCATCAAATTCAATATGGCACTTCTTGTACTTTTTGCCACTTCCACACCAACATTGATCATTTCTATTTAAATTCATATTAAACCTCCTAAAAATCGTATAGTTATAATATATGTATTCCATCTTAAATAGTCATTTTATATTATATTTCTACTATAACTAAATGTGGCTTAAATATTAGGAACTTATATTAACTAATACTACTTATTATTTCTTATACTATAAATATATCACATATTTTTTATTATAAACTTAAAATTTAGTTGAAATAAGAAATCTTATTAAATTTATTATATTTATTAATAACTTTAATAAAATAAATAAAAATATTCCTTACATTCATAAAATTATTTATTAATTATTATATCCACCATTATATTTATTAAAAGAAAAAATACTCTATTTTTAGAGTATTTCAAATTAATTCTTTATAGTAAATTCATAATTTAAATATGGATCCATTATAGAATTCATTCCTTCTAGAACATCTATCCAGTAATCCTTCTTAATTGTAAGTAATTCTTTATCTTCTTCATCTACATTTTTAAATTTGTCCTCGTTAAATTCTTTGTAAAACGCATCTAATTGAGTAGCCATATTACTCATAGCTTCAAAATTATCTAATGTTTCACCATCTAAGATAATCTTCTCATTATGGTTTTTCATTTCAAAACTTAAGTATTCAAATAGTAAACTTTCAATTCTAGAATAAACTTCATTAGGTATCTCTTTTGATATCTTTGATTTTTTCTTTATAGATACAATTTCTTCTTTTCCATAATCTCTATAGTTTGCCCATAAACTTGTAAACTCTTCAGATATTGAACTATAGCTTTTATATAATGTTAATAATTCCTCATTACTAATACTTCCTGCTTTAATACATTGATTTAATGTATTTAATACACCTTCATTTCTACTTCTTATCTCTTCAACACTTTTATAAGTTTCTTTTCCTATTAATATTTTGTAGCGTGAATTCATTACCGATGTGTAAACGTTTATCAAAAGACTTACAATCAATACAAATACTATTAAAAGAATACTATTATTTTTACTTATTTTATAAGATTTCATAATGCACCCCCACAATTTTGTATTATACCATAAATTATTGGCTAATACCAGTATTGGGAATACTTTACCAAGTTAAATAATGTAGAATGAAAACTTAATGGAGTTTGCTATGCAATTCCATCAAATTTTCATTCTTATTTTTTTATTTAAAAATATCTTCCGTGTTCTTGTTGATACTCCTTAATCATCTCTAATCCAGCAGTACCACCTTCACCTTTTTCTAATCTACCTTCTATTCTTTTTATTTGTCCATAAGGATTTGATAAAGATAATTCTTCATCTCCTGTTAATACCCAAATTGTATTTGGATTCAAAGGCTTAATTTCTAATTCCTTTTCACCTACCCCATCTGTAAAATATATAAGAACATGATTTCGCAGCTTATTTTCTTTTATATATTTGAATACTGGTGAAAATCTAGTTGATCCAATATTAGAAACTCTTTTTTTAATATCATTCTTAGATCTCATTTCATAAACATGTCTAATTTCATTATCGCATTCTATAACAGTAATTTTATTAGTTCTAGTTCTAGTTATCTCTAATATTTCAATCATTATCTTATAGACTTCTTCTTCGCTCATAGATGCACTAATATCTATTGCAACTATAACCTCTGGAATACTATTAGGAAGTGTTCCTCTTATATCTAACCTTTCAGGCTGTCTTCTATTCCGTCTTGTTATAGTCTTCTTTTCACCAGCTCTAAGCGATGGTATCAGCTTTTTTAATAATTGTTGCCATGATATCTCTGCTTTTTCTGTATATGATTTTATAATTGCTTCTATATCCTTTGGAGCTTTGCCTCTAAAAGAACTTATTGCTACTTTTTTAGTCATATCCTTTATTGAATCATAATTTAAAGTACTTTCTTCCCAAACATCATGTGCTTTTGAAATATCTATTATATCTCCAATAGCATCACTTTTATCAGCTTTTGTACTCTTAGATAATTTTGACTTTATTGCCTCTTCAATTTTCTCTGCATATACTTCAATGGCATTATCTTCTTTTAGGCTTAAACTATATTCTCTATTTACTGTTTCAATTTTAAAGCTATCTGTTGGTAAATTTTTTATAAACTGATTTATAGAAATATCCAATGCTAAATTAACAGCTGTAGTAGTATATTTATTTTTAAGCTCTCTTTCTCTTTGATGATGACCATACATTATATGATATATTTCATGTTTAAAAAGAGCTTGCATTTCTTTTTTATCACACATTAAAAATAATACTGGGTTAAAATACATTTTAAAACCTTGCATTTTGGGGATAGTAGCTAATGGCCATGTGATATTAAATCTTATACTTCTTTCTATTTTTACTAAGAATTGCCCAAAAAAGCTATCTTCACCTTCTAACATTCCTATAACTACTGATTCTACCAAAGAAAAAAACTCTCTTTCAAAATTACTATCTATTTTAGCATTTTCCTTTATATCTAAAGCTTGCTTTAACAAACTGTTACGCTTATCTTCAAATAACATATATAATCATTCCTTATTCAAAAATATTAAAGAATGCATCTAAGAATGTATCTTCATTTAATAAATCATTATATAAAACTTCACTTGAATCACTCTTAACTTCCTTCATTATACCAAGTCTTAAATCTCTTGGATAACAAGTTAATAGATCTCCAAATAGTTTTCTATTATTTTCTGTATTATTTTCTTCTAAGTATCTTAAGGAATTCTTAGCTAAAATATATAACCTTGAATGACTTTCTTTTCTTATTTCATCCTTTAATTCTATAGGTAGAATAATATATGAGAATAAATCTTCTGGTTTAATTAATGGATTTTTTATATTCTTAATGTAATTGATAAAATCTGTTGCAATACTTACTCCTAAATTACCTTTTACAACATTATAGAATATATTTACTGAGTAATTATTAATGTTTTTTACATAAATATTATATGCCTTAGCAACTCTTTCCCAACTTCTTGGAGTTGCCTTTATAGTTTCTTTTGAATTTGGAGTACTTAAATACTCTGGGAATGTTGATAAAAATTCAATTATATGATCATGAATATTGCCATCATCACTCATTGCCCATTTAATCCATTCTTTTATATCGGAGTCTAATTCTATCCATACAAATCTATCTTCTTGAGCTTTATCCATATCAACAACTTGATAATCACTATCTTCAAAGCCATCATATTTATTAGAAGGATTCATAGCAGCAACTATTTTCACTTTATCTGCTAACTTATATCCATTTATTTCTCTATTTAAAATTAAATTCATAAGTTCTTGTTGAACTGCATGCTCACATCTGTTTAACTCATCTATGAATAGTAATACTCCATCATAATTACTATTTTCTATTGCTTCTTCCATTTCAATAAGTTTATAGTGAGTTGCATATTTTGTTCTTCCATTTTCAACTACTGGTAATCCTCCAATCTCACCTTCCTTTAAAAGGTTAGCGTCTATGTTAACTAAATAATAATTATCACTTTTACATATTCTTTTTACTAATGAAGTTTTACCTATCCCAGCTTCTCCTATTATTAATGGTACACTTCCTGATTCTAAAACTAATTCTATAGTACTTATAGCTTCTGAAAATTTCATATTATCACCTCTATTTGCCTTATCTTGAAAGTTTATAATCTACTAATAAAATTTTAGCCTTTTTGCTTCCATACTCTCTTATGAAATTAACTTTGTCCATTTCTAAAATTTCAAGTTCTAAAAAGTCTTTTATATACTTTTCATCTATAAGATCTTCCTTTACTTTATCTATTACTACATTAACTACAAAATCTACATCTATAGAATCATAAACATATTTTACTATTTTTATGTTATCTCCAATTAATATTCTTAATTCATCTAAATTAAAATCAATATAGTTAATAGCCTCTTCATTTCCTTTAACAGCTTCTCTTCTAGCTTCTAAAGTAGGATTATCTATAAATTTTATTGCTGCCCAATATTTTTTAATTGCTTTAATTTGAACCTTCTCAGAAGGATTTTTTATATATTTTATTGCATCATAATCTTTAGATACAGCTTTTATTTGTACTTCTTCACTTGGATCATTTATAAATTGAATTGCCCATCCCTTTGCATTAATTGCTTCAAGCTTTACTTTTTCACTAGGATTATTTATATATTTAAGTGAATTCCATAATAATCTAACTGAAAGTATTGCATTTTCTTCACTTAATTCTTCTATATACTCAACTGCAAGTGGATTATTTCTAATTGCCGTTTCTATCATTTCATTTGTTGGATTTTTTATATATCTTATTGCTAACCCATTTTTTTTAACAGCTTCAAGTATTAATTCTGCACTCGGATTTTCTATATATCTTATATATAAAGGGTTATCATATATCTTTTTTAAATCATTATTTTCCATGTCTTTTCCTTCCTCATCACTTAAAATCAATTTAGTTAAAAATCAACTTTTTCCAGTTAATATGTACTCTCTATGTTACTTACATTATACTATATTTAAATGATAATTACTATTACTATTATTTGATAATTATTGTTAACTAAATGGTAATAAAACAATTACATCTCAATTTATAAATAAAAAAGGTAAAAGTATTTCAAAATACCTTTACCTTTAATCTATATTACTTATGCTCATGATCTCTAATATGATTTATACAATAACATTGCTTTCCTGAACATTTTGAACAATATCTAAACTCCATACTTGGATCGTCTTTTTCCGTTACTCCACATACTACACATTTATGAAGAATTTCTTTTTGTTTCACTTGAGATTGAAATTTTTGTTTTCTATGATAGTTTACTGCTCCACTCTTTGTTCCTGTTACTATATCTTTTCCAAAGAATATCAAATAATTAATTACAGGAATCAATATTAATATCATACCTTTTAAAGATCCTGCAGTAATAAAATCAAAACCTATTATAATCCAATTAAATATTGCTAAATATTTGACCTTTATTGGTATTATATAAAATAATAATATTTGAAAATCAGGATAAATTCTAGCAAATGCTAAAAATAAAGATAAATTAATCAATGTTCCAGTTGCTTGAAGTCCTGTTAAAAGTGAGACAACTATAGTTGCTATCATCCCTACTAAATAATATATATTTAGTTTAAATCCACCCCATTCATGTTCAAGACCTGTTCCTGCTAAATAATAAAAATATAGTGAAAATAATAAAGAAATTATACTACTTGCCTCTGGTACAAATATAAATGTTACAAGTCTCCAAACTTCTCCTTGCATCACTCTTTGAGGATTCAAACTTATATTATTTATTAATGTTGAATCTCCTCCATTCATCATTGTAAGTGCAAATACAAAAGCATTTCCTATTACAATTATTAGCATTAAGTTTCTTATATAAAATTTTCCAAACTTTTTTTCTAATTTATTCAATAAACTCATAACTTAAGATGTACTCCTTTTATAATTTATTTGTAACTATATAAATTAAATCATCAATTGAAAATTCTTTATTTTTCATAGTTATTGTAATCATATTACTTATTAAAAATGAAGTTAATTTTCTAGTTTCTATATCAATATTTATGTCTTTATTTTCTTTATGTAATTCTATTATTTCATCTACAATTATATATAAAGGATCTAGTACATTATATCTTTTACAACCATGAGATTTTTTACTTTCTTCTTGTTTTTCACTTTTAGTCAATTCAAAAAATACTTCTTTATGATATATTAAAAACTTTTCTAATCCTAGATATATTAATTTTAACTTTTCTTCAAATGCTATCTCTTTTTCCTTAACCTCTTTTAATTCTTCTAATATCTCTATCCATTTATTATTAAATATTTCACCAACTAATGCCATTTTGCTATCAAAATAATTATAAACTGTTCCTAAAGCTATTCCACTTTTACTAGCTAACTCCCTCATACTAAAGTTGCTATATCCCTGCTCTTTTAAAAGTGTATAAGCCTCTTTTAATATTGTTTCTCTTGGATTTTGTAATATTTTCGGCATAAAACTTCCCCCCTCTTATAGTATAGTTTATATTAATATTCTTATATTATCAACCAAGTAAATCTCGCTTATTCTTTTCCATTTATTTACAATTAGCATTATGTTAAGTATAATAATATTATATAAATTTCTGCATGAAAAATGCCTATGAAAAAACCTTTTATAGCTAAGAAAATTTCCCCCTAAATTAACTTATTAAAACAAACTACTATAATTAAATAAGAGGTATGTATTATGGAAAATCAAAAATTCAATATCGCATACAAAAGAAAACTTCTCTATAAACGAAAAAGAAAAAGAAAATTAATATTACGCATTTCTCTTTTATTAAGTGCTTTTTGTGTACTATCATTAATTTTATTATTAAATAATAAAATTAGCAATAATAGCAACTCTATAAATAAAAAAGTTACTACTGGATCTTCTAGTGAAACTGAATTTATAGTTTGTATTGATCCAGGGCATGGCGATTGGGATGCTGGTACAAAAGGTAGTACTGGAGTTCTTGAAAAGGACATAGTATTAAATATATCTCTAAAACTTGGACAACTATTAGAATCTAACAAAGTGAAAGTTGTTTATACACGAACTAATGATTCGCTTCCTTGGCTTGAAACAGCTAATGATAGTTTAAAAGAAAGAATTAAGATATCTGATGTATTTAATGCAGATTTGTTTATATCGCTACACTGTAATAGCAATTATGATGATACAGATGCTAAAGGATTGGAGTCCTGGTACAAGCCATCTAGTGAATCTAGTGAAAATCTAGCGATGACTATACAAAATGCTTTATTAAAATTAAGGTATACAGAGGATAGAGGATTAAAAACTTATAAAGATAGAGATGATGCTCTTGCTGTCTTAGAATTAAATCCAAGTATTCCAGTATTAATAGAACTTGGATTTTTAAGTAATTACTCAGATGAAAGATATCTTAAATCAAATAGAGGTCAAGAAGCTTGTGCAAAAGCTATAAATGAAGCTATTTTAAGTTATATTGAAAATAATAAAGAAGAATTATTAAAAGCTCGAGAATCTAAGGAAAAGAAATAAATTGAGAATTAAACATAATGATATGTATTAACTTTCCGATTTTTATATAATATCGAATACAATTCTAAATTTAAGATATCTAAGATGACTAAATTTTTATAACTCGCTGCGCTCAAACAATAAAAATTCTTAACGCCATCTTAGATATCTTAAATAAGAATTGTAGTTTCTTATTATAATAAAATCTCCAATTTAATACATATCATTAATGAGACTAATTCTTAGTTTAACGGTGTAAAGTGACAGAATATAAGTTATTGTAGCCCTTATATTCGCAATTTATAATACTAGTTCACAAACTTGCCTTGTTTTGGCTTAGCAATTTCATCAAAATTATTAACAAGCATATTTAAATGTTCGGTAACTTCTTCTCCGCTCATTGGTTTTCCATGACTTGGAATTACTAAAGCCGGCTTTAGATCTCTAATTAACCTTACTGATTTTTCAGCTTTTTCCCAATCTGTAGTTAAATATTTGGGTGGACCACTTATTTGTTCACGTTGTGTAATCATCGATATTAAAGACTCTTGCTTTGTTGTAGAAAATGCATCTCCAACAATTAAAACTCTATCTTTTTCACGAAATAATGAAACATGCCCCTCTGTATGACCAGGTGTAAGTATCCATTTCCAATCTGGCATTCCCGGAACACTACCATCCTCTGGAAGCGCTGATACATGTGAACCTAAATCAATACTAGTATGCGGAAAAGTTGGTGACATCTTAGCTACCATTCCTTCATCCACAGTTGGATCACCTTTTGGATAATCTTTACTGCCTGTTACAAATGGAAGCTCCAATTTATGTATATATACTGGAGCTTTCCATAACTTAAAAAGTTTAATAACAGAACCTACATGGTCAAAATGTCCATGCGTAAGTATTATGGATTTCGGTGGATTATTTTTTCCAAACCTCTTTTCAGCAGACTCTACTATAAAATCTGCTGAATTTTCAAGTCCTGTATCTGTAAGTACCCATTCCTTATTATTGCTATTTGGGTCTCCAACCATACAAGCTCTTACAACAGTAAAATTTAAAAGCATTATATCTTTGGTAACTTCCTCCGATGAAGTAGTCATTGCTGATAGTCCTTCAACTATTTTATTTCCCATATAAAATCCTCCTATACTCAATAGCTTTAATAAAAATTCCAGCTATTAAATATAGTTTATGTAAATAACACTATCTTATTTATATAAAAATTTATTAAATTTTTATATTATATTCTTCCTTATTCCTTCAACTCTTACATCACTTTATCTTCAAATATATCTTTTACTTCATCTAATATTTTAAAGTTTGTAAAATCAAAATGTAATGGTGTTAATGTTACATAGCCTTGTGATAAGAAATATAAATCAGAATCATCTTCTAAAATATCATTTCTAGTACCTTTAGTTACATAAACCTTATCTTCATTTTCCTCTACTAAAATATAATTTGTTTTGTATGTGGATTTTCCTAATCTGCAAACTTTTAATCCCTTAATATCTTCTTCATTTATATTAGGAACATTAACATTTAAAACTACATTTTCTTTCAAATAATCTTTTTCTGCTACATCTAATATTTTGCTTATCCATTTAGCAGCTTTAGAATAATCTTCATCTTCTTTGCTCCAATCTACATCCATAGAAATAGCAATTGAAGGCACACTATATATTGCTCCTTCTACTGCTGCTGATACTGTACCTGAATATAAAATATCTGTTCCACAATTCAAGCCTCTATTAATTCCTGAAATAACTATATCTATATCTCCTCCAAGCAAAGATAAACCCGCTTGAGTACAGTCAGCTGGTGTCCCTACTAAACTATATGCTTTAAAATTTTCATCTAATTTTTCTTCTCTTATTTTAATGGGATTATGAATTGATATAGAATGGCTAGAAGCACTTTTTTGCTCTCTAGGTGCAACTACTATAATTTCATGCTTTTTTGATATTTCTTTTGCTAAAGCAATTATTCCTCTAGCATTTATTCCATCATCATTAGTAATTAATATTTTCATATAAGTCCTCCTCCAAATATTATTATTTTTACTCTAAATTTAATAGTACTTATTATTTATATTATTATTTTTTCCTTATATATTATATACTACCATAAAAATAAATAAGATAAAAAAAGAAGTAATGCGGTTTAAATAAATCAAACTACATTACTTCTTAAATTATTCTATTTTTCTTTAAAAGCTTCTATTATTAACTTATACGAATTTATCTTAGAATTTAAATCTGTATTTAAATTTATAAGCATAAACTCATCTGTTTTATATATTTCACTCATATTTAATATTTGTTCTTTTATTTTATCTGGTGTTCCTATTAACATCCTTTTTCTGTTTCTTTTTACAATTTGCATTTCTGTATCAGAATATTTATAAGATAAAGCTGTATCTAAAGAAGGTATTCCTTGAGTTCTACCAGTTTCTACGAGAACTAAAGCTAAGTCCATAATAGACGCTTGCCTATTTACCTCCTCTTCAGTTTTAGCACAAATTGCAAAACTACATATTATTGTATTAGGTGCAGATGAAATTATTGAATTTTTAAAGTTATCTCTATACCAATTAACTGAACTAACTCCCATTCCACCTGTAATAAATTGAGCATATGCATATGAAGCTCCAATTTGAGCAGCCAATCCCGCACTACCTCCACTTGAACCTAAAATATGAATTTCAGGAACTGTATCTATAATAGGTGTAGCTTTTAAATCCTTAAATGCATGATTTTCTGGCATCATATCATAAATATATCCTACTAAATCTAATACCTTATCTGCATAATCATCAGAATAAATATTTTTCCCTTGCTGCATAGCCCTACTTACTAAAGGCATTCCTCCTGGTGCTCTACCTAAACCTAAATCTATTCTATTTGGATATAATGCTTCTAAAAGCTTGAAGTTTTCTGCAACTTTATATGGACTATAATGTGGTAACATAACTCCACCTGAGCCAACTCTAATTTTTTCAGTTTGGGCAGCAATACTAGATATAAGTATTTCTGGACTAGATCCTGCTAAGCTCTTTGTATCATGATGTTCTGATACCCAAAATCTATGATATCCTAGCTTTTCTAATTCCTTAGCTAAGATTATTGTATTTTTTAATGCTTCACTTGCATTTGAATTTTCTCCAATAGGAGATTGATCTAATGCACTTAACTTTATTTTCACTTAATTTGCCTCCTATTATTTTAAACTATATTTTTTAAACTATATTTATCTTTTCCTATAGCTTTACTATAAATACTTTTTAAAAATTTACAAGTAGGCACTTTTAAGAAACTATTAACTAATAATAATTATTATATATTTTGATTTATATTTTTCTTTGCTCCAATATAAGTTGCAATAAAATATCCACCATATATCACCAGCAATACACATAAAGATATTAATATATTATTCATTATGCTTATACTACCAAATAACTTTATGACATTTTTAGAAAACTCTAATCCTACTATTGAATGTATTAAAGCTAATGATAAAGGCATCATAAAGTAAATTCCTATTTGACTTAATAAAGATCTATTAATAATATTATCATCTACACCTATTTTTCTAAGTAAATTATATCTTTCAATATTATCTGTTGATTCTGATAATTGTTGAAGAGCTAATACTGCTGCTGATGTTATTAGGAATATTCCACCAATATAAATTCCTAAATAAGATATTAACGCTCCTGCACTTGATGTATCAGTCACTAATTCTTCTTTAGACATATAATATAAATTTTGATATTTGCTTTCTATTATAGAATCTACCTCTGAACTAATTAGATTTTCAATATCACTATTTCCTTCTTTATAATTTAAATTTAAAAATGAACTTTTGGCTGTCAATCCATTTATAAATTTATCATTAACTACAATAGTACATATATTACTTTTCATCATTTGATTATAAGCTACAACTTCTATTGCTTTATCTATACCTGGTTTAAGAATAGTTCCATTTATATTTATTTCCTTATTATCACTTAAGACTTTATCTAATACTTTTACTGAATCATCTATATCTGTAAATATTGCATATTCATTATCTCTTAAACTTATCCTTTCTCTATTTGCCATATTCATAATTTCATTAAATTTTGATAACCCTATTATTTGAACTGGCTGATTAACTGAAACAGGATAGTAATCTTTAAGTTCTTCTCTTCCCTCTTCTGATAAAATATCATTATATTTAAGATCACCATTATAATTTATATAACTAACATACTCATCAGAATATTTACTTAAATCTACTTCATTTTCTTTTAAAACTTTTTCTATATCCATCCCTTCAAAATTCCAGAATGTTAAATCATATTGTGTTAAATCTTTTATGTCTTCATTCATTGCACTGCTAATTCCAAGTCCACCTGAAAGCATACAAATCCCTACAAACAACATCAAACATATAAAGGACATTGATATAAAAACTGTGTTTATCTTACTATTTATTTGTCTTAATACAAACATATTTAAATCTTTTAAATAGTATTTTTTATTAGATTGAACAATCTTTAATAAAAAACCAGATAATGAAAAGAAAAATAAGAATGTTCCTATAGAACCTAATAATATACTTAATCCACTAATACCTATTTCTAAAGTTGCTACTCCACCCTTAAGGACAGTATAATAAGCATATCCTAGTATAATACAACTTATAAAAAAGATTATTACTGAAACCCAGATATTTCTTACTTTTATAGCTTCATTTTTTCTTGATGATGTTAATAAATCTATAAGAGTAATTTTTCTTATTGATATAGAATTAAACATTAATACTAATAAATAAATGGCACCAAAGCAAACTATAGTTTTTATCATCGCATTATATGAAAAGATAAACTTAAATTTAATAAGATTAACTTTAAACATTTTTGCAGTTAATACTGACAGTCCTTGTGATAATAGTATTCCTAAACCTAATCCAATAACTAAAGATATTATTCCTACTAGTAAAGTTTCTATAAAAATTATTTTTGATAAACTTCCCTTTTCCATTCCCAAAGTCATATATATTCCAAACTCTTTTTTTCTTCTTTTTATTAAATAATTGTTTGCATATATTATTAAGAATGCTAATATGAAAGATACAAATATCGAAGCATATCCCATTATATTTTCTACTTGTTCAAATGCAGATGCTTGCATATCATTTAACTCCATCATAATACTTTGAGATTGTATTGAATTAAAAGTGTAAAATATACATACTCCAAATACTAATGTTAGAAAATAAATAGTATAGTCTTTAAAGCTTCTTTTTAAATTTCTAAACGCTAACTTAGAATACATTATTTTGGTCACCTCCAAGAAGTGTTATAACTTCAATTATCTTTTCAAAGAATTCTTTTCTAGAGTCATTTCCACGAACTAATTCATTAAATATCTTACCATCTTTGATAAACAAAATTCTTCTTGCATAGCTTGCAGAAAAAGCATCATGTGTAACCATCATAATAGTTGCATTTAGATTTTCATTTAAATCTTCCATACTCTCTAATAGCATTTTAGCTGATTTGGAATCTAATGCTCCTGTAGGCTCATCTGCTAATATTAATGAAGGGCTTGTTATTATTGCTCTAGCAGATGCAACTCTTTGTTTTTGTCCTCCTGACATTTCGTATGGATATTTATTTAAAATTTCTTCAATATTTAATTTTCTTGCTATATCTTTAACTTTTTTATCTATTTCCTTATGATTTGTCTTTAATATAGTCAAAGCTAATGCTATATTTTCATAGGCTGTTAAAGTATCTAGGAGATTAAAGTCTTGAAATATAAACCCTAGTTCTTCTCTTCTAAACTTTGCTATTTTTTTTGAATTTAACTTTGTAATATCATTTCCTGATATATGAATATGACCACTAGTCACTTTATCTATAGTTGATATACAATTTAACAGTGTAGTCTTACCGCTTCCAGATGACCCCATTACACCAATAAATTCTCCTTCTTCTACTGAAAAACTAATGTTATTAATTGCTTTAGTTATATTACCTTTTCTTCCATAATATTTTTCTATATTACTTACTCTTAATACTTCTTTTCCCATATTATTATTCCTCCTATTTGATACTATAGGATAATTCTAATGTTTAGCAGCTATTTAATCCATTGAAGAACATAACAGAAAACTTACACTTTTGTAATATAATAATATTTAAAATTAGTTTTCAAAAATCATCATTCTATTTATAGGAAATGTTATTGATACTTTAGTCCCATTATTCAGTTCTGAATTTAAACTTATTCCAAGCCCAAGTTTAATTGCTAGCTTTTTGCATAAATATAGACCTATCCCCGTTGACTTTCCAAATTTACGTCCATTTTCTCCTGTATATCCCTTTTCAAAAGCTTTAATTGCATCACTTTCACTCATTCCAATACCACTATCCTCAATATGTAATACAATGTTATCACCTGATTTTTTAGTATAAAATTTAATCTTACATTCATACCTTCTCATATATTTTATAGAGTTAGATAATATTTGATTAATAATAAACTCAATCCACTTACTATCTGAATACACAGTTACATCTAAATCATTAGTTTCGATTTTTATTTTTCTTTCTATTAAAACATTAGCATTTCTTTTTATAACCTTGTTTACAGAATTTTTTAAGTTTAACTCTTTTATAATATAGTCCTTTTCTAAAGCATTACTTCTTGTATAAAAAAGTGCTTGCTCTATATAATTTTCAACTTTATCTATTTCTTCATCTATACTCTTAGTTAATTCAGATTTATTATTTTCTATAAGTAATTTACAACTTGATATTGGAGTTTTTATTTCATGAACCCATAACTCTATATATTCTCTATATTCATTATTATTTATTTTTAAAGAAGCTATTTCATCATTCATTGATTTAGAAGTTTCTTTAAGTACATAATATAAAATTTTACTATCTAAAAAGCTTCCTTCTTCTAAAATTTCTGAAATTAAATATTTTTTATCTAACACATCTAAATTAGAAATTAACTCATTATAATACTTTTTCTTATTAAAATAATCATAAATATGAAATATTAATATTCCAATACAATTAAAGATAAATATAAATATAATTGCATATAAATCTACATTTAAAGCATTAAGTAATATTGAAGTAAAAATTAATATACCTATACTTATTACAACAAATAATATTCTTTCTTTAATAAAATCTATTAATCGCATATTAATATATATCCTTGCCCTCTCTTAGTTTTTAAATAATCTATTGCACCTATTTCTTCTAGTTTTTTTCTTAAACGATTTATATTTACTGTTAATGTATTATCATCAACAAACTCATCAGATTGCCATAAAGATTCAATTATTTCATTTCTTGATACTATCTTTTCTTTATTTTTTATTAAAACATATAGTATTCTACTTTCATTTTTACTTAATTCTATTCTTTTATTGTCATATTCAGCTTCACTTGTAGATAAATTATGTAAAAGACCTCTATATTCTAATACTTCTGAATCGGAATTATTATAAGTTCTTCTTATTATTGAAGATATCCTAGCTAAAAGTATTTGAGTATTATATGGCTTTGTTATAAAATCATCTGCACCTAAGTTCATACTCATCAGCTCATCTACTTCACTATCTCTGCTAGTAACTACTATTATTGGTACAGAACTCCTTCTTCTAATTTCTCTACATATATAATACCCATCGTAATATGGCAAATTAATATCTAATAATACTAAATGATATTTCTCCTTCATGAACTCTTCTACTATATTTTCAAAATTTAAAGAATAACTAGCTTCATATCCATATCTATTTAAAAATGTACATAATTCATTTCTTATTTTTTCTTCATCTTCTATTATAAAAATTTTCTTCGTATCCATATTTCCTCCAAATTATAAATCCATTTTTTTCTTATTTTGTACTATACTCAATTATATATCAAACTTATATATTTAATGCAATTAATTATTTACATAATTTTTATTGATTTTATGTTAAATAGTCAACAAATTTATTTTATTAAAATACACACTTAAATTTGTACAAACTATCTTAGTTTGTATAAAAATTTACTTATCTATAAATAATATTAAATTTAAATAATTCAAGAAAGACATTTTATTATTCTAAATTATAAAATAATATTTTCTATTTATAAGGGAATTCTATTATTGATAATAATAATTTAGGAGGACTTAAAATGAAAAACAAAAATTCTAACGATGTTACTAACCCATCATCACCTAATTATGATAAGAGAATTAAAAATAAAGCTAATGAAAAAACTCCATATGGTGAAAATGAACCATCTACTCATACAACATATAAATAAAACTTAATATCCATAAAAAATACCGTTTATAAAATAAACGGTATTTTTTATTAATTAACTATATACATGTTTCTAACATTTATTATTTTTCTATCCTAATAATCGATTTACTATATCATTTGCATCCTGTGCTATTGGTATTATATTTTTGACAAAAGAAATAGTAGTATTAATACTTGTAAGCAAACTTAAAACCTTTTTTATATTTTCTTTAAACTTTTGATTTTTAGAAGCTTCTTCGCAAATATTTTTATTTAGCATTATACTTCCAAGCCCTTGCTCTATAGATGTTTTTAATCCATCTATTCCATATATCTTGTATTCTTCAATTTTATGATATAAATCGCCGAGTACATTATTTAAAAATAATTTCAGTTCCTCATTTACTTCTAAATCCTCAAGGTCTTCCATTAATACTTCTATCTTTTCTTTAAATTTCATTAAATTCTCTTCTTCAATATTTCTATATTGATTACATACATCTAAAGCTAATGCTAACCCATTTATAGATATCAATATTTCCTTTGTAATTATAATATCTAGCTTGTGTATATCATCTTCTAATCCTATAGCCATAATTTTCTTTTCAAAATTAGTTAGTGATTTTACCAATTCCTCTTTTGAATTACTTTCAATCTTATTAGTAAGTTTTTTTATATTTTCTATCATTTCAATAATTTGTATGATAGATTTAAATATTTTCTCGTCATCGTTTATATCTAAATCGAAAACCTGAGCAAGAACTGATTCTACCGTTCTAAATCTACTTTGTTTGTTAGCATTATTACTACAAAACTCTTTTGATTTACTTAAGATCTCGTATAGCCTAACTGCCGGATTAGTTGATAATACCATACTACCCCCTCCATAAAATTTGATACAGTTACTATTTCTATACCCTACTACTGTTCTCCTCTTTTTTTCTTTAATCTTAATAGTTTTTTAAGTATTAAGTATTATTAAATTATAATTAATATTTAATTTTTCCTTTACTATATATAATGCTTTAAATGTATATTATATGTATGTTTTTTAATTATTTATATCTATTTTTTCTATTTGCACTTTTCCATTTTTAATATTCATAATAGCCATAGTTAAAGGCAATGAAAATCTTCTTTTACCACAACTTCCAGGATTAAGATATATAACATTATCCAATGTTTCTAAACTATGCTTATGTGAATGTCCATATATAATAATATCAACTTCTTCTAAATTAACATTTATATTATTTTTTTCATGAACAACATATATCTTCTTTCCCTCTACTTCTAATAGTTCTTCTTTATTTAATATGCCTTCGAAATTTTCATTATCATTATTACCTTTTACTGCAACTGTTTTTGTAATACTATTAAGTTTTAATAATATTTCCTTATTACAAATATCTCCTGCATGTATTATTAAGTCACACTTATTTAAATAGCATATTACCTCTTCTCGTAACAAATTGTGTGTATCTGAAATAATCCCTATTTTCATATATTTATCATCACCTTTTTGTATATTTAATGGTATTATATAATTAAATTTAAATTATACATTTTATGGAGGATGTTGTATTGATAAAAAAATTTAATATTAAAGGAGTTGCTAATATGTGGGTTATTTATGCATTGCTATCAGCTTTTTTTGCTGCACTTACATCTATTTTAGCTAAAATAGGAATAGAAAACATAAATTCAAACTTAGCTACTGCAATACGTACTGTTGTTGTCTTAGTAATGGCTTGGGGAATAGTTTTTATTAATGGTAGCATAAATCAAATTAATAACATAAGTCAAAAAAGCTGGATTTTCTTAATTTTATCTGGTATAGCTACTGGCCTATCATGGCTATTCTACTACAAAGCCCTTCAAATTGGAGAAGCTTCAAAAGTAGTTCCTATAGATAAATTTAGTGTTGTAATAACCATGGTATTAGCTTTTGTCATTTTAAAAGAAGCACTTACAGCGAAAACAGTTCTAGGTGGAATATTCATTACAATTGGAACTTTTATAATGATCTTATAGAGATTATTATTCACTATTAACTAAAAAACTAACTGTAAAAACTTAAAATTAACAAGAAAACTCAGCCAAAGCTGAGTTTTTTCATTAATTGTACATTATCTATTTTCAATTATTAATTAAAATTTAATCCTCCTTATAATTTTCAACTACATCTTTTATAATTTCTTTAATTTCACTTAACGATAAATCCAGTGTTTCAAGACCTCCAATATCACACCTTGCTGTAGTCTTTATATTATTAAATATCCTTGCGTATAATTGCTTTTTATTATCAAATTGCTCATTATCTTGCAATATATATCCATAAATTAATTTTGTTTCTTTTTCTATATAATCTCTATCATTCATAATAACATTTCTCCTATTTTAATTCTAAATTTGATTTTTCACTATTAAATTCTATAATAAACGTGGTATCTTTCCCAATATTACTTTCTGCATATATTTTCCCATTATGACTTTCAACTATAGATTTAGCTATTGATAATCCTAATCCATATCCACCAGTTTCTCTAGATCTAGATGTATCTACTCTATAGAATCTTTCGAAGATTTTATCTAAATCTTCTCTTTTTATCCCTTTACCTGTATTTCTAACTTTTAATCTTACTTTATTTTTATCTAATTTAAGTTCAACATATATTTTACCATCTTTATTAGTGTACTTTATTGCATTGTCTAATAGGATTATACATACTTTTTTTATGCTTTCTTTATCTCCTTTTAAAAGCACATCATTTAAAATATTGGTTTCTAGTTCAATTTTATTTTCAAATATAACAGCTTCAAATGTTAATAATATATTATTTAATAATTTACTTAAATCAAATATTGTAAATTCTATAAGCTCCTTACCTGTATCAAGCTTAGCTAAAGATAACATTTCATCAATTAATTTTGCCATTCTCTCTGTTTGATTATTTATATAATTTACCCATTTAATTTGATTAATTATAGTATCTTCTTTATTAGATAAGATTACAGATGTGTTTGTTCTTATAATTGCAAGTGGTGTTTTAAGCTCATGTGAAGCATCTGCAATGAATTGTTTTTGCTTTTCAAAACTATCTTTTATAGGTTTTATAGTTTTATTAGTTAAATAAATACTTATAAAAAGTAATACTATTAAGCTTATACTACCAATAGTTAAAAATGAACTTAAAAGACTTGATAAAGCGTTTATTTGAGGCTCTCTACTAATAAGCACTATCTTCATTCCCTTATTAGTAGTTTCTTTCATATAACCATAACTATTTCCATCTAATTTAACTTTATCAAATTTTTTATCACTTTTTATTATTTTATATACAATATCCTCTAAAATTTCCTTTTTAACTTCCATAAAGGTTACTACATTAGCTATATTATTTTCAGTATCCAAATCAATGATTATACTACTAGTCATCATTGGTGAATCTGGCCCTGGCCCCTTATGAGGATTAAACATTGCACTCTTTAATTGATGTTCTAAATCCTTTTCCATATTAATAGCAGTATTAGCATATACAGTTCCAAAAATCAGTATGAAAACTAAGGTTAATAGTGACATATTTATTAATATAAACTTCTTCTTTAATTTATCAAACACCACTATCCTCCATTCTGTATCCTACACCTCTTATAGTTACAATACTTACATTTGATTTTAAATAAGATAATTTTTTCCTTATAAATGAAATATATACTTCTATATTGTTATATTCAACCTCTGAATCAAACCCCCAAAGTTTCGTTATTAAATCATCTTTACTAACAACACATTTGGGCCTTTCCATAAAATATTTAATTATTTCAAATTCCTTTAAAGTTAATCTTATACTTTCATTATTTACATCTAAATCATAAGTATCTATATTTAAACTTATATCTCCATAAGTTAATATATTGTCATTTACAACCGTTCCTTTTCTTCTAGTTATAGACCTTAGTCTCGCTAGTAACTCTTCTGTAGCAAAAGGCTTTGTTAAATAATCATCTGCACCTAAGTCTAGCCCTAAAACTCTATCCTCAATTTGACTTTTAGCTGTCAGCATAATAACTGGTGTAGAAACCCCTGATTTTCTTAACTGCTTCAATAAGCTTAATCCATTTAATTTAGGTAGCATGATATCTAAAACTATAACATCATATATTCCTGTTAAAGCATAATCTAGCCCATCTTCCCCATCATAGACGGCATCAACTAAGTATTTATTATTTGTTAATATTTGAAATAACGCTTCTGAAAGTTCTTTTTCATCTTCTACCAATAATAGCTTCATATTCATTCCCCCTCAATTTTATAAAATTGTAATTTATTTATTCTCATGCATAACTTTTTCTACTTTACTCTTTCTAGATTATATCCGATTTTTAATTCTTTATATAAGTATTGTTAGTTTTAATAAGATTTTATCACAGAAACCTTAAAATTAAATTAAATTCTACTTAACTACATTATTTACTGTTTTTAGAGTTAATTTAAGTATTACAAATTATCACAGTTTCTTTTTAAATAAATATATTATTACCATAGTCATTTAATAGGAGATTTATTATGGTTATAACACCTGGAATAAAGGATTTAGATTATATTTATAAAGATGGAGTTAAGCATTTTACTTTAATTGCAGAAGAAGTTAACTTGGAACTTATACCTGGACTTTTTATACGAGCCTGGGGCTATAATGGCTCAGTACCAGGCCCAACTATTAAAGTTAACCCATCCGATAAAGTATGCATTAGAGTTATAAATAACTTACCTGAAAAAACAAGCGTTCATTGGCATGGTTTAGAAGTACCTAATGATATGGATGGTGTTCCTCCAATTGAACCATCACCCTTCATAGAACCTGGTGAATACTTTGATTATCATTTTAAAATTAATAATCCACCTGGAACATATATGTATCATTCCCATGTTAATGTTCTAGTTCAAGATAATGCAGGACTTCTTGGAGGCTTTATCATAGAGGATCCAAAAGATAAAAAAAGAAAAAATTATAGAGATTATTTTGTAGTTCTTCAAGAATTTGCAGTTAATGAATTACCTTGGGGAGATATAACTAAAGGCACCTATAACCTAACATTTAAAATGCCTGAATTTAATTTCTTCACCATGAATGGTAAATGTTATCCTTCTACTGATCCACTTGAAGTTTGCTATGGCGATACTGTAAAGGTAAGATTCTGTAATATCCAAATGCATCATCATCCAATTCATATTCATGGTCATGAATTTAAAGTTGTTGGTGCCGATGGATTCCCAATAAGAAAAGAAACTCAAATATATAAAAATACAATTTTAGTTGCTTCAGGAGAAACATGGGATATTGAATTTATAGCTAAAAATCCTGGTATTTGGCCAATGCATTGTCATATGCCTCATCATGTAACTAATAATGCTGCCCCAGGAGTTGGCGGAATGTTTACTACAGTAAATTATATAGATAAATAATATAATAGAATTTTGCTTAAATAATTATTTTTATATCTATTAATTTGCTACATCAAACAATTTATACAATTATCATTTAAAATAAAAACCTAATTAGTTATAAATATACTTAAGAAAGTATGTTCTATATACTAATTAGGCTTTTATTAATTCCATGGACATATTTTCTTTTCTAATAAATCTATAATTTTAAATATAATAAGCGACATAATACTAAGAGCTAATACTCCAGCAAACATTCCTTTATAATCAACCATTGACCATGAATTCATTATATAATATCCTATTCCATATTTAGTTGCATAATTTTCACTAAAAAACAAAGCTGAAATTGCAATTCCTATACTTACTCTTAAAGCAGAAAATACTTTAGGCGCTATTGCAGGCATTACTACTTTTAATATAGTGTCGCTTTTACTAAATTTCATAACTTTTGCAGATATTAAAACATCTTTGTCAATTTCTTTTACTGCATCTCTTGTAACTATTAAAATTTGAAAAACAATTATAGTTACCATAAGTATTATTTTAGATTTATCACCTATCCCAAACATAACCATAAATATAGGTAAAAATGCTATCTTTGGTATAGGATATAGTAAATATACTACTGGTGATATTATTTTATCTACTAAACTACTAAGTCCAAGAGCAATCCCAATTGGAATACCTATAATTAATGATATTAATATAGCTCCCAATATTCTATACATGCTATATAAAATATGATATATAAAATCATTTT
Organism: Clostridium sp. D46t1_190503_E9; assembly: GCF_015555225.1. Classification (NCBI taxonomy): domain Bacteria; kingdom Bacillati; phylum Bacillota; class Clostridia; order Eubacteriales; family Clostridiaceae; genus Clostridium; species Clostridium sp. D46t1_190503_E9. Next base: position 39,973 of record NZ_JADNKB010000008.1, read on the forward strand.
GTAATAATCTTATTAGCTCATATATAGTAGTTTTAGGGGATGGTACCATATTAGTACCTATTAACATACTTAGTAAATACCATAAAGCAACTACAATTATTACTCCATAGAGTCCTTTTATTATTTTTAATAGTAGCTCTTTAATCATATAGTTTACCTCTTACTTCATTACATATTTCTATGTACTCTTGTTTCTTTCTTATATCTTTATCACCAAAATATCTATTATTAATTATGCTATGTATTTTACCATCCTTCATAACAACTATATACTCACCTAAAAAAACAGCTTCTTCAATGCTATGTGTTACTAAAATCATAGTATTGTTTCTCTTATCTTTTATATCTAAAAGTAAATCCTGAATTTTTTCCTTATTTATTGAATCTAGTGCAGAAGTTGCTTCATCTAATAATAAAGTTTCTGGATTGCTTATAATAGTTCTTGCAATAGCTACCCTTTGCTTTTGGCCTCCACTTAGTTCCTTTGGATATTTATTCTTAAAACTTAGTAAATCTAATTCTTTTAGTACATCATTAACTAATTTTTCTTTTTCTTTTTTTGTAAATTTATACTTATTTAATCCAAGCTCTATATTTTTATATACTGTAAACCAATTAAATAATCCTAAATTTTGTAGTATTAAAGAAGTTTCTCCTTCTATTTCTAATTTCCCTTCATAATTAGAAATAAGCCCTGCTATAGTATATAGCAGGGTTGTCTTTCCACATCCTGATTTTCCTATAATTGCATAAGTCTTTCCTTTTTCTATAGATAAACTTAAATTATCTATAGCTTTTTCATCCTTATACTTAACGGTTAAATCACTTATTTTTATCATTCTACTTTACAAATTTTCCTTCTAGTAAATCAGCTGGCTTTACTGATAAATCTTTATTTAAAGTCTTTTCAGTCCAGTCTATTATACTTTGTAAATACTCATCACTTGGAAGGGCTGCTTTTTTATATGTAGGTAATACCATAATATCTTTTACAGCAGGATTTGTATTTGGTATTTTTTCAATTAATATATCTTTTGCCATTTCAGGATTTTTATTTATTTCTTCTACAGCTTTATTATATGCTTCATGGAAGGCCTTAATAGTATTTGGTTTTTCAGATATAGCTTTTCCAGTAAACACTAAACAATCTGCTGAAAACTCATCATCCATTCCATAAATATTTTTCTTTAATCCTTGTAATTCTCCATTTGAAGCTACTGGTTCTGGGAATAAACTCATATCAACTTCACCACTTTTTAAAGCAGCAAGTCTTGCTGGTATTTCATTTATAAATACCTTTTCTACATTGTAGTCTTGTCCCAACCACTTATCTATTAAGTAATTAGAAACACTTACTTCCATCATTCCTACTTTTATGTCCTTTTTATCTGTAGCTCCTTCAGTAGCTAATACAGGAAACATTCCATCTGTCATTGTTGTTGCTTTTATATTAAATCCACCATCTACATTAGTAGCAACAGCTATAAAGTCAGTCATTGCTCCATCTATAGCATTACTTTGAAGAGCACTTTGTCTATTTTGAGCATTATTATAAATTTCTATTTCTACATCTATACCTGCCTCTTTAAAATATCCATTTTTTTCTGCAATAAGTATTGGTGCTGTATCAACAGCTGGCATTAAACCAATTTTTAATGTTGCATCCTCTACAGAAGCTTCTTTATTTTTTTCATTAGATCCACATCCAATTAAAATAACTGAGAACATTGATATCAAAATAAGTGATAACAATTTTTTTAAATTTCTCATTTGTTAATCCTCCTACAAACTTTTAATTCAATTTAATTATAGTTAACTAGACAATCTATTTCAATATTAACAGTAAATTTATTGTATAAATTATAAAAAATCACTAATATATATGGTATATTAGTGATTTTTTTAACTATTTTTTAAATTTTAATACTACTTTAAATAAATCTCCATCTATTTCTATATCTAATGTTCCACCTTGTAATTCAACAAAACTTTTAGCTATTGCTAATCCAAGTCCTGATCCTTCTGTATTTCTAGACTTATCTCCACGAGCAAATCTTTCTACTATTTCTTCAGCTGTAAAATCTATTTCATTTGCTGACATATTTTTTAACATTACATAGACTTCTTCATTTCCATCTATTATATCTATATATACTCTTGAGTTTGGCATTGAGTATTTCACTATATTTATTAATAAATTTTCAAACACTCTAAAAGTTTTTTGACTATCTAAAGGAACTATAACTTTATTTTCTGGGAAATTCCACTTGAATTTTAGTGATGATTCTTCAATTTTATCACTTAATTCAAATTGAGTTTGCTTCATAAGTGAAACTATATCTACATTAACTATATTTAATTGAATGTTTTTACTTGTTGCCTTGCTAACTTCAAATAAATCTTCTATTAAATTTTTAAGCCTTTGAGATTTTCTATCTAATGTATCTAAATATTGCTTTCTATTTTCTTCACTTATATTTTCATCTTTTAATAAATCTATATAAGTGATTATTGATGTTAATGGTGTTTTTAAATCATGAGAAACATTAGAAATAAGTTCCGTTTTCATTCTTTGACTTTTTACTTCTTCATTAACTGCGTTTTTAAATCCTTTTTGTATTTTTTGAAGTTCATCTTTTAATGGTTCAAAAACTCCAAGTTCTTCTTCTATAGTAACATCTAAATTACCTTCTGCAATTTTATTTGTAGCTTTCAATAATATTTGATACTTATTCTTTATATCATTAAAATACTTTCTTAAAACAAAATATAAAAATACTGTATATATTATAGCTGCACCTACTCCTAAAAACCATATGATACTCATAAAAGCAAGAGCTATAAAGTTTACTGCTAATATCTTTATTATTATTTTATTAGATTTATCATTTAAATCTACATTTGTAACTTCATCATATATTTTTGTCCATATTCTTTTTATTAGCCTAAATATTTTATATATTATTGTATTATCTTTTATATAGTTTTTTAACCCTTTATTAAATATATATTTAATTAACACTACTGCTGTAAAAGCTGTTATTAATAGTACAAACCAATAAGCAATATTACCTATCATTAATATTGAATTTGTAAACTCAAATGGTATTCCAACTCTTACTAGTGATTCCTTAACCCATTCATTGTTTACGGTCCAATAGGATATATTAGGTGAAAACGCAACTAAAGCTGTTATTAACGTAATTAAAATTACACTTATTTCAAAAGGAATCTTAATAATTCTTTTAACTCCTATAATATCCTTTGATTTTCTAAATGGAATAATTAACGATATAAACATTATAGCTATATAAGCTATTAATATATAAACTAGTATTATATCCCCATATGCATAGCTATCTGCTCTATCAATATAATTGCTTATTCTATCAACATATTTAAGATCATTTGGTACACCATAAACAATAGTTATATTTTTAGGATTTGATAAAACAAAATCACTATCTCCATTAATTAAATTTCTCCACTGAAAATCTAAGAAAGTGCTTATTACATTTTCATCAGCACCTTTTATGTTATTTACACTAATTTCTCCATAGTCATTATAATCAATAACCATGTAATAGCCATAATAATTATCTAAATCATTTAATGCTTCTTTATTATCTTTATTTAAAATTAAATCACTTAATTTTTTTTCCGTATTTGAAGAAAACGTATTAGTTTTTTTATCAACTATATAATAATCTAAATTCTTTAATTCTCTTTTTAATACTTTATTCCAATTACCTATTTCATAATTAATATTTCTCTTTATAAAGCTATAATCAACTCTATCATTTTCACTATAGCCTTTATATTCTTTAAAAAAGATTTCATCAGCAGGAATATCTTTATCTTGCTCCTTTTCTAAAATATCTTTATACAATACAAAACTTCCTTTATATAGATCCATTTGAAAATTATAATCTTCAAAATATGAAGGCTTTTCTTTTTCATTTGCAAGTTTTGCTATTCTAGGGTAAGATGCCACTAAACCTATTGATGTCATAATCACTAATATATATACTATTGCACTTAAAAAATAATTATTTTTACTGCTTTTCAATTTTGTATCCAACTCCCCACACCACCTTTAAATATTTTGGATTTTTAGGATTAATTTCAATTTTTTCTCTTATATTTCTTACGTGAACCATTATTGTATCAGTATTAATTGCTTGCTCATTCCATACTCTTTCGTATATTTCTTCTGCTGAAAAAACTCTTCCTGGATTTTGCATAAGCAAATGAAGTATTTTAAATTCAATTGGAGTTATTTTTACTAAATTCCCATCAACAGTTAATTCAACTGTATCAACATTTAATTCAAGTCCTCCAATTACAAAGCTATTAGATTTTTCTTTTTCTACCCCTACTAAACTTAGAAATTTTGAATATCTTCTTAGCTGGGAATTAACTCTAGCTAGTAATTCTAAAGGTGTAAAAGGCTTAGTTACATAATCGTCTGCACCTATGTTTAAACCCATTATTTTATCAACTTCTTCTGATTTTGCTGAAAGCATAATAACTGGAAAATCATATTTTTCTCTAAGCTTCATAGTCATGGCTATTCCATCCATCCTTGGCATCATTATATCTACTATAGCCAAGTGAATTTCTTCTTTATTTATAATTTCTAACCCCTCTATTCCATTGTATCCTTTAAAAACATTATATCCTTGGTTTTTTAAGTATATTTCTATAGCATCAGCTATTTCCTTTTCATCTTCTACAACTAAAACATTATATGACTTCATATTTCAACCCCGCTTTTTCTGTAATAATATAAATATTATACAATAAAAGTATTAAATTAATCTCATTAACTAAAGTATATCTTGAAATCCTAAAGATAAACTTTAGTTAATTCTAAAAAATTTCTAAAGAGCTTCTTTAATTTTCTCACTATAATCTTTTAATTTGTTGATACCATCTAATATAATAGCTTTAAATTCACAAACATTTATTTTTATTCATTCTTTATATTAGCTTACTAATATGAAAATTTATTAATTTATAAAGAAAATAAAACTTTTTGTTGACTATTTATCTATTTAATGTTATTCTAATTGAGCAGTTGGTACGTAAGTGCTAATTACTTGAGGAGCTTGGGTTGTCTTTCGCCGGATACCAAGCTCCTCTTTATTTTTATGTATCTAAAATTATTAAGACAAAATAATAATCTGCTATATCTAATAATATAGAATATAAAATTCGAATTTTTGCAATTAATAATAAACTATAATAGGAGTTGTCTTATGACAGCTCCTATATTTATATGGCTTTTATTAATTTTGTTAATTTGTCTTCTATTTTACTACTATTTATTACTATAATTATAGATACTAATAGTACTAGTCCCCATCCCCATAATGGAATTGATAATTTAGCTGATCCTAATGCACATGCTATTAAGATTTCCCATGGTCTTGTAAGTATTAGTATAATAAAATATCTTTTAAAACTCATACTACTAAGTCCAACTAAAAAATTTATAATATCATCAGGGAAAAACGGAAGTAACAGCATTAAAAATATTATTATTTCTCCCTTTGGTGAGTTTATTATTTCTTCGTATTTATTCAAAATCTTATCACTTACAAATCTTTCTACAAATGCTTTCCCACATATTCTTGATAAGTAAAATATTATTGCCGATCCACTAATTATAGCTAAAGTAGTTATTATAAAAGATTCCCACATTCCAAATACCATTGCCCCTGCCACAGCACTTACATTGCTAGGTATAGGAGCAATAATGATAGAAGCTAATTGTAATAAAAAAAATATAATAAAAGCTTTGTTTCCAAATCCCTCAATATATACTTTAAAATCTTCTAATGATGCCATATAGCCTAAAATCCCTCTTGATTTTAAGTAAATTATTATAGATATAAATGCTACTATTACTATCAACAAATATATAAATTGTTTTGCTTGTATCTTTCTTTTACTCATTAATTCTCTCCTTTTACAAATTAATTTTCTAAATTGAATGAACTTCTTCGAAAATACTAACCTTAAAATACTTAGTGATTTTTGTAATCTCACTTTTTATTTACTACCACTTTTATTTACTACCACTTTTATTTAATCTCATTTTTTGTTAATTTCAGTATAAGTTTAAAATCTTAATATATTTTCATATAAAGCTTAAGATTTCCTAAATATAAAATAAAGAAAATCATATTTATAATTTAAATTCAATTTTTACTTTATGATTCTTTTTATTAAAACTTAGTTAGATAGCTTATTCTATTTAATATGATTTATAACTTTATATTGATTATTGATATTTTAAGTGTTATTATTAAGCCATTAGTATATAAGTACTATAAAGTGAGCTTGGTTGTCTTTCACCAGATACCAAGCTCTAATTTATTTTATATAACTTTCAAAGAAAGGATAAAATTATGAATTTTAAAAGTTTAAAGATAAATGAAAAATTAATTGACTCATTGAAGAAAAATGGCATAGTAGCGCCTACCAAAGTTCAAATTAATGTTATACCTGAAATAATTAATAAAAATGATGTAATAGGAAAATCAAAAACTGGCTCTGGAAAAACCCTAGCCTTTTTATTACCTATACTTCAAAGAATAGATAGTAATTCTAAAAATACTGAAGTACTAATTTTATCTCCAACTAGGGAACTTGCAATACAAATAACTGAGGAAGCAAATAAATTTAATATAAATGATATCGGAATTTTAGCTGCTTACGGTGGAAAAGACGTTGGTTCTCAATTAAAAAAGCTTAATAAAGGTATTAATTTAATAATTGCAACTCCAGGAAGATTACTTGATCATTTAGAAAGAAAAAGTATAAATTTAAGTAAACTAAATACAGTTGTTATAGATGAAGCTGATCAAATGCTTTTAATGGGATTTAGAAATGAAATTGAAAAAATAATGTCTTATGCTCCAAAAAAACTTCAAACTCTTTGCTTTTCTGCAACTATAGATTCTAAAGTAAAAAAACTTGCTTATAGATATATGAATAATCCAGCTATTATTGATATTACAGAAAATGAAGAAGCTGAACTTCCTAATATTAAGCAAGAAGTCGTTAAAACTACAGATAGATGGAAAGTTGATGCTTTAGTTAAAGTTTTAGAAGAAGATAATCCATTTATGTCTATTATTTTTTGTAGAACTAAAAGAAGAGCTGATGAATTAGAAGTAAAGCTAGCTGCTAAAGGTATAAAGACCGCTAAAATACATAGTGATGTTCCTCAAAATAAAAGGGAAAAAATTATGAAATCTTTTAGAGATTGTGAGATTCAATATTTAATAGCAACTGATGTTGCTTCAAGAGGAATAGATGTTACTGGAGTTACTCATATATATAATTATGATGCACCAGAAAGTGTTGAAAGCTATATTCATAGAATAGGAAGAACAGCTCGTGCTGGAGACAGTGGTTATACCTGTCTTATTACAGATCCTAAAAACTACAATATATTAGAGGAAATAGAAAATTACTTACAGTATACAATTCCTGAGCGTGAAGTTAACTTCAGATAAAAGATAGAAATATAAATCTGATTATTGCAGCGCTCTTTACAAGTTAACATAAACTTACAGATATACATTTGAAAACTGATATTATAGTTAAAAAAATTATAAATATGCATATGTATATATCGTAACTCTGAACATATTATAGCTATAAAATCTATAGAAATTTCAGTATAAGCAAAGGATATAACGAAACATTATATCCTTTGCTTATATAAAAATATATAATAAATAAACATATTATTTTAATAAATAAAAAGTTAATAGAAAAATTTCAAGGACGTCGCGTTTCGCGACGCCCTTGAAATTTAATTATTAATAACTCTTTTTATAATTAATCACAAAAAAGACAGTAGATATATTTGTTTTACCAAAACATATCTACTGCCTCTTTGTAGTTGTAATTTATACTGATCTTCTACTTTAATTTCCAGATTTCATTATTGTATTGCTCAATAGTTCTATCTGATGAGAAGAATCCGGCTTTACTAATATTAACTAAAACTTTTCTATTCCAAGTTTCTCTATCTTCATAATCTTTAAATACTATTTCCTTAGTTTTAATATACTCTTCAAGATCTAGCAATGTCATAAACCAATCCTTGTTGATTAATTCCTTATGAAGTCTTGTTAGGTTTTCTTCATCTCCAACTGCTATCATTTTATCGCTAACTATAAAGTCAACTAATTCCTTTATTGCAGGCTTTTCATAGTATTTCTTTGAAACATAATCTGCTTTTTTATAGTGTTCAATAACAGCTTCACTGCATTCACCAAATATATAAATATTGTCATCTCCGACTAATTCATGTATTTCTACATTAGCTCCATCTTCTGTACCTAAAGTTAATGCTCCATTTAACATAAACTTCATATTACCTGTTCCAGATGCTTCTTTGGATGCTAGAGAAATTTGTTCTGAAACATCACAAGCTGGAATTAACTTAGATGCTTTTGTTACATTGTAGTTTTCTACCATAACAACTTTTAAATACTTATTGACTTCAGGATCATTATTTATGATTTCTTGAAGACATAAAATAGTATGAATTATATCTTGAGCTATTATATAAGCTGGTGCTGCCTTAGCTCCAAATATCATTGTTATTGGAGTTGTTGGGATATTCCCCTTTTTGATTTCTAAGTACTTATGAATTATATAAAGAACATTCATTTGTTGTCTCTTATATTCATGAAGTCTCTTAATTTGAATATCAAATATAGAATTTTCATCTATTTCAACACCTTGAGTTTCTTTTAGGTAATCCTTAAGAGCAACTTTATTATGCTTCTTAATTTCTCCTAATTTTTTTAGAACTTCTTTATTATCTACATATTTTAATAAGTCTTCTAATTTAGTAGCATCCTTTTTATAATTATCTCCAATTAGCTCACTTATATACTTTGCAAGCTCGTTATTGCAATGAATTAACCATCTTCTAAATGTTATCCCATTTGTCTTATTATTAAACTTCTCTGGATAAATATTATAAAAATGCTTTAATTCTTCTTCTTTTAATATATCTGTATGAAGTGCAGCAACTCCATTTACGCTAAATCCATAGTGAATATCCATATGTGCCATATGAACTCTGTTATCCTTATCTATTATATATACTTTTTCATCATCATATTTAGCTTTTACTTTGTTATCTAGCTCTCTTATTATTGGCATTAATTGTGGAACAACCTTATCTAAATATTCTATTGGCCACTTTTCTAATGCTTCTGCTAATATTGTATGATTTGTATATGCACAAGTCTTTGTAACTATTTCGATAGCCTCATCCATACCTATTCCTCTTTCTCCTAAAAGACGAATTAATTCAGGAATAACCATTGATGGATGTGTATCATTTATTTGAATAACTACATGATCATATAATTTGTGCAAATCATATCCATTTTCTTCAGCTTCTAATAAAATTAATTGAGCTGCATTACTTACCATAAAGTATTGTTGATAGATCCTTAATAAGTGTCCAGCTTTATCACTATCATCAGGATATAAGAATAAAGTTAAGTTTTTCTTTATTTCTTCCTTATCAAAGTTTATACCATCCTTTACTAGTGATTCATCTATTGTATCTATATCAAATAAACGAAGCTTATTACATGACTTATCATAACCTGTAACATCTATATCATAAAGACTTGATGTAACTTTAAATCCTCCAAATGAAACTTCAAATTTTATATCTGATTTATTTAACCAGCCTTCGCTAGTTATCCATGGATTTTTAACTGCCTTTTGTTTATTATTTTCAAATACTTGCTGGAATAATCCAAAGTGATAATTTAAACCTACCCCATCCCCATTTAAACCTAAAGTTGCAATTGAATCTAAGAAACATGCAGCTAATCTTCCTAGCCCACCATTCCCTAATGATGGTTCTAATTCTATTTCTTCAATTTCAGTTAATTCTTTACCATTCTCGCATAATACTGCATTAACTTCTTCATAAAGCCCTAGATTAATTAAGTTATTTGATAATAACTTTCCTATTAAAAATTCTGCTGAAATGTAGTAAAGTTTTTTATCTCCCTTATTTCTTCCCCTTTTGTTAATTGCTCCTTTTGTTAATTCTAATAAAGCTAAATAAATTTCTTCATTGCTTGCTTCTTTTATTGTCTTGTCAAATCTCTTTTCTAGAATTTTTGTTAAGTTTTCTTGTACCATTATTCTATCCCACCCTTAAATAATTATATACTTTTTAATAATCTTATTTGTACTAATTTAAATTTAAAAGGTTCATAAACCCTTTACAATTACTATAATATCAACTTTAGATATGTTAATTTGTACATTTATTCTTTTATTTGTATATTCCTTATATAATTTTATAAAACTTTAATCTTTATTCATCTAATTTTAATATCATTATTACAATAAGATTATAGACACTTATAAATTTGCTTATTCATTTACCTTAGGCTGAATATAAATCTTCATACTTTTTAATATATATTAAAAAGAGATATCCTAAGACATCTCCTTTTATTTTTCTCTTATCCAAGAAATAACATATGCGTATTTACCTTTTATAGATGGATTTTCAAATTTAAATTCTCCATTTATTCCTTTTTCCTTCATATACAAGTCCAGATGACAAAGTGCTATACCTATATCTATTTGGTTCATAGAAGTACTACCATTGTTATATATATGAATATCTTCCTTTACCTTAAGCAATCTCCATGGTTGATTATTCATAGATGATGGTGCTAATCTTACCATCTCAAATACTTCTCCATATTCCTTTGATTCTTCCTTTGAAAGATGAGTATGAAAATCTTCATTGAAGAATAATTCGGAATAATCTTTTCTTATATTTTTATGGTCTTTCATTAATGATGCAAGAAATGATTTTTTTCCTCCTTCATATCCAATTGGTGATACAACTGGTAATATTTCACTGCTTTTAAGATTAATGGTTTTTCCAAAATCACCCTTGCTAAATGTTCCTCCAAGCCAAACTGTACCTAATCCTAGTGAAGTACAATATAAAATCAATTTTTCAAATGTATATCCTAATGCTTCTAATGCAAAATCTTTATTTTCGCATGCAGCTACTAAATAATAATTTGCTCCTTTTATAACTCCATAAGTACCAAGTCTAATTACATCCTTATAAGTTTCCTTTTTGATTAAATGTATTCTTACCTTTATATCAAAAGGATTATCCAATTCACTTATATAATTCTCGATTTTTTCTATTAGCTCTTGAGATAAATGCTTGTCTTCATAATTTCTAACTGAATATCTAGCTCTTATTACCTCTTCTAAAGGCTTATTAAATATCATCTCCATATAAATTATCTACCCCTCTTTTATAGCATATTAAATAAACATTATTATTTTATAATATCTTTGTAATTATTTACAATAAATTATATCATTAAATTGTTTTTATATCTATTGTAAGAACAACAAAATTTATTCTAACTAATTTATAGCAAATGCTAAGTAATATCTCCTAATATAATCTTCTTTTAGATATATACGAAATAAAAAAGAAGATAAATAATACTTATCTCCTTTTACATAAACTATATAATTTATTCTTTTAAAGATAATATGAACAATTAATGATATAACACTCTAAAAAATAGATTCTTCTAATAAACTTAAATTATTAATTACTATTTTCTTTGTCCCTACAGCTTTAATAATATTCTCACTTTCTAATAAACTTAGCTTTCTGCTTAATGTTTCTCTTGCAATGCCACAATAATTAGCCATTCCTTCTCTGTTTAATGGTAAATCCACTTCTATCTTTCCATTTACAATTTTGCCATATTTCTCAGAAAACTCTAAAAGCATACAGCATATTCTTGCTTCTGGATTATTATTAGATAAATTCTTTGAAAGGTTTTCTACTTCTATTAATCTTTTATTTAACTCAGAAAGAAGTTTTAAGCAAATAGACGGATTCGAATATAATATATCTTTTAAGTCTTCTCTTGAAATAGTGCATAATTCAGTGTTTTTAACTGCTATTGCAGATACATTACTTTCCTTAGTATCTCCTAATATATTACTTTCTCCAAGGAAATCCCCAACAGTTAGTATATTAATAATTTGCTCCTTTCCAGTTGCAGTAGTTTTACTTATTTTTATCATGCCATCACTTATTATAAAGAGTTTCGAAACTTTATCTCCTTCTAAAAATAAACTTTCTCCTTTTTTTAAAACCATATGTTTTCTTACTGATATTATTCTATCTAATTCCTCTTCGGAAAGTGATTCAAATATAGGTACTTCTTGTGCATATAATCTACTTGCACACTTTTCACAACAACAATCACAATTCAAAATAAAATACCTCCTAACCTAAATCATATAACTTAGTTTAATTATACTATAAAATTCACATTTATAATTAAATAATATAATTTAGAAGGAGGTTTGAATTAATTTAAATCTTTAATAAAAATTTTAATTTATATTTGATTTTCTAATACTAAATTATTACTTACAATCATCAGGAGTAAATGTACAGTAACCTATATTGTCACATTCCTTTTTCATATTATCCCATTTAGTATCGTCTTCTATACTTTCTAATGCTGTAGGATATAATATATAATTTTCCTTAAATATATGATCTTTTAATTCAAAGCAAATAGCATTTGAAAGTTTCTTTAATTCAATTTTATATTCATTAAAATCTAAGTCTGCAACTGACTCACTTAACTTCTTTAATGCTCTTTTCTTTTTTCTTAAATCTTCATGCTCAAGTCTCATTATTCTAGTTGGCCCTGTTATCCCCCTTGTTTCAAGTTCTGGGAATAAAACATCTTCTTCTCTTTTATGGTGAGGTTCAGCATCTAAAATACTAATGATAAGTTCAGTTACTCTTGTAAATTCTTTTCTATTCTTATCATAGCTTTCCATTTCTAATATTGCATTTGTTACTTCTTCTAATTCCTTTAAAAAACTTAAAAGTAATGCATGTTCTTCAATAAGTGTATATAAAACGTGTCCCTTAGATATATTACTTTGTAATTTTTCAAGCTCACCTTGTAAAATCATCATATGAATTTCACATAAATGTCTTAATTCGCTTGGGTCCATTCCTTCTTCTACTAAACTTTGTTCTGCCATAGAAAGTTCTAACGGACTTATTGATTTAACAAGTTTTAATCCCTTTTCCTTTAAATCTTCTGTTAATCCTTTTTCATTTAAATTTCTTAAAAGTACTGTTAACTCCTTTATTTTTCCTTCATTAACTGCTCTATTTACACCATTATCTAAAATAAATCTTTTCTTTTCCAAATTAATCACCTCTATACTTTTTAATAACCTTCTATTGATATCTCTTAAATAAAATATTGTTTTCTTTATGAATATGAACAAATAAGTCTTTCTCAAGATCATGCATCTTCATATATAATAATTTGAAGCTTGTACACGCCCATTCTGGAGCACTATAATCATCTGTAATTTGAGCTAATTCTTTTAGTATATCTCCTGCAGCTTCATGTTCTCCTATAAATCTTTCTATTTCTACTTTTAAAATATCCTTCTTTTCTTTATCATTAGTATTTTCAAATTCAATTATCTTTGGAAATAATATTTTTTCCTCTTTTATTAAATGTTCTTCTAACTCACATTTTAATGCTCCAAAAAGTTTATGAACCCTTGTTAAAACTTCTGGTAAATGATTATAATGAACTTTAAATACCTTAACTAGTAATGGGTCTATATCTCTTAGTAATTCAAAAGTTTTAGCATGATGAGTATTTACTATATGCTGAATTAATTCTTCTGAATTTCTTTCATTCCAATTTATATATGATGAATTATCAAATATAAATTCTTCAAGTTCTTCATTTATATCTTCAATAAATTTATCTACATCAATATTTTTTTCTCTTAATGCAATTTCTAAATTTTTATTTCCACCACAGCAATAATCTAATCCAATATCATTAAACTTTTCAACAACAGCAGGATAAATAATAACACATTCACCTAAACTTAAATTTTTATTTATATTATTTTTCATATCAATCACTCCAACCTTATTTTTCTTATCTATGAGTAAATTATAAGAAAATTTTAAAAATAAAAATGTGATTCAAATCAAATTTTGAAAAATTATAATCTTAAATTAAAAATTGCATATATAACATCATAAAATCAGTTTAATCTTTAATCATTAAAATAATAAAAACTTTATATCATAAACTTTTCTAAAACTTCAAAGTATAATAAGAATCAAAAAAATAAGAAGATATAGCATAACTATATCTTCTAAAATATTTATATTATACTAATTGTTGAAGACATGTCTTTAAATCTTCTTCTGGTGTACTAATAGGTTTAATATCAAATGTATCTACTAGGTATTGCAGTACATTTGGTGATATAAAAGCTGGAAGTGATGGTCCTAAGAACATTCCTTTTATTCCAAGAGACAATAATGCTAATAAGTCTGCAACAGCTTTTTGCTCATACCATGATAAAATTATTGATAATGGTAATGCATTTACATCTGTATCAAAAGCATCTGCTAAACTTGTTGCAATTTTCACAGCAGAATAAACATCATTACATTGACCTACATCTAAAAGTCTAGGCAATCCATTTACTTCTCCAAATTCTAACTTGTTAAATCTGTATTTTCCACAAGCAAGAGTTAAAATAATACAATCCATTGGAACTTGTTCAGCAAACTCTGTATAATAATTTCTTCCTGGTCTTGCTCCATCGCATCCTCCAATTACAAAGAAATGTCTTAGCTTACCTTCCTTAACTGATTCCACTATCTTATCTGCATGACTTAAAGTTGCTTTATGAGCAAAACCTACTAATATTTCGTGTTCTTCTTCATCTTCTTCAAATCCACCTAACTCAAGGGCTTTATCAATTATTTCTGAAAAGTCCTTATATCCATTTTCATCTCTTCCTATATGCACTATTCCATCCCAGCCAACTACTGAAGTACTATAAATTCTATCTTTATAGCTTTCCCTTGGCTTCATTAAGCAATTTGTTGTCATAAGAATACAACCTGGTATATTATCAAATTCCTTTTGTTGATTTTGCCATGCAGATCCAAAGTTTCCTACTAAGTGCTTATATTTTTTTAGCTCATCATAACCATGGGATGGTAACATTTCACCATGTGTATATATATTTATTCCTTTTCCTTCACTTTGCTCTAATAGCATTTCTAAATCTCTTAAGTCATGACCTGAAACAACTATAAATGGTCCTTTTTTAATATTTACATTTACTTTATGAGGTGTTGGATTTTTGTATCTAGTTGTGTTCGCATCATCTAAAACTCTCATAACTTCTATAGCTATTTCTCCAGTTCTCATTACCCAACGTATTAATTCTTCTACTTCTACACTATCATTTGTTATAATTTCTAATGCTCTAAAATAAAATTGATCCACTTGATCGCTATAAAAATCAATAAATCTAGCTTGATGACCATAAGCAGATATTCCTTTTAATCCATAAAGAATAGTTGATCTTAATGATCTTATATCTGCATCTAACTCTTGATCATACATTATTCCAGCTTTAACTGCATCCTTTAGCATTTCCTGTTTAGTAGCACTTAAGTTATATGTAGCTGGATCAGGGTAATCACCTTTTGGTGCTTTACTTCGTAATGATTCTTTTATTTTTTGTGAATCTTTAAGCATTTGTATATGAACTTCTACATCAAAGTTAACATTAGTTAAAGTTGTAAAAAGTCCATTTTCTACAAACTCAACTATTGTTTTATCTATAAGATCCCCTTTATCTATTAGTGGTTTAGCATAACATGATATTCCCTTTAGTTGATAAATCAATAAATCCTGAAGATTTGCAACTTCTGGTGTTTTACCGCAAACCCCCATCTTAGTACACCCCTTGCCCCCCATAGTTTGCTCACATTGATAACAAAACATTGCATTATCCATATCTTTATCTCCTTTCCATATAAACCTATTCTTAGTTATATAACCCTATTATCAGTTATATAAACTATTTTTATTCATATATAATACTCTTTTAAAAAGCAAAAAATTCACGATTGCTTTAAACAATCGTGAATTTTATATTCTTAATTTTTCTTTATTCCTATTATTTTTTTAAATCCTATGATTGAAATAATGCAATTAACTATAAATATAGCTATGCAAATTACTAAGCTAAGTAAATATACAAAATTTAAATTTTCTTTCATAAAATCAGCTAATGCATTAATTGCAAAATAACTATGAATTGCACCAACTACTAATGGAATGAAATAAAATAATGCAACTTCTCTACTTATAGATTTACTTATATCTTTCTTTGAAGCTCCTATACTTAAAAGTGTTTTATACTTTTGCTTATCTTCATTTGCATCACTATAAATTTTTATATAAATAATACTAGCTTCTGCTAATGCCATTACTAAAAATAAGAATCCTCCAATTGCATAAACAAATTTTACCCATTCTATTGTTTTTAACTCAAATTGCCCATAAAATCCATGAGTGGTTTCTAAATTAAGATTTTTTCCTATTTCATCTATTACATTAATTATATTTTCTTCATTTTCTATTTTAATGCCATAGAAATTTATTTCAGTTGCTGTTTCTTTAAGCTTTTCATATTCATCATTATTAACAACTATAGTAGAATAATTTAATGCTTCACCAAAAACTCTGATTCTAGTACTTTCGCTTACATTAAACTTAACATCATTTAATGTAATATCATTGGTATTAGCTAAAAAGCTCATAAGAGTACCTGGTCTTTCAATGTATATAACATTATTACCTTCCACCATTTCCTCATTAAATTTATCTAAGTCTTTCTCATCACCATTTGCTTTCAATATATTAGATAAATTATCATAAGATACTACTATATATTCATCATTTTGATATTCCGGAACATCTTTTAATGTACTATTAACCTTTAGTACTTTAGTATTTAAGGAATATTTTTCTTCTCCAACTTCTTTTAATTTATGCGCTATTTCTTCTGAATTAAACTCATCTGTAGATGAAATTGCTAAAGAATATAAAGTAATATTTCTTTGGCTATTTTCATATGTTGTCTTCATTGAAAAGGCTGTTCCAAGAACTGTAGTAGTTGTTGCTGTTAGTATAGCTATAGTAGCATAAATAGTATAGTTTTTCTTAAATCTATAAGCTAAATTATTTATAGTTACAATATTTGATCCTTTGTATAATATAGATTTTCTATTAATTAAGAAATTAAACACTATTGGGAAAACAGCTCCAAATAATCCATATGTTCCTATACAAACTAATACTAAAGTCTTAAGAGCATTCATTGCTTCTTCATTTACTAAGTAATATCCATATCCAATTAGAAATAATGAAATTATTCCAATTATATATATAATAAAATTAACTTTAGGCATCTTTTCTTGTTTTTTATTTGCATTTAAAAGATCTACAATTTTGCTTCTAACTATACTTATAAATCCTTTTATACTCATAAATAAAAAGATACACATAAAAATTGCTACAGTATAAATTATTGAATTTAAGCTTACATTAAACGTCACATCTATATTAAAGTCTGCAATTTTAAAAACTACTATTTGAAAAAACTTTGATAAGACAACTCCTATAGTTGTTCCAATTATTGATGCACTTACTCCAATTAACATCATTTCAATAAAATATATCTTTCCTATTACTGATGAATCAAGCCCCATAAATGCATAAATACCAATTTCCTTTTTTCTATTTCTTAAGAAGATATTAGATGCATACCAAATAAAGAAAAACATAAATATAACTAAAATGACAGTTATAACTTGCAAAATAAGCTTGCTATATTCTTCATTCATATCACCAAGGACTTTCATTGCCTCTCCATCCATCATAATTAAGAAATTACTTAAAATAACCACCGAAAAAATCATTGAAATAAAGAACATAGTATATACTTTTATATTATTCTTAAAATTATTATAAGCTATATTAAATACGCTCATTATTTAGCACCTCCTAAAGATGCTAACATATCAATTATCTTACCATAAAACTCTTTTCTATTATCTCCTTTATTTAATTGACACTTTATTTCTCCATCACTTAATATATAAACTTTATTAGAATAACTTGCAGTAAGAGCATCGTGAGTAACCATAACAATAGTAGCATTTTCTTCCTTATTTGCTCTACTTAAAGATTCTAGCAAATCTGATGATGATCTTGAATCTAATGCTCCAGTAGGCTCATCTGCAAAAATTACTTTTGGATCAGTTATTAAGGCTCTAGCTGCTGCCCCTCTTTGCTTTTGTCCTCCAGATAATTCATATGGATACTTCTTTAAATGCTCCTTAAGACCGAATATCTCTGCAATATTAATTACTTTGTTTTCTATATCTTTAGTTTTCTTTTTTCCTAATGCTAATGGCAATGCTATGTTATCCATTAAATTCATATTATCTAATAAATTATAATCTTGAAATATAAACCCTATTTTATCTCTTCTTAAATTAGATAATTCCTTATTCTTAATCTTTGTTATATCTTTTCCATCAAGAATTATTTCACCTTTTGTTGGTTTATCTAAGCTTGAAATTAAATTAAGCAAAGTAGTTTTTCCTGCTCCTGATGGCCCCATTATAGAAATAAAATCACCTTCATTTACAGTAAAATTTATATTATTTAAAACCCTTGTTCTAAACCCTCTAACTCCATACTCCTTAGATACATCTTTTAACTTTAAAATTTCTTTCATAACTAATTCCTCCAAAATTAACTTTAACTTTAATTTTATTTTAATAGTTTTTTAATTTGGATTCCTTCACTTAACCTTACCTTTTTTATTCTAATGTTACATTTTAGTAACCTTTAAATAATCGGAGATTTTATAAAAGTATATATTAAATAAAGTATATTCACCCTTAATTGATTCCACAGAAATTTCATGTTCTAATTTGTTTAATACCTTCTTAGTAAAATAAAGTCCCATGCCAGTAGATTTATATACTTTATTTCTACCATTACTTCCTGTAAAACCTTTATTAAATATCCTTTCTATATCTTCTTTTTCTATGCCGATGCCATTATCCTTAATACATAGTTTTATATATTCTCTATTATCTTCTGCATAAAATTCTATCTTACCATTTTCTTTTGAATATTTAATAGCATTATTAATTAATTGATCTATAACATAAATAATCCATTTTCCATCACTATAAATATTATAATTTAAATTGCTTGTAGCAATTTCTATCTTATTTTTTATTAAGAAAAATGAATTGTTTCTTATAGATTTTTTAACTATATCCCCCAAATTTTCTTCTTTAATAAAAATATCCTCTGAAGCTACAGTAGCCCTACTTCCATAAATAACTGAATTAACTAGAAAATTAATTTTTTCTGTTTCATTTTTTATGCTACTTGCTGCATCATAATCCTCTATATCTTCTGTAATTATATTTAATGCTGTTATTGGTAATTTTATTTCATGAACCCATTTAGAAATATATTCTTCCATATCTCTTAATTTTTCTTCATATTCCTTAGTTTTAAAATCATACTTTTTATCTTTATTGTCTATAAGCTTAAAAATAATTTCCTCTTCTAAAGAGCTTTCTTTAACATCTTCTAGAGAAATATCATTTTCATTTAAAATAGATTTATATAAATCGTAATATTTCTTTTTCCAATTAAAATAAGCAGTGTATATCCATATTAAATATATAGTAATTATAATGAAATCTAAATAAATTAAATCACTAGTTCGACCATTGAATGAATTTATTGAAATTAAATATATGTTTATTACTAATAATAAAACTATAGAAAAAATAATATTTATACTCTTTTCTTTTATAAATCTCATTAAGCTCATTAAATCATATACCCTATACCTTTCTTGGTTTTTATAAAATCATTTAATCCTAATTCATCCTTAAGTCTTCCTCTTAGCCTAGTTACATTTACAGTTAATGTATTATCGCTTACAAACTCATCATCATTCCATAAGCTCATCATAATTTTATCTCTTGAAACTACTTTACCTTTATTTTTAATAAGTATTGATAATATTTTCATTTCATTTTTTGTTAACTCAATAATATTATCTTCATACTTAAATGTACATTTTTCCATATCTAAAATAGTATCTTTATAATAAATAACAGAATCTGAAAAAGTATAATCATAGCTTCTCCTTAGTAATGCATTAATCTTAGTTATTAAAACTTCTATAGAAAAAGGCTTTGTTATATAATCATCGCCACCATTATTTATTCCCATAATTAAATCCATATTTGAATCTCTTGAGGATAAAAATATTATAGGCACCTTAGATATTTCTCTAATTTTTTCGCACCAATAAAACCCATCATAGTATGGTAAATTAACATCCATTATTATTAAACTTGGTTTCTTTTCAATAAATTCTTTTACTATATCACTAAAATTATCTATAAGCTCTATGCTAAATCCCCATTTCTCTAAAGATAAAGAAAGTTGTTTTGATAAATCTAAATCATCTTCTACTAATAATATTTCTCTCATAATAGCACCCTCCAAATTATTTTTATGTAAATTATAACATTACTTACATTTATATAAAACCTTATGGTTTGTAAATAGACCACCATTAATATATTATATATTTATTTCACTTAATTCATTTTAAAGCTAAAAGTAAAAAAGTAAATTAGCAAATATCATAGAGTAGATATTTACTAATTTACTTTTTGCTATATTTATCATAACTTATTATATTCACATACTTACTTTAAGTCAGATAAATTTACTCTTATAGTTTGGCTATCTAATAATTCTAGTATCTTAGTATGATATAATCTTATATATATTCCATTTTCTTTATCTAACTTTGGAAATATATATTCCGCCTTAATATCTAAATCACCATACACTTCTTTGTTTGTTATTTCTGAAGCTAAATAATTATAATCTCCATTACTAACTTTTAAATGCTCAACTGAAATATATCCTGTAGTTCTCATTGTAATTATAGTTCTATCTTCCTTATTAACTATACTTTCTACTTCAACCTTCCCTAGATTTCCTAAGTCCAATTGAACTCCCTCATCTATCTTATAAGTAACCTTTCTATCTTCACCATTTCCTATTGGTCCTGATTCACTAACAAAAGATATAATTGATAATTCCCCATCCTCACTAGGATTTTCATATTCCTCTCTTATTATTATACCGTTGTCGGAAGTATCATTAGTTTTATCTTTAAAATCTAAAACTCCTTTTTTACTATCCCATAAATAAGTACGAAAATATACTCCACTATTTTGGTTCCACGGATTACTATTTAAAATATCCATAGTTATGCCTGTTGGGAACTTTGTTAGTTTAGTGACTTCACTTTTTAATCCATTATACGAAATAATTTTATTAATCAAAAGTTCTTTACTATTTATATTCTTACTATCTAAATTAACTTTAAGTGGTTCTTTGTTAATTTGTATAGATTCTACATTATTAGATTTATTATATATATCTATACTATTAACAGTAATAGTTCCATCTAGTATCTCTGGCCATGTTTCACTACTATTTGAGTTTATTCCATAGCTAATCATACCATAATAAGTATAATCATCAATAAATTCTTTTTCTTCTAATCCTCCAGTAGCATCAATATTAGCATTAACCTTTAAAGTAGTATTTAAATAATAGATATTTGATTTATCAAGAATTTCACTACTTTTTATTTTATAAAAAAACTCTAACTTCCTACCATCAAAATATATATCCTCAATATCTACAGTGTATTTATCCTCACTTGCTGAATAGCTTTCTTCAACTGTATTGCCTTCATATCCTGTATCTATTTTATTATTTTTTGTAAAATACTCTAAAACTTTGCTTATTATAGGAATTTCTTGAGCATTAGCATTTGCAAATATCCCAAATGATACTGTACACACTATTAACACGCTTGCAGCTATTATAAATTTCTTATACTTTGAAAATTTATTTATTTTATATGCATCTTTATATGCATTATTAACTAATTCTTTCATATCCCAGGGTTCTTTAATGCTAGAATTTCTAGCCATTTCTTTTAACTTTTTATCAAAATTATCATCCATATTATTAATCCTCCTTTAAAATTTCATATAACTTTTCTTTTGCTCTAAAAACTCTAGATTTTACAGTTCCTTCAGGAATTGATAAGATTTTAGATATTTCCTTATATGATAAGTCATCAAAGTAAAATAATATAGTAGGGATTCTTAACTCCTTTGATAATGTTGAAATTGCATTGTAAAGGTCTATTTTATTATCTGAATTAATTGTATATGATGAAATATCTTCAATTCTTTCTAAATTAACAACCTTTCTATTTAAATTATAAATTTTATTACATTCACTAATCAAAATTCTAATAGACCAAGTTTTAAATAAACTTATATTTTTTAATGTATATAATTTATTGTATATAATTATTAATGTATTTTGAATTGCGTCCTTAACATCTTCCTCAGATGATAAAATTCCTTTTGCTATCCTATAATAAGCAGTTGCATTAGGTTCTACTAAAGATATAAAATCATTTTCTTCACACTTATTATCCATAAGTTTTATATGTTCTAAATTGTTTAATCTTTTATCAAAATAACTTAAAGTTTTCAAAATATCCCTCCTTCTAATCATTAGATATATAATCTTTATCAATAGTTCCATAATACCTTATATTATTTTTTAATATATCTATAGCTTCTACTGTAGTCCTAAATTAAGAATTAATAAACTCCATTTTTCAAACTCTCTTAAGTTTATATACAATCAATATTATTACTTTAGAAAAATAGAATATTTGAACGATACATGTAACTATTAATTTACTTGTTTTAATAATAACTTTTTAGTGAGTGGTATTATAAACTTAAGTTATTTAACAAAAAGTTCCATTAGGAGTGGAATTCTCTTTACTCTATTTACATTTTGCATTGTAATCTCTTTTTTAAGTTTAATATATTCCCATTAAATATTCCTAAAGAAAAACAATTAATAAGCAAAAAAATTATAAATGGAAATATTGAAATAAAGTATGCAGCTATAAGTAGATCAGCAACTAGATATGATAACAGATTATATCTAAATAATAAAGATATACATATTTTAAATATTCCTATACTTAAGGATAAAACTTCTGAAGCTAATTTTTACATAAATAAACAAATAAATAATATAATAATATAAAATAGACATTAGTTAGTTTTATCTAAAAAAACTAACTAATGTCCCGTCTTCTTTTTATCTAAATTTATTTGATTTTAGTGTATTTGCAATATTTTTCATTAATACAAATTTCTTTTTATTTCTATTAAATATTTCTTTCTTATAATAAGGAAATAAATCACTTGAATAATAAAGAAACTACCCATAACTGTAATTGCTGATATGCTTATTTTCATATCAAATGCATTGTTAAGTGCTAATAATGCAAATAAGGAATGTATTACTGCAACTATATATGGAAGTAAAAATAGTACTCCAATTTCAATAGTTGATATTTTTTTAATTTCTTTAAAAGTTAATCCTATTTTATTTAATTTACTATATCTTATCTTGTCCTCTTCTATATCCATATAGTATTTATTGTATAAGAAGCTTGCTGTAGTTACAAAGAAAATTATACCTATGAATATTGCTAAGAACATAAATATCCCATACCCCAATTTAATCGATTCTAATAAATGAGCTTTTATTAGTAAAACTCTTTCTTTACCATAGTTTTCTTCACCAAACCTTTTTAAGTAACTTCTTGATATATCTAATGTATCCTTATAATTATCTACATTAATACTACAAAATGAAAATTCTAAAGCCTTAATTTTGTCATATGATTCATCATTTAAAACATATATGCTCTCGTATAAAGCTGGAAGAACCCTGCTATCTAACTTTGAAATAATTTTAATATTTTCACCATCAATTTCTATGTTATTAACATTATTAGATAGTGATGAATTTAATAAACCTTCATTTTCCTTAAGGTCTATTTCTTCTTTCACAAATGATTTAGCTAATTTATTATAAGTCTCTTCACTTATTATATTTATTTCGTCATCATTATATTTTAATGATTTTATATTTCCTTTAGCCATTTTATAGTCATAATTACTTTTATTTAAGGCTCCCTCTAAAAATGCTATTTTTTCATCAACATCTAAACTTTCTTCATTGAAAGCATAAAAAAATGTCTGTGGAAAACTAGCATTAACCTCTGATTCTTTATTAAGCCAAAAGGAATATACTCCTCCAATAGATGTAAATGCTACTGCTGACGTTATTGTTATAAGAAAGAACATTCTAGTATTATCTTTTACTCTATATAAAAGATCTGAAACCCATAATAATCTTGTCTTGTTCATATAAAATACTTTATTGCGTCTCAATTTATTTATCATAAAAACACTAAATTGTGAAAATAATAAATATGTTCCGATTACAACAATAGTCGTTACTGGTATAATCCTATAAATTATATTTTCCATAGTTGAAGTAATGGAAAAATAATATCCTAAAACAATTAATATAATACATATTAATGTAAGAATCTTTGAAGATTTTGGTTCATTCTTTGGCTTCTTAGTTGCTTTAAGTAATGCTAATACTCTATCTTCCTTTATTATGCTAGTAGTAAAAATAGAAATTATCCCTCCCATCAAGATGAATCCTATTACTGTAATTATAATTGCCTTACTTGGTAGATAAAATCCTAAAATGCCATATCCAAGTAGCTTTCCACTAGCTAACAAAAATATTTTTGAGAAAATTAGTCCTATAAGAACTCCAACTATGCCCGATAAAGAGCTTATTAAGATATTCTCTATTATTATCATCCTCTTTACTTGCTTGTTTGAAGCTCCTATGGTATAAAGTATTCCTATTTCTTTATATCTACTTTTTAAAAACACACTTACTGAATAAAAGATAAAGAAACATAAAAATAAATAAGCTATACTCATAGTTAATTTAAATCCTACTTGCAAATAGTTACGAAAGCTACTTATATCCAT
This sequence comes from Clostridium sp. D46t1_190503_E9, assembly GCF_015555225.1. Classification (NCBI taxonomy): domain Bacteria; kingdom Bacillati; phylum Bacillota; class Clostridia; order Eubacteriales; family Clostridiaceae; genus Clostridium; species Clostridium sp. D46t1_190503_E9. The sequence continues at coordinate 65,009 of NZ_JADNKB010000008.1, forward strand.
ATCTGGATGTAAGATTAACATAGTAAAAGAAAATAATAATGCTGATGAAATGCTGCTGCTTAAGAAGTATCCAAAATATGCTCTTATGTTTCTTATCACATTCCTAGTTGCAAATTCAATAAATTTCATTATCTTTCCCTCCTAGTAATGCAAGAACATCTAAGATATCTTGATAAAACTTTTGTCTATTATCCTCTTTATAAATTTCATTATATATAGCTCCATCTTTTATAAATAAAATTCTATTGCAATAACTAGCTGCCACTGGATCATGTGTAACCATCATTGTAGTTACCTTTTCCTCTTTATTAATCTTTTCAAACAATTCCATTACTATTTTTGATGATTTTGAATCTAAATTTCCAGTTGGCTCATCTGCTAAAAGAATTGATGGATCATGAATTAATGCTCTTGCTACTGCTGTTCTTTGAGCTTCTCCTCCTGATACCTCAAAAGTCCTCTTATTTAATATTTTTTCAATTCCTAGAATCTTTGCTACCCTTTCTAGCTTCTTATTTTGTTCTTTTACTGATACTCCATCTAAAGTTAACGGTAATAATATATTTTCACCAATAGTAAGCGTATCTAGCAAATTAAAATCTTGAAATACAAATCCTAATTCGCGTCTTCTAAATAATGATAATTCATCTCCTTTTAATAATAGAGGTTTAGTATCATTTATCCTTATTTCTCCTGAAGTTGGCTTATCTATTGTTGAAATAACATTTAATAGTGTTGTTTTCCCACTGCCTGAAGGGCCCATTATCCCTATAAATTCCCCTTCTTCCACAGTAAAATTAATATTATTTAGTGCAGTAAAGGCAACTTTATTTCCATATATTTTTTTTAAATTTTTAACTTTTAAAATCTCCATAAATTTCTCCCCTTATATAGTTAAAATTATTATCTTTGTTGATTAAACTTCAAATTAAAATCATATGTCCTGTTGATGATACAGGAATAAATTCGGTAAGACCTTCAACAATGGCAATTACAATAGACTTTAATATAAATATTATATCAATCATTCATTTTATCCTCCATTAAACTTTATATATTTAGTTTAATGGAGACTCTATTCTATGTACTATCTTTAAACCTTACATAATTATTACATGTATGTCACTTTTGCTTTTTATGCATAAAAATAAGGCAAATCATATAATATAACTTACCTTTATTTTATTATTTGTACTAAAAATAATTTAGTTAAATTTTTAATTCATATTTCAGCTTATATAATATTAATTTAATATCTTACTTCTTAAACTTTACTATGATAGTTGTTCCACACCCTATAGTAGAATCTATTGATATAATATGACCTAAATTATCACAAACCTTTTTCACTATGTACAATCCCATTCCTGTTGATTCACCATATTTACGTCCATTTTCTCCTGTAAAAAAAGGATCAAATACTCTTCTTATATCTTTTTTATTTATACCTATACCTTTGTCTATTACCATTAATGTAACATATTCAAAATTTTCTTCAGCCTTTATTATTAATTCTTTTCCTAAACCCTTTGAATACTTTATAGCATTAACAATAATCTGTTCTAATATAAATTTAATCCATTTTAAATCACTATATATTTCTATGTTTTTATCTATTTCAACTATTGGTTTCATTTTATTTTTAATAAAAATAGTTTTTTCTTCATTTATTTTATTCATAACCACTTTATATAAAGAAACCTTATCTATTACAAAATCTTTTTGAAAGGAATCTAGTCTAGCAAAATACATTGCCATATTCAATCCTTTATTTAGCTTATATACTTCATCTCTTATATTCTCAATAGGTAATTCCCCTTCATCTTCTTGCATTTTTAGCTGTATTATTGAAAGTGGTGTTTTCATTTGATGAACCCACTGATTTATAAACATCAAATGTTCTTCATGATTTTTATTTTTATCTACTAACTCGCTGATATATAAACTATTCATTTGATTTAAAATATTTGATATTCCTTCACCTAAAACTGAATTTCCTAAGTCTAATACTGTTTCATTTAAATCATTTAAATTCTTATTTAATAAGTTATATATTTCTCTATTTTTATAATATCTAACGCCTAAAAAGGTAAATAAAATAAACGTATTAAATACTAATATATAAAAAAATTCGCTTGAATCTAAACTTCCAAGAAGGATTATATAACTTAATGTAATTAAAAGGCTTAAGAAATATATAATTATATACCCTCTATTATCCTTTAAAAATAATTTCATACTATTTCTCCTACCAAGTTTTATTTAATCTATATCCAACTGTTCTTACAGTTTCTACTCCATTATATATTCCAATATCATGAAGTCTTTTTCTTATTCTACTTATATTAACATTTAATGTATTTTCTTCAACAAACTCAATATCATCCCATATCTTCTCTAAAAGAAAATCTCTATCTACAACTTTAGGATACTTTTTAATTAAATACTCTAATAAAATTCCTTCTTTTTTAGTTATAATCAATTTCTTATTATTAAACTCAATTTCGGATCTTTCTGGATAAAATATTAATCCATCAAGTTCAACTATCCTTTCTTTCATTTGTATAGCATAATCTCCAAAAGCCCTTCTTAAATGACTTTTTATTTTTGCCATAACAACCTCGTAATAAAAAGGCTTAGTTATATAATCATCTCCACCATTTTCTAGTGCCATAACTTGGTCCATTCCACTATCCCTTGCTGATATAAATATAATTGGAATTTTTGACTCTTGTCTTATCCTTCTACACCAATAAAATCCATCAAACTTAGGTAGGTTAACATCTAACAGTACTAAATTAGGATTAAATTCATTAAACTCACTAATTATATTCTCAAAATCTTCAACAACCTTTACATCAAATTGATATTTAGAAATATAATCTTTTAATAAAAGACTTAATGACGAATCATCTTCTATTATATATATCTTATAATTCATATTATTTGCTCCTTAATAATTAGAAATTACATTAATTATACAATTAATTTCCATACATTTGTATTACAATTTAGTAATGTTTATAATTAATTCTATTGCTTTATTACAATGAGTCTTTTATCCTAAATCAACACAAATATATATGACTTGTAAAAACTTTTATGTTGATTTTCTTAAATATAAAAAAGCTACAACTAGTATTATATAGTTATAGCCTTATTTTTATTTAAAAGTACTTTGGTTACGCTAGCCAAAGCTATAACGCCCTCTATACTAATAATAACATTATATTTAATTTCTAATTAACTTAACTTCTTTATTTATTAACCTTAATGATTCTTTTTTTATTCCTTCTAATGAATAATCACAACTTTTTTCTTGTATTAATATTTTCGTTTTTATATTAAATTCTTTATTATATCTATCTACTATTTCATTTTTAAGATGATATTTAAAACTACTTCCCCCTAAGACGACTACACTAGGGTTAATTATTGCTGATATTGTTTTTATAGTATTTATAATTACATGTATATACTCGTCATCATTTAAGTTGCTCATCAACATAGTATTTAAAAAAGTATCTCTCACAGGAATAAATCCAATTTCTCCAGCATATCCATTATCACCTCTTAGAACATTTCCATTTAGTATTACTCCGGATCCAACCCCTAATGAAGTAAAACTTACATATACAAGACTAATAGGTCCGACTTTATTCTCTTCTATATAATCATTATAAAAAGCTAAAGATGCAGAGTTTATATCATTTTCTAATAATATAGGAACATTAAATTTTTCCCTAAGATATTTTTTTATTTTTATTTCTTTCCAATCTTCCATTTTAATTCCAGATAAATATCCATCATTAGTTACAACTCCTGGAACACTAATCCCAATACCTTCTATATTATGATAAACTTCATATAAAGCTTCTATTGTATTTGCAATAGTTTTAATATCTTCTAGGCTACTTATTTCTTTAATCTTTTCTTTTAAAACTTCTCCTAAAGAATTGACTATTCTATATACTGTTTTATCCTCTTCTATTGATATTGCTATTATATATCTTTTATTAGAGTTCATCTTATATCTTTCGGCTCTTCTTCCACCACTAGATTCATCTAATCCTACAGATAGTATTTCATTCATTTCTATAAGCTCATTTAAAATGACTCTTACAGTTGTATGACTTAAACCTGTATCCTTAGAAATCTCAGCTCTAGTTGCATTACCTCTAGTCCTTATTGAATTCATTATTAATGAAGTATTTACATTTTTAAGTTCCTTTGGCTTTCCTGCAATTTTTTTCATTATGTAAGATTTAACTCCTTTAAAATATCTATTGGTTTTTTAAACTCAAAATCAGCCTCTATTCCTTCTAAGTTATCAGCACCCCATATAGCTAGTCCAAAATCCATTCCTGCAGCTTTAGTTGCTTTAAAATCAAATATTGTATCTCCAATATACATACAATCATTTGGGCTTATACCTAATATTTCAGTCACTTTTAATAATGGATCAGGATATGGTTTATGTCTTTTCGTATCTTCTGCTAAAACTTCACATTTAATATATTTTTTTAATCCAGTAGGTTCAAAATCTATTTTATATTGATCTTTCATTTTAGAACTTGCTATAGCACATATAATTCCTTTTGAATTTAATGTTTTTATTACTTCATCAAATCCTTCAAACAATGTAGCGCCTTCTTCAAAACCATTTACATACTCTACCCACTTTTCATAAGATTTTTCTATATCCTTAAATCCTAACTCTTCTAAAGTTCTCTTTCCTGCATATGCTTTATATTTAAGTAAATCTGAATACATAACATCTTTATCAAGCTCTTCTTTTATTAGTCTTTGAAGTGGAACTAAATTCATTCTCTCAGTATTTAAAACTGTTCCATCTAGATCAAAAATTATACATTTATACTTTTTCATATTTATATCCATACCCTTTATATTATACTTTTGAAAGTTTCCTTCAAAAGTATAATAACATAAATCAATTAATTAATCAATTACAGATAACTTAATTAAATTATATTTATTTTATATAATTTACTATAAATAGCTTTACTTATAACATATACAAAGAAATTAAAAATCGCTGTAATATATACTACTTTTATATATGCTGATTATTTATTCCTATCATCTTTTAGTATATCCCTAAAAATTTCACTCAACTAATTACTATATTTTTTAATATCATAATTTTCTTTGTTTAATTAAATAAAATGTAACTAATCTGTTAATATTTTTTAACTTTTATAAAATTATTGTTATATCAATCTAAAAATGCTAAAATATCGCTTAATAATAATTAATAAACTAAGGAGACTATAATGAATAAGAAAAAGACAGCAATAATTTCAACCAGTATATTAGGTGCTCTATCTATCAGCGCTTTAGGATTTATAGGTAATTATTTTTATAATTTAGCTCTTAATCCAACAGTATCAAAAGATGCTATATTCGGTACCCCAGAAGAAGCAAAAGAAACAAGTGGTGAAGTTATTGATGAAAATGTAGATTGGTTGCTTAATAAATCTAAATTTTCTAATGAATATATAGAATCATTTGATAATTTAAAGCTTCATAGTTACAAAATATTAAACGAAATCCCTACTAATAAATGGGTTATAACTGTTCATGGATATACAAGTAACGGTACCGATATGAGTGGTTATGCTAGAAAATTTTATGAAATGGGATTTAATATTTTAATTCCTGACCTAAGGGCTCATGGCGAAAGTGAAGGCGATTATATTGGAATGGGTTGGGACGATCGATTAGATATTATTGAGTGGATAAATTTAATTCTTAATACTGATAAAACTTCAGAAATAATCCTTCATGGAGTATCGATGGGGGCAGCTACAGTTTCAATGACTTCTGGTGAAGATATTCCAAGTAACGTAAAAGCTATTATAGCAGATTGTGGATATACATCTGTTTGGGAGCAATTTTCTCATCAACTAGATGTTTTATACTCATTACCAAGCTTTCCAGTAATGAATGCTTCATCAGTAGTTACAAAAGTTAAGGCAGGCTATACTTTAAGAGAAGCTTCCACACTAAAACAAGTAGCAAAATCTAAAACTCCAATATTATTTATTCATGGAGATGAAGATGATTTTGTGCCTTATTCAATGATGGATGAACTTTATAATGCTACAGGCTCAGAAAAAGAAAAATTAACTATAAAAGGCGCTGGGCATGCTAAATCATCTAAAGTGAATCCTGAACTTTACTGGTCTACAATTGGGAAATTTATAAATAGATATGTTAATTAACTAAAATATAAAGGCTACGATCTTATACTCCTCATCAAATTTAATAGTGAAAAAGAAGAAAATGAAAAGCTAATAAAAGAATGAAGTGTTTTTTATTAGCTTTTCAATAAATAAATTACTGCATAATTTATTTATTGTATCCATTAACTATTAAGTCTAACTTTCCAGTTTCAGGATCTATCGCAAGTCCATGAACTGATATGCCTTCTGGCATTAATGGATGTTTTTTTATTAAATTAACACTATCTTTTATAGATTCTTCAACTGAATCAAATCCATGTAGCCATTTCTTAATATCTATTCCTGCATTACAAAGTGTATCTAAAGATTCTTTTGAAATTCCTCTTTCAATAGCCTTTTGTAATAAATTATCTGTGTCCAAATTACACATTCCACAGCCATGATGTCCAATCACAAAAATTTCATCTATATTAAATTCATAAATTCCAACAATTATACTTCTAATTACACTTCCAAAAGGATGCATAATTGCTGCTCCAGCATTTTTTACAATCTTAGCATCACCATTTTTTATATGTAGTGCTTTAGGCAATAAATCTGTAAGCCTTGTATCCATACAAGATAAAATAAGTATTTTCTTTTTTGGATTTTTTGAAGTTATATATTCCTCATAATCTTTATTTTCAACAAAGTCTTTGTTAAATTTTAGAATTTCATCTAATTTACTCATAGGGTCCCCCTTTATGTTTTTTAGTCTTTTACTCATTTTATAATAAGCATACAATTTTTCATATGTTTTTTTATGTATTATTTTTGTATATTTTTTATTTTATATAATAAATCTTTATATTCAGCATCTAATTCTACTTTTTTTGTTTCATCTGTTTCTAAAGATAATAGTGAAATAACTTCTGTTAACCTATTATTTAAAACTAGCAATTCCTCTTCACATTTCTTTTTATTAGTATCAATTTTTTCAATATTTTTATGCTCTACATAAAAACTATAACCTCCATCAAATTCATGTAATTTATTTTCTTTAATTTCAATAATATAATCGCATATATTTGAAATAAATCTTATATCATGGGACACTAAAACAATGGTTTTATCAGTATTTACTAAAGCATTTTCTAATGCTTCTATAGATTTAATATCCAAATAATTGGTTGGTTCATCGAGTATTAATATGTTATTGTCTGATAAAATCACTTTGCATAAACCTACCTTTACTCTTTCTCCTCCACTTAGATCTCCTACTCTTTTATATACACTTTTATCTTTAAATCCAAATTCACTTAAATTAATTCTTATAAAAGTTTCATCGTAAGATGAATCCTCTTTTATATTTTCCAAAATACTTTTATAATCATCTAAAATGCTTTGCCCTTGGTCAAAGTATCCTATTTTTACATTGCTTGAAATCTTAACTTTATCACTATTTCCATTAATTATATGTTTCAATAAAGTTGTTTTTCCACAACCATTTTCACCTAATAAAGCAATTTTTCTTCCTTGTTTTATTTTTAAGTTAACATCATCAATTAATAATTTATTTTTCACATAAATTTTTGAATCATTTACTTCAATAGGAATTTTAGAATTTAACTTCATACTTGGTACAATATTAATTATTATTTCCTTTTTATCCTTTGGTTTTTCTTTAATCTCTAAATGATCTATTCTACTTTTAATTGATTTTATATTATTATCTATATTCTTCTTTCCTCTTTGATCACCCATTTTTATAGTTTTAGCTTCTGATGGCCCCATTCCCTTAGGTGCCTTTTTAATTCTATCTCTCAATACTTCCTTTTCTGATATAGCTTTTTCCAACCTAGATTTTTCATGAATATATTTATTGTATTCTCTTTCATTAACCTTTCTATTTTCTTCTCTTTGATTAAGATAATCACTATAACTCCCATTATATATAGTAAGCTTTCCATCTTCAATTTCAACAATCTTATTACATAAATCATCTAAAAAATTTCTATCATGAGAAATGATAAGCAATGCTCCTTTATATTTCTTAAACAGTTTATTTAAAAGCTTAACACTTTCAACATCTAAATTAGAAGTAGGTTCATCTGCTATTATAAGACTACTATTTTCTTCAAAAGCCTTTACTATCCTCATTTTAACCTTTTCTCCTCCAGATAAATAATCGTCATATTCATCTGGAACATGAAACATACCCTTTACTTTTCCACTTCCTTCAATTTCGCACCATGCTTCTCTTTGACTAATATAAGAATAACTATCCGTAATATAAGTAGTTCCCTCATCTGACTTAATTTCGCCTATTAATATTTTTATTAAAGTGGTTTTTCCTACTCCATTTTCCCCCACTATTCCAATTCTATCTCCGTCCATTATTTCAAACTTATCTATATCGAGTAATAATCTATCACCATAATATTTCTTCAAATTATTAATACTTCCAAGCTGCATATTAAGGCCTCCATAAATAAAAATATAAAAGAAGGATATTGCAAAAACTATACTTTACAACTATCCCTCTTAAATTTATCTTTTATAATATTATTTGATTTATTAGTTAAATGTATTCTATTATAATTTTATTCCATAGATAAAGATATTTAATAATATTACTAGCTTTTGGACAAGATATATATTATGATTATAAAAAATACTAATTTAAGGTGGTACATATATGACAGTTTATGCAATAACATTTTATTTAAATGAAGATTCTCATTCATGTGGTTGTGATTCTCACGATCACGATCATGATCATCATCACCATCATCGTGATGATTATGATATAGTTGGAACTATAAAAACACTTGGTGCTTGGGCTAACTTCATGCCTGATAGTTACTTAGTTAAAACTGATATTTCAGCTAATGAAATCTCAGAAAAGATTAAAGCACACTTACAACCTAATGATTTACTTTTTGTAACTAAGGTTGATAAGGATGATGTTGCATCCTTAACTCCTGGTGTAGTAGATTGGATAAAAGCTTAATTGTAAAAAACACAGTGATTACTGTGTTTTTTATATTTCAACTTTTAAGTAAATATTTTATTAAATTATTATTACTTAAAATAATTTAATATAATCTTTCTTAAATTTAATATATAATTATTATAAATTTATAAAAAGGGGCTGGGGCTATATGAAATATAAAATACTAAAAGTAAGCATGATAAATTACAAACTTTATTATGAAGGAAAGGAAATTGATTCGTACATTGACTTAATTAATAAATATTCAAAATATGGATATTCTTTATCTCAAGTTCTGTCATTACCTAGTGAAGATACATCTACTCAATTAACATTAGATATTATTTTGCAAAGAGATGATAGTACTTCTCCATATAATCAAGGATTTCCATATTAATTATAAAAAGGAAAGCTATAACCAAACAGCTTTCCTTTTATTTTTCAATATTATTAACTTCTCAATCACTCAATTTAATAGTTAATCATTATAAATTTCTTTATATTCTCTATAACTATCCTATTTTGCTCTTCTGTACCCATTGAAATTCTAACGAACCCACTCATGCCGATAAATCTTCCATCCTTTACTATTATTCCTCTTTCTTTTAAGAAATCTACAAGCTCAGTTGCTTTATCTCCTAATTTGAACATAATAAAAGATGCATATGATTTTATATATTCTATATTAAGCTCTTTAAAAGCATTTTCATACATAGTAAGTGCTTTTTTATTATTAATTCTTACTTTTTCTACGTATTCTTTTTCCTTTATAACTCTAACAGCTAAACCTTGTGCATATGAATTTAAGTCAAATGGTCCAATAGCAAAATTAAACTCATCAATTATACTTGGTCTAGCAATTCCATATCCAACTCTCACTCCCGCAAGCCCATAAGCTTTTGAGAATGTTCTCAATATTATTACATTAGAGAATTCCTTATAAATCTTTAAAGAATCTAATGGATCTTTCTCTAAAAACTCTATATATGCCTCATCTAAAACTACTTTAACATATGAAGGAACTTTTTCTAAAAATGATATTATATCTTCATCACTTAAAAGTGTTCCTGTTGGATTATGAGGATTAGATATCCAAATTAATCTTGTATTTTCATTTATTTTTTCTAAAGTAGCATTTAAATCTATACCATAGTCTTTTAATGGAATCTTAATATATTTACATTCTTTAATTTTTGCAGCAATTTCATATGTTGGAAATGCTACATCTGGCATTATTACTTCATGATTTCCCCTTACTAACCCAAAAGTTAAAGCTTTAATTAAATAGTCTGAACCATGAGAACAGAATACTTCTTCTTTTGTTACTCCAAAATATTTAGCAATCTCTTCCCTCACTAAGGTATTTGTTACATCTGGATATAATTTAGGATCTATTTGTTTTATGCAATCTACTATATCAAATGAATGTTTTATTTGATTTTCATTTGAATCTAGTTTAATTATGTCATAACTCAATTTAATCACCTAAGCTAATTTGTTTTTACAATCATTTTTTGTTTCAAAATCATATAGATTTTCTAATGTATATTCAACCATATTAGCTACTGCTTCATCTGTATAGAATCCATAGTGAGGAGTTACTATAACATTTGGGAATGATTTTAAAGTTAATAATGTTTCATCACTAATTACATTATTTTGGTGGTTGCTATGGAAAATTCCATACTCATGTTCATAAACATCTGTTGCAACACCGCCAATTTTACCACTCTTTACACCTTCAATTAGTGCTTTAGCATCCATTAATTGACCTCTAGATGTATTTATTAAAATTACACCATCCTTCATTTTAGCAATTGACTCATCATTTATTAAGTGATAATTATCAGCTGTTAATGGACAATGAAGTGATATTATATCAGCTTGTTCAAATACTTCATCTAATGTTTTATATTCAATATATTTTGCTGCATTTTCATTAGGATATAAATCATATCCTATCATCTTACTGCCAAATCCTGAAAATGCTTTAATAGCAATTTGTCCAATTCTTCCTGTTCCAATAAAACCTATTGTTTTATTTCTTAATTCAAATCCAATTAATCCATCTAATGAAAAATCTTGAGCGTCTACTCTCTTAAATGCTTTCTTGAAGTTTCTTGCTAAACATAAAGTAACCCCTACTGCAAATTCTCCTACTGAGTTTGGTGAATATGCTGGTACATTTGCTACATTTACCCCAAATTCCTTTGCAGCTTCTAAATCAATATTGTTATATCCAGCTGAACGAGTTGCTAAATATTTAACACCTAATTTTGAAATTATTTCTATTGCTTCTTTATTTGCATTACAATTTCCCAATATGCTTATAGCATCATATCCTTCAGCTAAATTTGCATTTGATGGCCCAAAAGATTCCTTTACAATTGTAACTTCATGACTATACTTACTTGAGAATTTTTCAAAACTACTCATTTCATCTGGTCTTACACAATACGCTAATACTTTCATAACTATACTCCTTTTGTTTATCTTTTTGTAAATTTATTAGATAAATATATGTAGGAGTCTCCCCCTACATAATTTATTTCTACTCAAATGTCAATTTATAATCTTCTTCTGAAATTATTTTTGCAATTTTAGTAAATATGTAATTAAATAATATTCCTAATGCTATTGGGGCAATTACAAATACTATACTAACAATAATTACATTCATTGTTGTATATCCACCCATTAAATTCAAAGCATTAATTGGTCCTATTAAACCTGAAATACCAAATCCTGCACTCATAGGAGTTCCTTGAATATTAAATATTCCAGCTAATGCTCCTAGTACAGCAGCATTGCAAAGAATTGGTACCATCATTATAGGCTTCTTTACTAAATTCACCATTTGCATCTTAGGAGATCCTAAGAAATGTGCTATTGAAGTACCAAAAGAGTTTACTTTCCATCCACAAATAGCTAATCCAAAACCTGCTGCTACAACCCCTAAATTTGCTGCTCCTGAACCTATTCCACCAAGAGCAATTGCTGTTGCAACTGCAACTGTAGAGAATGGTGAAACTATTAAGAATGCAAAACATAAAGAAATTAATATTCCCATTAATATTGGTTGTAAAGTTGTAAATTTATTGATTATATCACCAATAAATAGTGTTATTCCTTTAACATATGGTAATGCAAAAATACCAATTCCCCCTGCAACTATTACTACTATTGCTGGAACTAGTAATATTGTATACGCCTTCAATTTATTACCTAAAAGCATTACAATTCCAACTGCTATAGCTGCTGTAATTGCAACATTAATTACATCCCCTGTTCCTGCAAAAATAAATGCACCATTTTCTCCAACACTTGCTACGCCTGATCCAACTACTGCCGCCATACCTACTGATGTGATTTGAATTGGAGTTAACTTAAATTGCATTGCAATACAAACACCTATTACCATTGGTGAAAGTCTCATTGCAAGTAAAGTTATATCAAAAATTGTTTGTGCTGGGGCAAAGTGAGGTATTATTACCTTTAATAATTCACCTAATAAAGCATTTGGTATAAGAGCTACTACTATACCAACACTTAACCCCGCTAACAGCTTGTCCATAAACTGCTTAGCTGTCATCTTTTCGTTACTCATAATTATACTCTCCTTTTGATTTTATTGTATATTAAAAAATTCATTTTAAATATACATTATATTGTTTTCTTTGTCAAATTTTAGTTATATTTTATATTTTCACCTTTTATTTACATTTAGTGGTATTAAATGTAAATTTTAAAGAGAAATTTGTATTTTATATGATTTTTTTATAAAGTTTCCCATTCGACATTTCGATATATAAATAAGAATCAATAGGAGGGTAAAAATGAAAAACTTAAAGAAATCATCAAAAATTAAAAAACCAAACAAATCAATAAAAACACAAATAATATTATTATTTTCAATTTTATTAATATCTTCACTTTTAGTTCTTACAGCTATAACAACAGTGTCGGTAAATAAGAAAATAAAAGATGACTCTCTAAATATGATGTCAGAATTGACAAAAAGAAGTGCTAGCGAATTAAATGAATATGTAAACAAATATATTATGTTATCTGAAACACTAGCATCAACTGTATCAATGTCTTCATATTCAGATATTCAAAAAAACTTAATATCTCTTAATGGATACATATCTCAATATAGCCTAGATAGAATACTAATTGCAGATAAATCTGGGAATGGATTAAATAGTGGCGGACAAACTGTTAATATTTCTGATAGAGATTATTTCAAAACAGCCATGTCTGGTACTTCAACAGTTAGTAGCCCATTAACTGATAAGACTACAGGAAAAACTTTGATGGTATATTCTGCTCCAATAAAAAATAATGGACAAATAGTAGGGGTATTATCTTTTGCCAGAGATGCTAAAGAAATATCAGATAAAATAAGCACAATAACATTTAGGAGTACAGGAAAAACATGTTTAATAGATAGTAATGGTACAACTATAGCTCATTATGAATATAAAAGAGTTCAAGAAGGAGAAAACATTATTGAAATAGCTAAAAAAAATACTTCATTAGCTGAACTTGCTAAAAGTATTGAAAAAATGAAATCCGGAGAAACTGGCTTTGATGAATATGATTTTAATGAAACTAGAAGAGTAATTTCCTATCAAAATATTCCAGAACTTAATTGGTCAGTAGGCCTTATGGTTGATAGTTCTGATCTATTTATGGTAGTAGATACAATTCTTAAAATAGTAATCACTGTGGGTATTGTATCTTTAATTATTTCAATGATACTAGCTTACAGATTCTCAAATAAACTTAGTATAAGATTAAAATCAGTTTCTAGTATAGTTTCAAATTTTGCAAAAGGTAATTTCTCACAAGTACTATCTAATGAAGAATTAAATAAAACAGATGAAATAGGAGAAATACTTTCTTCAATAGATAAATCTCAAGATTCATTAAAGGATATGATTTCGTCCATCAAAGATTCATCACATACATTAGAGGAGGAATCATTAAATCTAACTAATATGTCTGAGGATTATTTAACTTCATGTAAAAATATAATTGCTGCTACAAAGGAAAGTTCTCAAGGGACATATAGTCAAGCTAACCAACTTTCTAATATTACAGCTGATATGGATATATTTGATACTAATTTAACTTCCATAATTACATCTATTTCTAATATTAATACTATGGTAGCAAATATTAATAATAAATCTACTTCATCTAATGAAGATATAGGTGAACTAGTATTAACCATGAAATCCTTAGAAAATAATTTCAAAATATTTAGCGATACAATTTCAAGCATGAAGGAAAACATAAATAATATTACTTCAATAACAGACGTAATAAACTCTCTTTCTGAACAAACTAATCTTCTTGCTTTAAATGCTGCTATTGAAGCTTCTAGGGCAGGAGAAGCAGGAAAAGGATTTGCTGTTGTAGCTGATGAAATAAGAAAACTAGCAGAAGAAAGTAAAACTTCATCAAGAGAAATTACTTCAATAGTACAAAACGTACTTAACCAAACTTCTGTTATTGTAAAAGAAAATGATTCAATAAGCTCACTATTCCAAACTCAAATTGATGAAACAACAAAGACTATGCTTAGTTTTGATGAAATTATATCTTTAGTTCTTGAAGTATCTAAAGAAATAAATTCATTGGATAAAAATTCTGACAGCATATCTAAAAGAAAGCAAAATATAATAGAAAATATAACTAATTCTTCTGCTATTTCTGAAGAATTAAGTGCTGCTACAGAAGAAATATATGCTTCATCAAGTGAATTATCTACTTCAAGTGAAAAAGTTGCTGATTCAGCTGAACATTTAAGTACCTTAACTAAATCAATATTAGATAAACTTAGTAAGTTTAAGATAGATTAATAGAAATTCCTCTATTTAAGCTTATCAATAAAGTTAAAATTTAAATATAAATAATAAGAGTCGTAACTATAATTTGCACCTATATATTAAATATTTTTATTTAATATATAGGGCACTTTAGATATTACGACTCTTTTTAATATTATACTTCTAAATTATCTCTACTTATAGTAGTTGCAATGAAAACTAATAAACTCGATAAAAATGACTTCCAAGCTCTAACTACAGCTCTTTTATCATTAGTTTCTTTACTTGCTCTCTTCGCCTCTTCTAATCCTCTGTAATTAATATCTAAAAATATTCCTGTTGCATAAAGAAACATAGCATTAGTTATTCTTGGAAAATTCTTCGTATTAATAAATTTTTCAGATTCATTAGTATTAAATAATTGATCTGAAACTCCTGCTCTTAAACTATATAGATAATAGAGATTTAAAAGTGTGGCTAATATTATAATATACAATGTATCTATAGATAAATTCAATGTGCCTAACTGAGAAAACAACTCATCTCTATTAGGAACACTTGCATTATTCTGAGAATTATTATTTTCTGCTTCATTATTATTATTTATTTCTGCTTCATTATCATTTTTTATTTCTTCTGCTCTTTCATCTATATGTTCAAAGTATATTTTTCCATTATCTAATTTATCTTTAATATTATTCTCATTAGTACTATATTGTTTATTTCTATTTATGTTATTTTTTCTATTTCCTACTTCATCATTATTTTGCGACTTAGAAGAATTATTTTTTTCATAACTCCTTATCTCTTTTGAAGAGGAACAATGATCTTTATTCTTTTTACTATTGTAAGTATTTTTAGATTTCAATATCCCACTCCTAAAGGCATAATTATTTATAATACAAAATATGCACTTATTTATTATAGGATACTATTAATTTGATGTTATTGATTAGATACTTCTTTATCTGCAAATTGACTATTATATAATTTTTCATAGAAACCACCTTTTTTCATTAGTTCCTCATGTGTTCCTTGTTCAATTATATTACCGTCATTTATTACTAAAATTAAATCAGCACTTCTTATTGTTGATAATCTATGAGCTATTACAAAGCTAGTTCTTCCCTTCATTATATTTCTCATAGCTTTTTGAAGTAATAATTCTAACCTTGTATCTACAGAACTTGTTGCTTCATCTAATATCAATATAGCTGGATCTTTAAGTATTGCTCTAGCTATTGTTAAAAGTTGTTTTTCACCTTGTGAAATATTAGATGCCTCTTCATTTAGGAACATGTTATATCCATCAGGAAGAGTTTTTATAAAGTGATGTACATTGGCTATCTTAGCCGCTTCAACTATTTCTTCTTTTGTTGCTCCAAATCTTCCATATTCTATGTTATCATAAATAGTACCGTTAAATAGCCATGTATCTTGAAGTACCATTCCAAATATTGAACGTAGATCTTCACGTTTCATATCTCTTATATCTACGCCATCTATTTTTATTGATCCATCTTTAATTTCATAAAATCTCATTAAAAGATTAATTAATGTAGTTTTTCCAGCACCTGTTGGCCCAACTATTGCAACCATTTGGCCACTTTTAACTTCTGCACTTAAATCTTCTATTAAAATCTTATCGTCATTATATCCAAATCTTACATGTTCAAAAGTTACATTTCCTTTTGGACTTTCTAGTTTTACATTTTTTTCTATATCCTTTATTTCCTCTTCTTCATCTAAGAATTCGAATACTCTATGAGCTGCTGCTACTGCAGATTGTATTGCTGATGATAATTGAGTTACTTGTGATAATGGTTGATTTATTTGCCATATATAACGTATAAATGCTTGAAGGTTACCTACTGTTATTCCTCCTGATATTGCTGTTATAGCTCCCGTTACTCCAACTGCTGCAATTCCTAAATAACTAACAAGTCCAACCAAAGGTGACATTATACTTGATATAAATTGTGCTTTAAATCCTGTTGCCCTAAGCTCTTCATTTGCTTCCATAAACTCTTTTATGGCATCCTCTTGCTTTCCATATAGCTTAATTTCATTAAAACCTGTATACATCTCTTGCACTTTTCCATTAAGCTTACCTAAGGCTGCTTGTTGTTTATTAAATAGATTTTGTGATTTATTTACTATAATCTTTGTAATTAAAATACTTAAAGGGATTATAATAGTTGCTAAAAGTGCAAGTTTTACATTTATTGAATACATCATTATAAGCGCTAAACTCAATGATAAAAATGCATTAACTACTTGAACAAAACTTTGTTGCAACGCATTAGAAATAGTATCTACGTCATTTGTTATACGACTTAATACATCACCATAACTATTTCCATCAAAATACTTTATAGGAAGCTTACTTATCTTTTTTTGTACCGCATTTCTTATATCCTTCATTGTATTTTGAATTGCATTAGTTAATAAGAAACTAGCTATGAATGTTGATCCTGCACTACCTATATAAACGAAAAATAATATGATTAAAATCTTAATAATATAATTAAAATTAACTGAAGCTCCTTGAACACCTTTTATAATAGCTTCAAAATCCTTAGTTAATTGTGTAATAATTAACCCTTCTGTCCTTGGAGCTAATGCTGTAAATACTGCTGCTGATACTATAAATAATATCGCTCCTAAAAATGACCATTTATATTTATTTACAAAAGGAGCAATTTTCTTTACTACTGCTTTAAATCTATTCATTACGCAAGTTCCTCCTCTGTAAGTTGTGATGATGCTATTTCATGATAAATTTCACAAGTTTTAAGTAACTCTTTATGAGTTCCAATTCCTACTACTTCACCTTCATTTAATACTACTATTTTATCGGCTTCCATTATTGAACCTATTCTTTGTGCTACTATTAATACTACTGAATCTTTAGTTTCTGCTTTAAGTCTCTTTCTTAAAATAGCATCTGTTTTAAAATCTAAAGCTGAAAAGCTATCATCAAATATATAAATTTCTGGTTTTCTAACTATTGCCCTAGCTATTGAAAGCCTTTGCTTTTGTCCACCTGATACATTTGATCCACCTTCACTTATTACTTCTTCAAACTTTTTAGGTTTACGTGAAATAAAATCATAAGCTTGTGCAACTTTTGCAGAATATTCAATTTCTCCAGTATCTGCATTTCTCTTACCAAATTTAATATTACTTGCTATACTGCCTGTAAATAATAATGTCCTTTGAGGTATAAATCCAATCTTCTTACGTAATGCCTTTAAATCATAATCTCTTACATCTACTCCATCTATTTTAATACTACCTTTTGTAACATCATAAAATCTTGGAATAAGGTTTATTAATGTACTTTTTCCACTACCTGTACTTCCTATAAAGGCAATTGTTTCACCCTTTTTAGCAGTGAAAGAAATATCTTTAAGAACTGCTTCTTCTCCATTTGGATATACAAAGGATACATTATCAAATTCTACTAATCCTTTAATTTCAGTATCTTTAACTCCATTTTCTGGACTCTTTATTATAGGATCTTCATCTAATATTTCTTTAATTCTATGAGCTGAAACTTGTGCTTTAGGATACATTATAAATACCATTGAAAATAACATAATGGAAAACATAGCATGAAATAAATATTCTATAAATGCTACTAATTGTCCAACTTGAAGAGCTCCTGCATTTATCATTTTACTTGATATCCAAAATATCGCTATAATCGCTAAATTTAAAAGAAAGAAGAACATTGGCTGAGATATAGCCATAAGCTTATGAAGCTTTTTAGAAACTTGTGCATATAACTCATTAGTTTCATCAAATCTTTTGCCTTCATAATTATCATTTCCAAATGCCCTTATGACCCTTATTCCAGTTAAGTTTTCTCTTGATATTCTATTTAGCTTATCTAATCTCTTTTGTTGAGTTTCTGATAATGGCTCAGATACCTTTGCTATAATTACAACTCCTAGTATTATGAATGGAATTGTTATAGCTAGAACTACAGATAATGAAGGACTTGTTCTAAGTATCATTATTAAACTCACTGTAAACATTACAGGCGTTAATAATGCTGTTCTTAAAAGCGTATTTGTAAACTGTAAAAGGACAAATGCATCATTTGTAGTTCTTGTTATCATTGATGATACCCCAAACTTATCATACTCCGTATGTGAAAATTCTTGTGACTTTTTAAAAATATCATTTCTCATATCTCTTGTTATCCCTGTAGAAATTCTTGATGAACAAAATCCTAAAAGTATTGTTCCAAGAACTCCAATAACTGAAATAATTGAAATAATTATCCCCATTCTTTTTACATAATTAATATCGCTATTTACTATTCCTTTATCTATAACCTTTGCCATGATAGTAGGTATTCCTAATTCAACTAAAGCAAAACCAAAGACTGATATAATATTTAGCATAAGAAGCGCCTTATAATTTTTTAAATACTTTAATAATAATTTCATTGCTGCGTAATCACTCCTCTTCTTTCAATTCTTTTCAATATAAATAAAAATGAAATAATTAGACTATTACTATTATTTCATCTCTTTAAACCACATATGCAATTTTCATTACATTGTAGCATAGCTTAAAGGAAAAATCCACAAAGTTTTCCAATACACCTTACTTTCTCCTTCATTATATTTATCTTAAATAAAAAAGGCAAAGTCTTAGAAATCTATTTAATATAAAATTTATTCAATTTCAAATAGGCTTTATTTCCTTAAAAAGTTTAATCTTTTATTTTTATAAAGGGCCTCGCGAAACGCGAGCCCCTTTTAAACCATTGATTTCACTTAATTGAAAACTTTTTAAACTTAAATAGAAATTTTTATCTATTATTTGTGTATGTGAAAAAAGAGAAGTTTGAATTAGAACTTCTCTTTTTATCGGCTAATATGAAAATTTATTTTGATGTAGCCCTTTTTTAACTTTTAGCATTATAAGGTTAATGTTCTAACTAAATTCTCAACTGTTTTTTCAAGATTAATTTCTCCATTCTTAAGAGCTTCCTCTAAAGAACATACACCTCTCATGATTCCAAATATTGAGTTTATTCCTACATTATAAAGATTTTCTACACCATCTCCAACCTTACCTGCAAAGGCAATTGTTTTTACTCCATTTTTTTTAGCTACAGAAGCTACTCCCATAGGTGTTTTCCCAAATATAGTTTGACTATCTATTGCACCTTCTCCAGTAAATACAATATCTGCTCCTTTGATTTTATTTTCTAAGTCAGTATGTTTTATAATTAAATCTACCCCTCTTTTAAGTTCTCCATTAAAAAAGGCAAGTAAAGCTGCTCCAAGTCCTCCAGCTGCTCCAGCACCTTCAACATTAGCTACATCAATTCCAAGTTCCCTTTTAATTACTTCTGCATAATTATTTAATGCCTTATCTAGTTGTATAATCATTTCTTCTGTTGCACCTTTTTGTGGCCCAAATATTCTTGAAGCACCATTTTCTCCTATAAGAGGATTGTTTACATCGCAGGCAACCTCAAATGTAACGTTTTTTAATCTACTATCAAAATTAGTTAAATCTATAGCATTTAATTTAATTAATTCACTACCACCAAAATTTAACTCATTACCTTCTTTATCTAATAAATGGCCACCTAATGCTTGAATCATTCCAGCCCCACCATCATTAGTAGCGCTCCCTCCGATTCCAATTATTATATGCTTTACACCTCTATTTATGGCATCTAATACTAACTCACCTGTACCATATGTAGTTGTAATTAAAGGATTTCTCTTTTCTCTTTCAACAAGGTGAATTCCACTTGCACTTGCCATTTCAATAATTGCTTTTTCACCGTTTCCTAATATTCCATACATAGCATTTATCTTTTTATCTCCAAGAGGATCTGTGACTACTGTATTTACAATTTTTCCTCCAGTTGCCTCAACTAAGGCTTCTACAGTTCCTTCTCCACCATCTGCCATAGGAACCTTTATACATATCGCGTCTTTAATTACCTTTTTTATCCCTCTTTCCATAGCATTACAAGCCTCTTTTGATGTCATACTTTCTTTAAATGAATCTGGTGCTAATATAAACTTCATGTAATTCATCTCCATCCAACTATAATTATAATATTATACCAAATATTATTGTAGAAACTAAAGTCATTGTTAATCCGATCATTGATTCATATGGTATAAGTTTTAGTCTTTCTCCCATACTCATATTAACGCTGCCACCTGTTGCATGAAAGAAGCTTCCATGTGGTAAATGGTCTAATACTGTTGCTCCTGCATGAATCATAGCAGCTGTTCCTAGTGCTGGTACCCCTAATTCTAATATAGTGCTTCCAAAAACTGAAGTTGCTACTGCTGTTCCTGATGTTGTTGATGCTGTTGCAGCAGACATTAGTATTCCTGAAACTGGTGCTAATGCAAAGCTAGGTAAACCTAATATATTTATTCCTTCTATAATTACATCTTTTAATCCTGAATTGGATATAATTCCTGCTAAAGTTCCTGTACCTATTAATAATATTGCTACTCCACTCATTTTTCCTAAACCAAAGGTTGCATATTCATTAATGTTTTTAATTTTTCCCATTGCTATAGCTCCTACTAATCCCCCTACTGGAAGAGCTATTAATGGATCAATTTCTATCTTAGCAATTGGTCTTAACATTAGTAGAATAATAGTTACTAATGGTCCAACCAATGCTTTAAAGAAGCTTGGACTATTTTCAAATTTCTCAGAGCTATTCTCTAATTCTACTCTTGAGCCTTTATTCTTGATTTTTTGTGCAATTATACAAGTAACAATTAATCCAAAGATTGCAGGAATTATTCCCGCCATCATAACGTTAGTAAGAGAAACTCCTAAATTATCAGCCGCTGCTATTGAATTAGGATTAGGTGACATAATATTACCTGCCTTACCTCCCCCAATCATTGCTAATAAAATCGATGTTTTGCTTAATCCAATTTTTCTTGCTATGGCAAGTGCTATAGGTGATACTGTTATTACAGCTACATCTATAAAAACTCCAACCATAGTTAATACCATTGTTGCAATAGCTAAAGCTATTAAAGCTTTTGATTCCCCTATTTTTTCTACTATTGTTTCGGCTATTTTAGCTGCTGCTCCAGATTTAATTAATACACCAGCCAAAATACCAGCTGTTAAGATTCTTAAAATTGCTGGCATCATCCCCTTAGCACCATTAATCATCAATGTTACTGTTTCAACAAGAGATGCACCTCCAACTAACCCTCCTATTATTGCTCCAATTATTAAACTGTAAGCTGGATGAACCTTTTTTATTATTAATGTAATTGCTATAATTAAAGCAACTATTGCCCCTAAGGCTGTAACAGTTATATCCATTAATATCTCCCCTTCCTACTTCTCATGAATATATTCATATAATACCCCTAATAGTAAATGATTACATTGTTCAGAGACACAAACTTACAAGCTTTTTTATTGTGCACTTGAATAAATAACTTTATAATAAATATAAGCACTGGTAAGCCTATAACAATCTATTGCATTATTAAAGCATAATTCAGTTAATTCCTCTATTTTAGCTATTCTATATGCTAAAGTATTCCTATGTATATGTAAATTTTTATATGTAATTTGTTTTTCGTAATTAGACTCAACAAAAACAATAAAGGTTTCTAAAAGGTCACCTCCATGTTTTATTAATTTTTCAATTATTTCCTTATTATCTTTATTCTTAGTCATCTTATCAACTTCCGATAAGAAATTTATATCTTTTAATGAAATAATTGTTGCTTCTAAATTTAATTTATTTGCTATATTTAAAGCATTCAAAAGTTTATAAAATGATTTAGCTAATACTTCTTCTGCCTTATTATATATAACTCTTACTATTTCCTCTTTATTATCACCAATTAACTCTTCTATACGTTTTTCCATACTATCTATTTTAGATTTTAATATTAATACTAATCTATTTGAATTTATATGTATTATAAACTCATTTTTTTTAATAAAAGAATCTATAGTTTTCCTTAGAATGTCATTATTACTCCTTCTATATTCTATTAATACAATTGTTCTATTTAATTGAATATCTATTTCTACTTCTATTCCTCTTTCAATAAATTCTTTATCATAAACTTCCTTTCTATACAGCCATTCATATAAGTATTCTTCTTTTATTTTATTTTTTACTATATATTTTTGAATACTGTATTCTTGATTTATAAGAAGTTCGGATGTGACTCTTACTATTTCTCCAAAAGGCCTTACTGTTCTTGGATTACCTGTAATTCCTATAACACCAATTATTCTATTATTCAAAGTTATTGGAATATTTACTCCTGGTTTAACCCCATTGTTTTCTTTATTGACTTCTGTAGCCTTCTTTAACTTCAAAGACTCTATAGCTCCTAAATGAAGTTGTCCTATTCTTGACTCATCTCCACTCCCTATTATAACTCCGTTTTTATCCATAATATTCACATTATAAGGAATAATATCCATCATTTTATCAACAATTTTTTGTGCTAAATTTTTACTTATCATATTCTTTCACCTCTATAAATATAGCAAGTACTCAATTATACTAGTTTTTTCTTAAATAAGAGTAATATCATCATCTTATATACAATAATAAATTATATATAAAATGATGATATTACTCAATACACACATATATACTCAAATAGGTATAACAATATATAAATTACCTTGTAATCATATAAATACTTATTTTTTTATAGATATATCGGCAATATTTATATATCATAATAAAATAATTAAAAATAGAAAAATAATTTTTAAATTATTCTTATTTATACAAATTGCCTTAGCTATTTTATATTTATTATCTATAGCTAGATTTTCAAATGGATAGTTTTCAATTATATTTACTTTATGCTTATTTCCTAAACCTTCATTTATTTTTTCATAACTATATTCATTTGGAATGTGTTTTCCCGAAATTATTTCATTTTCAGTATTTAAATATGTATCTACATCATAGTCTTTAATAATTCCTTCAATTTTAAAATTTTATCACAGCTTAATGTATTTAATTTTAAATTTCCATCCTCTGTTAAAATTACTCCTCCATTTGAAGCTATTACCTTAGCGCTAACCCCTAAAGCATCTTTTATATGATCTACAAATTCCCCCTGTAGCTATACATATATTTACTCCACTATTAATAGCTTTCTTTATTGCTTCTATATTTTCATCTGTAATTTTCTTGTCATCTGTTAATAGAGTTCCATCTAAGTCTATGCATACCAACTTATAATCACTTTTCTTCATTCCTATCTCCCCCTTATTTTTTCATATAAATAAAATGATCTGTATGATTTGAAAGTTTCATACAGATCATTTTATATTATTTTACCATTCAGCTATTGTTCCATCGTAGTTTTTCCAACTAGGATTTGTCCAGTATAGTCCTTCTGAAGGTAACCTGCGAATCTCATCTAAAAATAGTATACCTCCATCGCATGCCTCAACAATTCCCATCTTATTTTCAGTAGCTCCTGTGTAAGCACCCTTGATACTAGCAAACAATTGTGATAATAGAAGATATGGATTATCTGCATAATCTGCGCAGTTAAATATTATATATTTTGCATCTTCAGAAAAATTACTTGTACTTTGTTCATGAAACTCCTTAATATCTTCTGCATTTTTATCTTTTATCTCATCTATATAATCATCTTTTTTTATATTATAAATTAACTCTTTCTTTATATTGGAAGCTGTATATCTTTCAACTTTATATACCTTTTCCTTTAAATCTTCTCATTTTAATATACCTTTTAGATTTCTTTTTCAAAAGCAATTCTTTTACTCCCATCTAATAAATAAATAACACCACAGTATTTAAAGTTATTTTTTTCTAATAACTTTTGCATAGTTAAATTATTTTCATGTGTATCGATTTTTATATTTTTTATTCCCTTTGATAAGCAAATCTCCTCGGATTTTTTAATTATTTCTGTCCCAATTCCTTTTCTATTACTATTATTAGAAGCAGCTATTCTATGGATAACAGCATATTTCCCATCTGAAAGCCATTCTCCCTCGTAAATATTGTTGTATGTCTCTTCTACATCAAAAGATAAAGAAGTAGTTCCTATAATTTCAGTATCATCTTCTAAAACATAACTAATATTGTTTCTTATATCTTTTAAAATAACTTCTTCATTTGGATATCCATTTTGCCATTGATCTACATCATTATTTTTTAAATATACTTTTGCTTCACTGATAATTTTCATTATGTTTTTTAAATCTTTTTCTGTTGATTTCCTTAATACCATTTTTTATTCTCCTAAAACATAAAATTTATTAATTAGTATTATACAACATATATTCATTATTTCTAGAATAATATCTAAATTTACTTTATGAAATACTTCTTTATTATCCATCTTTTTATATAATTACTTCCGATATTTATTAAAATAAAAATCCACAGTATTTATTTACCATGGATTTTTAGTATTATTTTTATATTAAGTTCTAACTATATTTAAAAGCACTTCTCATTATCTCGCTATTTTACCCACTCCATAGCTTACTAGATTTTCCACTTCTTCATTTGTTACCAGGTTTGCATCTCCATAAATTGTATGTTTTAAAACAGATGCTGCAACAGCAAATTCACAAAGATACTCAGGAGACTTATTATTTATAATGCTATATAGAACTCCCGCAGTTAAGGCATCCCCTCCACCTACTCTGTCCACTATATCATCTATTGTATGTATTTTTGAAGAAAACAAAATACCATTATTATAATAATTACATTGCAGAGTATTTACTGTTGATGATTTTATTTCTCTAAAAGATGAAAAAATATGCTTTATATTAGGATACTTTTTTGAAATTTCATCATAATAATATTTTAACTTTTCGTATTTATCCTCTAAATCACATTTCATATTCAATATATTTTCTGCATCTAATATACCACCTGAAAAAATATTAACATATGGTAATAATTCTTTGGTAACTTTGCTTGCTTCTTCTAAGCTCCACATTTTTGCTCTGTAGTTTGAATCATAACTAACTAAAATATTGTTTTCCTTACAATATTTTAATATCTTAAAAGTTAACTCTCTTGTTTTTTCTGAAACAGCTAAAGTTATACCTGAAACATGAAATATATCTATTCCTTTTAATGCTTCTTTTATATTTATATCTTCTTCTAAAATTGATCCAAAGGCTGAATCTAATCTATCATAAATTACTTTTGATCCCCTATTTCCGCTTCCAACTTCTAAAAAATATATTGGAGTCCTCTTATTACCTCTAGCTATAAAACTAGTATCTATAGACTTCGATTTTAGATAACTAAGCATCCCATCTCCCAGACTATCATTAGAAATCTTAGTAATCATTCTAGCACTTATTCCAAAGTTAGCTAATGAAATTAATACATTAGCTTCTCCTCCGCCATAGTTTACATTAAATTCATTTGAATTTGATAGTAACACGCCTTTTTTACTTGATAACCTTAAAAGTATTTCTCCTAAACCAGCAACCTTCATATTAAATACCTCTTGCTTTATCAAACTTTTCTATATACTTTTTACATGTAGATTCTATTTCATCAAAATCTCCTGCTTCTCCAAGTTTATTTAGTTCTCCACCTATACCAACTAAATCTACACCAGCTTTTGCCCAAGATTCTATGTTATCAAGGTTTACTCCACCAGTTACCATAATATTAGCATGTGGAAGTGGTGCCTTTACTGAACTTATATAACCTTGTCCAAAAGCATTCCCTGGGAATAACTTAACTACATCTACTCCACTTTCATATGCAGTTACTATTTCATTTATAGTCATAACTCCTGGTATATATGGTACATTGTATCTATTGCAAAGTGTTGCAGTATCTTTATTAAATGATGGTGAAACTATATATTGTGCTCCTGCTAATATTGCCATTCTTGCAGTTTCAGAATCTAAAACTGTTCCAGCTCCAATTACAACATCATCATTTTTATCATATTTTTCTGAAAGCTCTCTTATTATTTCATTTGCAAACTTATTTGTATATGTTACTTCTATAGCTTTAACATTTCCCTTAATACAACTTTCTGATATTTTAACCCCAATTTCTTTTGTTGTTCCACGAACTACAGCAACTACCCCACACTTTTTTAAAGCATTTAAAATTCTTATTTTAAACATAATAAAATCTCCTATAAATTTTATTTAATATTTTTATAAACAATCCTATGTGTCTTTATATGCTTTTAAATAAGAAATCAATACTTAAGAATTATAAATTATAACAAAATTTCTTATACTAAGCATATAATCTAAGTTCTACAAAGCAAAACAATCTCAATTATTATTGTCCATTATTAATTGTTCCTTACTCCATATATCCACCCTTCATTGGTGAAACTGCTTTTTCTGAGAATATCTTTAATATTCCAGACTCATATTTATTTGCTCTTGGCTTCCAAGATTCTTTACGCTTAACAAGTATTTTATCTATTTCATCTAAATCTACTCGTTCTCCATTAATACCAACTATTTGTAATATTCTCTTTTCTATATCTATTTCAATTAAATCATTTTCTTCAACTAACGCTATTGGTCCTCCGACTGCTGCTTCTGGTGAAACATGTCCTATAGCTGGACCTCTTGATGCTCCTGAAAATCTTCCATCTGTAATAAGAGCAATACTTGCAGATAATTCTTTGTCAGATGAAATTGCTTCTGTTGTATAGAACATTTCTGGCATTCCGCTTCCCTTTGGACCTTCATATCTAATAAATACTGCATCTCCAGGTTTAATTTTTTTAGATAATACTGCTTCAATTGCCTCTTCTTCACTATCAAATGGTCTTGCTTTTAAAATAGCTTTATGCATTTCTTTTGGTACAGCTGAATGTTTAACAACTGCTCCTTCTGGTGCTATATTTCCTTTTAATATAGCAATAGCTCCATTTTTACCTATTGGATCGTTGTATGGTTTAATAATATCTTCTTTCTTTAAACCAGTTTCTTTTAAATATTCATTACATTTTTCATAGAATCCATTTTTCTTTAAATCTTCTAAGTTTTCGCCTAAAGTTTTTCCCGTAACTGTCATTACATCTAAATGTAATAAATCCTTAACTTCTTCCATTATTGCTGGCACCCCACCTGCATAGTAGAAATACTCTGCTGGCCATTTACCTGTTGGACGGATATTCAATAAATATGGTGCATACCTGTGTATTCTATCAAAACTTTCTGCATCTATATCTACTCCAAACTCATGAGCTATTGCTGGAATATGAAGCAATGAATTTGTTGATCCTGAAATTGCCGCATGAATTATAATTGCATTTTCAAAAGATTTAGCTGTAACTATATCTCTTGCCTTTAAATTCTTCTTAGCTAATTCAACTACTTGCTTTCCTGCTTCTATTGCTACATTTTCTAAGTCTTCACAAGTTGCAGGCATAACTGCACTTCCAGGTAACATTAATCCTAATGCTTCAGCCATAATTTGCATAGTTGCAGCAGTTCCCATAAATGAACATGAACCAGCTGATGGACATGCATTGTTTTTATAATAAGTTAATTCATCTTCAGTAATTTCTCCGCGCCTTTCCATAGCACTATAAGTTCCTATTTGCTCCAATGTTAAAAGATTTGGACCTGCCTTCATTACTCCACCAGTAACAACTATTGAAGGTATATTAATTCTTCCTATAGCCATTAAATGAGCTGGAACACCTTTATCGCAACTTGTTATAAATACTCCTCCATCAAAAGGTGTTGCATTAGCATGAATTTCTATTAGTGATGCTATTGTATCTCTAGATGCTAATGAATAGTTTATTCCATCATGCCCTTGCGCCATTCCATCACATATATCTGTTGCAAAGAACCTTGATGCTCTTCCCCCTTTTTCGCCTACTCCCATAGCTGCATTGTTTGCAAATTTAAGTAAGTGAATGCTTCCTGGATGACTATCTCCAAAGGTACTTTCGACTATTATTTGTGGTTTAGACAAGTCTTCTGAAGTATATCCCATTCCCCTTCGGAGTGGATCCATTTCTGGAGCAATTTTTCTAATATCTTGACTAATCATTATTATTCTCCTTGCTTAACAATCTATTATTTAAACATAGCTCGGATAATGGATAATCCATTGTCCGAGCCTGTAGCTGTTCTTTTATACTTTATTATTTAAGTTCTGGCCAATATCCTTCATTAGCTTCAATTAAATCATCTAAGATTTCT
Source organism: Clostridium sp. D46t1_190503_E9 (assembly GCF_015555225.1). Classification (NCBI taxonomy): domain Bacteria; kingdom Bacillati; phylum Bacillota; class Clostridia; order Eubacteriales; family Clostridiaceae; genus Clostridium; species Clostridium sp. D46t1_190503_E9. The sequence goes on from NZ_JADNKB010000008.1 coordinate 94,246, forward strand.
TTTGCTACTTTTGCACTTGGTACTGTCTTAGATAAAGTAAGAGCCTGCCATAACTTTTGATAACTTCCTTCTATCCAACCTTCAACAACTAATTTTTCTACTGCAACTTGTTGTTCCATAAGACCTTTTTCAAATCTTGGTATAGTTCCTTGAACTAAAGCTTCTGGTCCGTTGCTACCTACTATACATGGAACTTCAACCATTGCTGTTGGATCAAAGTTTTCAATAGCACCTTTATTTTCCACAATGCATAACATTCTTTCATGTGTGTTATATGCAATTGCTCTTGCTAAGTCAACTATAAATGATGCATGGGCATCTATATGGAATTCTCCACCTTTTGCTGTTCCAGCCTTAACTATTTCTCTTGCTGCACTAAATACATTCTTTTCTCTTCCATTCATTACTTCATTTGCTCTTGTATATTCTGCATTAGAATGTTCTACAACATAATCTGGATATAGATAGTATTTTAAGTAAGTGTTTGGTAAGAAGTTTGGATCTAGAGCTATTAAATCCTTTGCTTTCTTATGAGTTTCTTGCCAACTTGGTTCTGTATGTTGAGTATCTACTTCAACTTGATTTAAATAACCGTTTTCAGAAACATATTCTCTTAATTTTGGCATTAAATCGTTTCCTTGTTTATCTCTAACACTTGTCCACCATCCAAAGTGATTTAATCCAAAGTAGTTAACTTCTAAATCTGCTGGAGTTAATCCAACTATTTGAGACATACGACGTAATGTTCCAACTGGCATATCGCAAATATTTAATACCTTTGAATTTGGTTTTAACACACGGCAAGCTTCTGCAACTATTGCTGCTGGGTTAGAGTAATTTAGCATCCAACAATTTGGAGAATACTTTTCCATAAGATCGATTAATTCCATCATTCCACCTATTGAACGCATTCCATATGCTATTCCACCAGGTCCACAAGTTTCTTGTCCAACAACTCCATATTTTAAAGGAATCTTTTCATCCTTTTCACGCATTTCATATTTTCCAACTCTTATATGTGCCATACAGAAATCTACATCAGTAAATGCTTCTTCAGGATCTGTTGTGTATGAAAACTCTATTTCAGGTGCACTTTCTTTTAATAATATTTCAAGTGCTTCACCAATTACTTCTTGACGTTCTTTATCATTATCATATAATTTTAACTTACGTAAAGGGAAACGATCTACATTGTCTAAAAGCATCATTACGATACCTGGTGTAAATGTGCTTCCTCCTCCTGCTATTACTATAGAAAACTTTTTGCTTGTATCCATAAAATTAGCCACCTTTCCTATTACAACTTATTAAATCTAATCATTTTATTTTAAAATTAGTCTTTTTTTCTTACTTACAAGCTCATTATAGACCAGTAAAATGTAATGGTAAACAGTTTCGGTGGCCAAAGAAACATGTTACCCTATGTTGTAACATGTTCTCTTAAAACATTTAATTTCTTATTATTTTTCAATAAATTTCTATAAATATATTACTGAAAAACATAAGAAAATATATAACTAAATATTTGAGTATGTTATTATATAATTATAAAAAGTTTACATATGATAGTTTTTAAAAAAGGAGGCTTATCAGTGGAGATATTTTTAATTCTATTTTTAATTGCATTAGTCATTTATAATACTGTTTACTCTATTCCTAATAAACTTAATAGATACGAAGAAAAAATGCTTCTTCATTTTAAAGAATTAAATCTTAAAATAAATCGACTTGAAAAAATGATATCTGATAACAATAACAATTAAAGGACTGCCTCAGCCAGTAATACAATGTAGAATGTAGAATTTAAAATTTAAAAATAAGGTGTATTTTATGCTGAAATACTTAAATTTATATTATTTAAAAACTACTTTCAGTAGTTTTTATCTTCATTCTAAATTTTGAATTTTTAATTATTGTCCTGCTCCATTATTGTTCTTCTTACTACTCTACATTAATATGATTATTTAGTGCTTCACTATTAGATAAATTATCTCTCTTACTTGTTAAAAGGCATACCAAATCTAGAACTATGTGAACGGCTTGATCAAATAAAGAACTTAATAACTGTATTGATCCGCCTTCACCATCACCTTTCACCTTTCCTGGTACTTCTAAAATAATATCTGCTATTTCACCTAAAGGAGATTTTTTCTTACTTGTGACTGCAATGACTTTTAATCCTAAATCCTTTGCTGACTTTGCATTACTTAAAGTATTTTTTGTAGTTCCAGAACCAGATATAGCTATATAAATATCACCTTTTTTTAAGGCAGGGGTAATAGTTTCCCCCATAACATATGATTTATAACCTATATGCATCAATCTCATAGCAAATCCTTTTGCTTGAAACCCGCTTCTACCTTCTCCATCAACAAAAATTGAATAGTTTTTATCAATAGTATTCACCATTTTTTCAATATCTTTTTCATTAACATTTAATACTACGTTATTTACTTCTTCTAATATTTCCTCTCTTATATTCATAAAAGTGCCTCCTTAATTTCATTTAAAGTCTTAATAGGATCTTTAGATGCTGTTATTGTAGATCCTATAACTATTATATTTATATCTTCATTTTTCAAACTTTTAATAATATCTAAGTTTATACCTCCAGCTATAGCAATATTTCTTATGCTCGGAAACTTAAGTTTAAAATCTCTTAACTCATCTATAATATTATTTTTGTTGCTTTTATCTACAGAAGTATGTAAACAGTAAATTGCTTCATCAAATCTTGATATTTCTTTTATTTTTTCATATGAACATTCAATCAAGTCAATCATCATTTTTTTATTATATTCTTTTGAAACATCATAACACTTTTGTAGTGTTTCCAAAGAAGAACTTCCCATAACAGTTAAGATATCAAACCCTTGATTATATCCCATAGTAAACTCATAAGCCCCTTCATCATTTGTCTTAATATCTCCTAATATTAATGACTTATTTGCTTTTAAAGTCAATTCTTTCAAATTTAAAAGTCCATAATCCTTTATTATAGATGTTCCAATTTCAATTATATCGGCAACACCATTGAACTTTTCAACTAACTCTATTGCCTTATCTAGACCCACTCTATCTATAGCAACTTGTACCTTCATTGTATACCTCCCATATATGTTTTAATTAATATTTTACATAATTTAAGCTAATACTATATTAAATATTTAATACACTTTTTTAAGTAAATTAACCAATTTAAAATATATATTATTTAATTTTTAATATATAATAAATTTAAAATATTATCAGAAATAGGAGTGACCAATTTTAGCCACTCCTAAACTTAAATAGATTTTAATTTACTTCTATTCCAAGATATTCATCCACGCTTTTTCTTACTCCAGTAACTCTTAAACCATAAATTACTTGTACGTTTTCACCTTTTATTACAACACCATTTGCTGCAGTTTCATTTTTTAATAAAGCTTCATTAACTAATGATGAATCCTTTACTATTAATCTTAATCTTGTAAAACAGTTATCAACCTTTACTATATTCTCTGTTCCACCAAGACCTTCTACTATTATAGGTGCTAATCCTGCATTGTCAGCATCCTTGCTTCCAGTAGCAGTTGCTGAATTATCCTTAGTTGAATTTTTTTCTTTATAATCACTCTTTGTATAAAGCTTTGTATCTCCATCTTCTTCTCTACCTGGAGTTTTTAGCTTAAATTTAGCTATTACAAATCTGAATACTACATAATAAACTACAAATTGTCCTAAACCAACTAATATATACATTGGCCAGCCAGTTTTTTCTATTCCAAGTGGAAGATTATATAATAAGAAGTCTATTAATCCATTTGGTCCTATTGCTGTAACTCCTAAAACGTTTAATACAACCATTCCTAGTCCACTTAATACTGCATGAATTACGAATAATACTGGTGCTACAAACATGAATGAAAATTCTATTGGTTCTGTAACCCCTGCTAAAATTGATGTAACAGCTGCTGGAATTAATATTGCCTTTATCTTAGTTTTGTTCTTTGGTAATGCTGTGTGGTACATAGCTAAACATGCACCTATTAGCCCAAACATCTTTGAAAGTCCTCTAGCATCCCAAATTACTGATGCTGAAAGCTTAGCTATAGTTGGATCAGCCATTTCTGCAAAGTATATGTTTCTAGCTCCTTCAAATACTTGTCCACCGATTTCAGCAACTCCGCCTAATGAACTATATAAAAATGGAGTATAAACTAAGTGATGTAGTCCTGTTGGAATTAATAATCTTTCTAAAGTTCCATATGTGAAGATACCGAAATTACCTGACCCTTGTATAAACTCCCCAAGATTATTAATAACATTTTGCACTGGTGGCCATACATAGCTAAATAATATTGCTAAACCAACTGTTACTGGTATTAAAATAATAAATACTAACCTTGATCCACCATATATTTGAAATGCTCCATCAAACTCTTTTTCACAGAATTTATTATGAATATATGCAACAACGATTCCTAATATAATACCTAAGAAAACTCCCATATCTAGTATTTGCACACCTAATACAGTCGTTTGTCCACTTCCTCTTAACGCATCTGCTGGTGCTAGTTTTTCAGTTAATGTTAAAAATATATTCATTGCGTTTATAAATACTAAAAACACTAATAATGATGTGAAACCTGCTTCTGCCTTCTTCTTTTTAGCAAGTCCTACTGCTAAACCTACACAAAATATAATACCTAAATTAGTTAATATTGAAACTAATGACCCTGATAACATCTTTCCAAGTCCATATACAACGTCATTCTTTAAAAATGGCAAGTACTCTGCTAACTTTGCATTTGTTAAAATGTTACCTATTGCAATTATTATACCTGCTATAGGTAATATTAAAACAGGTACGAACATTCCTTTAGAAAAGTCTTGTAGTTTGTTCATTATCTTTTCTTTCATTTTTTTACCTCCATTTATCATCTTTTCAGAAATCATTTACATTTTCATTATAATAAGTGTCAATTTATCTGTATATAGATTTTACCCTCAAAAAAACGTGTTACCCAATTAGATAACACGTTACTTAGAATCACTATTTTTTCGTTTATAATATTCATATATTAATAATTCAACTAATACTAACACCTTTGGAAAGAATGTATTTGGCATTAAGTTTCTATCATCTAGTTTGTTTGCGTCATCAATTTTAAAACTTATATCTGCAAGTCTACTTATACTATTTTCTCTTTCATTTGTGAAGGCTACCACCTTAATTCCATGTTCCTTTGCTGTCTTAACCTTATTTAAAACCATTGGAGTTTCTCCTGATTTTGAAATAACTATAATTGAACTTATGTAATCTAAGTTATTCTCAAAAACTCCAATTGAATCTGTACCATTAGATAATATACACCTTTTTCCCATGACTAAAAGTTTCTTATTAATATATTCTGCTACAATTCCTGAAAATCCATTGGCATATATAAAAATAAATTTATTATCATCATTAAATAAAATATCTACAAATTTATTGATAGAATCACTAGAATTTTCTTTTAAAAGACTATCCATATCTAAGCTATCAACAAAGTCTCTTTCATTATGATTTTCTCCTAGCTCATTGCCCTTTAATGATGCTAAATTGTATTGCATTTCTAAAAAACCAGAGTAACCAAGTTTTTTAGAAAGCCTCATTATTGTGGATGTTGATGTATAATTATTTTTTGCAATCCCTCTAACGCCTAATTTGTTTACATCCTCTATATTATCTACTATATAATTTAAAACTTTTACTTCAATTTCAGTAAGTCCCTTATTCTCAGTAAACTTAGATAAATCCATCATATATCCCTCCATTATTTATAACTATTATACAGTACTTTGATAATTTTTTCACTATATTCATTTTTTCTTATACTGCACTACACTTTAAGGGATTATATTTTTATTTTATTTGTTAATTTTTCTATTGCCTCTTCCATTCTTTTTACTTTAGTTTCTTCTTTTCTTGCTGAAGTTATCCATTGAAAATACTTTCTTTGTTGTGAATAAGATAAGCTTTCATAAAATTTATATGCATCATTATTTTTAATAAGTTTTTCTTTAAATTCTTCTGGTAACTCTACCTTTCTTTCTTCTTCATCTTTCTCCAATTCAACTGTTATAATATCACCATAAGTTTTACCTATTTTACTTCTTATTTCTTTTGTTATTCCTATCATATAGCAAGGTAATCCCATTTTTACTATTGATCCTCTATAATCTACACCATCAAATTTTACTTTAACCTTTACCCTCTTAGCTCCGAACTCTTTTTCAACATCTATAGGAACCTCTATATAAGTGGCATCTTTTCCTTCGTGCTTCTTTATTTCTGAATCAAATTTATACTTCTTCATGTTTTTTTCTCCTATTTTTTAATTAAATTAGGTATACTAAAATTCGAATAAAATTATAATACTTTTTAATCTCATATTAGTACATACTAGTATTATTTATAATAGTATACATAATAAATTTAAAATTATTAAGTAAAATCTATGTTCAACTAATAATCTACATAAATAATAATCTTAAAATACATTTCATATTATATCTGATATAATGTATAAACAACAATAACTATAGGAGATTTTATGAATACAATACATAAAAATTTTTCACTAACTAAACTTGGTGGGTTAAATAATTCAAATTATCTAATGACACTACAAGATTCAAAATATGTTTTAAGAATTCCAAGTAAAGATAACACTAATAATTTTTATAATGAAAATGAAATTTTAAACATAATTAAGCCTTTTAATATTTCTCCTAATATACTTTATCATAATAAAGATACTGGAGTCTTGTTAAGTGAATTTAAGGAATCTAATAAAATTAATATAGAATTTTATAACTCACATGTTTTTATTGATAGCTTAATACATACATTAAAAAGGTTACATCGATTAAAATGTAGTAATTATTTTAATCCTTTTGATATAATTGAAAGAAATGTTAAGTTTTTAATTAGTTCAAATTTTCTCTTTAATCATGATATAAATTTATTAATGGAAAAGCTAAATTCCTTAAAAGATAATTTAACTAAAGAATATCATTTGGGATTGTGCCATAATGATTTAAATACATCTAATATTTTATATAATAAAAACTCTATCTATCTTATTGACTTTGAATTTTCCGCAATGGGAGATATATTTTTTGATTTAGCTACTTTATCTTGGTTTTTAAATGAAAATATGAAAAACGAATTGATTAAAAGTTATTTTGGTTATTCTTCAAAATATCTAAATGAAAAGTTAGAAGGTTATCTTTTTGTAGTTAAACTTTGGAATGCAACTTGGAGTTTTATAAAATCAATAAATAGTACTTCTGATTATGATTATAAACTTGGAGGTAATATGATATTAGACGATTTGATAAATTCTTTATAAAATCGTCTAATTAACTTCATTATTTATTATTTACCTTTTTCTTCATGCCTCTAATAATATTTTTCTCTTCTTTAGAAACTTTTAAAGATTCACAGATTTTTTGTAATGATTTATTGTATGTAAAATAATCTAAGTTGTTTTCTTTTAGATAATTGAAAGTTATCTCACTAAACTTCACATAACAAATAGAAATTGCCCAAGCAACAGCCATTTTAACATAATATCCATCATGCTTTATTTTATCTAAATTACTTAAGACAAGCTCAATATACTCTTCCTCAACATAAAAATTTAATAGCATTACTACCGCAAACCTTACTTCAAATTCATCACTTGATGAAAGATACTCTTGTAAAAAATTCCACATTCTTTCTTTATTTTTACTAGTAATTTTTAGGCCATTGCAAAAGCTATCACAAACAGACCAATTATTGATTTTGGGTACATATTTTCTAATAAGACTTATAATTTCATCTATATCAATATTATTAATATATCCAATTACCATACCTTGTAACATTACTTCTTCAAAGTAATCATCCCTTGCATTATTCAAGTAACTTTTCCAATCTTCTTTAGCAATACTTTTTGCAATTTTTCTTAATGCTGGGAGCCTAACTCCAAGTATATTTTTAACTCCTGGTAAAAGTTTCGAAGAAAAATTTCTATAATCTTCTTCTGACAAATTTATAAGTTCCTCTCTTATTGTTAAAGACATATTTTCATCCATATCAAACGCCAAAGTATTTCCCCCTTATCTATTAACTATTCAATTATCACTAGTAAATCTGAATATTTTTGTGTTCTATTTCTAATAGCATTTCTTTCATTTCCAAGCCTCCAGCATATCCAACTAAGCTTTTATTTTTACCTACAACTCTATGACATGGTATCATTATTAATATTGGATTCTTATTATTTGCCATTCCAATAGCACGAGCTGCTTTAGGATTACCTATTTTTTCTGCTATTTCCTTATATGTTCTTGTTTCTCCATAAGGTATCTTAATTAGCTCATTCCACACTTTAACTTGAAACTCTGTTCCTTCTAAGTCAAATGGAATACTAAAATCTTCTCTACTTCCAGATAGATATTCATTAAGTTGACTTGCTGCCTCTTTAATTAATTTAGTTTCTTTTACCTCTATATCTTTTTCAATCTTTAATTTATCTTTTATATAAATATTTGTAATACCTTTTCCATTATCAGCTATTCCAATTTCTCCAATTATAGTCTCATAGTAAAAAATACTTTTCATATAACTCCTTCACATCTATTTTATAAGCAGATTCTTAATTATTTTATACGATAACTCATAGGACTCATCCCTTCAACTTTCTTAAAATTATCATAAAAAGTTGATAAACTCCTATATCCACAATCATAAGAAATTTCAGTAATTGATTTGTCACTAGCTTTCAAAAGTTCCTTAGCTTTATCAATTCTAATTTTAGAAATATATGCTTTAGGTGTTAAGCTAAAAGTCTTATTGAAAACTCTTATTAAATGACTTTTAGCTATATGAAGACCTTTTATCTTAATATTAATAAGCTCTTCATCAAAATAATATTTATCATAAATCTCCTTCATACTATTAGCAATATTAGTAATCGGATTGTATTCTATTAAATCAGGTCGACATCTTTTACAAGGCCTAAATCCACTTTCAATTGCACTTTCAGTGGTAGAAAAAAATTCTACATTTTCTTTAACTGGATTTTTAGATTTACAAGATGGACGACAAAATATTTTTGTTGTTTTAACTCCATAAAAAAAATCCCCATCATATCTTAAATCATTCTCTATAACAGCTTTCCATTTTTCCTCCTTATTCATATATCTACCTCCATTAATAATTTATCATAATACTTAAAATATTTCTTACAGATTTTTATCTTCTAATTTTAATATAAATTATATTAAAATCATGATATTTTTTATCTTATATAAATATTATTATAATTTATTCAAAATAAAAAAAGTACTGATTAACAAAAATCAATACTTTTTTAGCAGAATTAATAACTATATATTGTTATTATTTTTAGGACTATCTACTTAATATATAATTAAAGAAAGTAATATTTAAATAGTCTAGGCAGCAGATCTAATGAAAGACTTCATACTAATATGATATTCAATTTCTCTTTCCAGTTCTTTAGCTTGCTTAAACCCTAAGCCCTTAAAAAGATTTTGTGATCTCTTATTAATCTTTTTAATTTTAGCTACAACATATTCAGCCCTCATATCAAAAAAAGCTACTTTTAAAGCTTCGAGTACAGCATTATGCCCTATTCCCTTTCCCCATAAATCTTTTTCACCTACTGCAATAACTATTTCTACAAACTCACCTTTTGGTACTAGTCGTAAAAATCCTATTGCGCCATATATATTTTTTATAATAAAAAATCTACAATTATTATTAAAAAGATGAGTTAAAATAGGCATATTTACCCTATTTATAACGTTAATTAAATTTCGCTTTACATTAATGTCTTCATTTAAATAACTTGTTATTTCCTCATCACTAAGCCAGTTACATATTTTCTCGGCATCTGATATATATACTTCTTGGCTTAGATTCACACTATTTACTTCCACAAAGTACAACTCCTTAGTTATATTTATATAGCTTGCAAACTTCATGAATTAATTATTACTAGTAATAATCATATATTACTCCCTTTATTAATTTAAGTAAAAAGTGATTTTCTTCGTTGCTTAAGTTTAACTCATCTTTTTTATTCTTTTCTTATTTTTCTAGCATTTTTCCACAATGTTTATATTTTCCATTAATAGTATTTAATTTCCATTTAAAGTTATTAAAAGTATTTTTCTGGTACTTTAATATATTTAACTGCATCTATTTATAAATTCCTTAAATATATTAAACTGCTCTTCATAATCTTTATATAAATGTTCCGGATGCCACTGTACCCCTAATACAAACTTTCTATCCTTAATATAAATGCTCTCTATAACTCCATCCTCACTTATTGCAGCATCAGTTACATTAGGAGAAACATTCTTTATAGCCTGATGATGCATACTATTTACCATTATTTCTTCTTTTTGCATAATATCAAATAGTAAAGAGTTCTTTTTAACTATTACCTTATGACTTGGCTTATTATAAGGTTTTTCTTGCCTATGAATACTATCTTTATTATTATTTCTATCTATTTTTATATCTTGGTATAAAGAGCCCCCTAAATATGAATTTAAAAGTTGAAAACCTCTGCATATTGCAAGTAATGGCTTATCTATAGTTAATATTTCCTTTAACAAACTTTTTTCCATCTTATCTCTTGCAACATTTATACCTCCACAATGAGCCAATTTCTTTTCCTTATATATTTCAGGATTAATATCTTGACCACCAGCTAATAAAAATCCATCAAATTTATTTGCCAAAGTCTTTATATCTTCTTCGTTATCTATAATTGGTAATATGACAGGGATTCCTCCTGCATCTGTAATTGCATCTAAATATGACGGTAACATCCAAATACTTTCTTTTTCATCATCAAAAAGTGCTGTAACTCCAATAATAGGCTTATTCATATTATCATCTCCTTCTATGAACTATTTCATTTATTAACAATATTAACACTTTTCTTATAATTATATGTTATAAAATTAAAGTCTGCTATGATACAGTTAAAAATAAGAATATAAAATGAAGATATCTTAGTAATAAATACTACTATATCTTCTATTTTTACATTCTAAGATTAATAAGCTCATGTACCATCTGCTTTATATTTCAAACTTACTGGATAACCTCAAAATATTTCTTCTTTTTATTTCATCTAAGCTATCAATAAATCTCAATAATTTTTCATGCCATTCCTTTTCACTTTCAGTTCCATAATCACTTTCTACATCTTTATCTCTCGGCAAATACTTAATTAATAAAGCAATTTCAAAATCATCTAAAGCTTTAAAGACTTCAGTAAACTCATACTCAAATATACAATCTGCCCCTAGTAAATCTACCAAATCAGTTAAACTATGAATGTCCTCTTTAATAATTTTTATTTTATCCTCTACATTACTACAAGTTCTAACTTCTTCAGAAATATTTCTAAATATACTATTTTCAACACTTTTTCTATCTTGATATTTTATAGTTTTTTCTTTTTCATTATTAGGAGTGATGAATATTCTATCAATTTGATTTATATCTCTATTAAGTTCATGAGAAATTTTTACAGAGGCATTATTTAAATAGTTAACTAAATCTAAATCATCTGCATCGATTAAAAATTCAATACAAATTCTTTCTACTGCTAATAATATTTCTTTTTTTATTTCTTTCTCTGATAAATTTATAAACCTCTCTTTAAGATATAACTTTTCATATGGTGTTATTCTTAAATTACTAGCTTCTTTATTTAAGAAAACAGAACCAATAGAATTTGTTAATACTAAATCAAAAATATTAATTAATAGATGATATGATTTTTTATCATATCCATTTAATAAATCTTCTATTTCTATTGTATTGAAGTTAGAACAAAACTTGTTTTCTAAATTTAGTTTCTTTAAATAGTTCTCTATATATTCAATACCTACTAAATTCATATTATCATTAGATAATGGATAATCTATAGATCCTGGAGTTTCATGACTTCCATATCTAATATCATATTTTTTAAAAAACAGTGGAATTCCATAATCAATAGTGTCATTATAAGCATAATTTTTTATTATTAATTTTGTTTTTTGTACACTACTTAATAAAGATATGCAATCATCAAATTTAACTCTCAATAATTTTTCACCTTTGTTGAATATTTCCTTGATACTTTCTTCTTTGAGTATCTTTATAGCTTCATTAGCATTAGAGTTATTCTTTATAAATAAACTAATTGTATAATATATTGACGATAATAAGCTTTCTGCTACCTCAACCCTAACAGATGAACTTGAATCCATTGTATAATAAGTTACAATATCTTTTAAAATATTCATAATTTGAATTTGTACTTTTTCAAAATCTTCTTTATCTAATAAATTGTTATTATATGAATATTGTAATAAAGATTGGAAATAATTCTCTTGATTTAATATTTCATCTGCTCCTTCTTTATTATTTATAATTAAATTACTCATTACTTATCCTCATCTTCATCCATATTAAAATAGTCAGCCACTCCATATTTTATATTGTGGGCAATATTATCTAGATATTTATATTTTAGAAGGTCTAATGACCCTTGACATTCATTATCAAAATAATTCTTCATTAAGTTTATTAATTCATCATCACCTATTTCATCCATAGTCTCATTTTTATAATAATAAAAGGCTTCTATTATATCATCTATTGTTTCGATATAATTATATTGAGAAATATAAGGGGAATCACAAAATGCTAGTATAATTTTTTGAATTAATCCTCCACTAAATTCTACTCTTCCAGTTTTAATAAGTGATTCTTTTCTAGTTTCTAAAATTATTTTTATATCCTCTTCTGAAAGTTTTAATCCGTAGTGTAGAGTTTCATCATTACATTTTTGAATTTCTAAAAAAGTTTGTTTATTTATATAGGAATCTGGAATAGATATAATATTATTTTCCATAAAATAACCTCCAAAACTTTTTATTTTTATATTGACTTTCTTTTTTGAATATGATATGATTTAATTATATATACTAATAAATAATATAGTAGAATATTATTCTAACATTGTCTATTTCTGTAGTCAATGTTATTTTTATATAATCATATATCTTTTCTTAATAATACTTTCTTTTTTATCTATTTAAATTCTCAATCTTAGTTAAATATCTATTACTATTATTTTTTATAGCTAAAATAGTAATTTTTCTATTTTCTTCTGATTTTAATCTGTTCTTCTACAAATTTTCTTCAGTTTACATTTGTTGCAATTGAAAATTTTTTCTTATATAATATAAAACATCTCATTTTAAATAAAGTATAAATTTATTTAAAATATTCTAGGAAGGTACCGCATTATGATAAATTACAATAATAAGAAATATGTATGCTTACTAGACTTTGCAATGGATTTTATAAGAGGTAAATGGAAATCTCTTATTTTATGCCATCTTTATGATGGCCCAAAGAGATTTTTAGAACTTCAACGCTTTGTAAAGGGAATAAGTCACAAAGTATTAACTGAAAATTTAAAAGAACTTGAAATAGATGAGTTAGTTATTAAGATGAATTATGATGAAACTCCTCCTAAAGTTGAATATTATTTAACTGAAAAAGGAAAAGAAATTACTAAAATTATAAAAGAGCTTGAAGTCTGGTCTGAAAAGTATTATCCAAATATCAATAGAAATCCCTAAGCACTATCTTACGAATAATAAATATCTATATTATTTTTTTACATTAAAAAATATGACTCAAAATTATATACAATATCATATAATAATTAGAACTCTTATTGGAGGTATATATTTTATATGAGTAATAATGATTCATTTGATGATATTGAAGAGTTTATAAAAAACTTGGATATAAACCTTGCAGAGCTCGAACGAACTGGCGCTACATTTCTTTCAGTAGGATATGCTTTTTTTGCATATGCTGCAAATGTTGATATACATGATTTATTAACTAATAATAATACTGATGTAGCTTCTGCTGAAATCACACTACAAGGTCAACAACTCGTATTATTAGGCTATATTTTCTTATGGGTCGTAGCTATAAAAAGAGTTTATTCTAGAAATTTAAGAACAAATAATATGGAAGAAAATGTTAATATTTCTCCATATATAAAGTTAGCTAACGCCTATCTCTTAAGTACTTATGCAAACACATTAAGGCTTGAAGCTTTTACGGAAATAGCTAACTCTGAAGAAAATGGAGAAAAAAATGAAGAAGGAAATGAGGAAGTTATTGAATAACTAAATCAATTATTATTATAAATACTTAGTAATTTAAATTGATTTATTATTATCCATACTTCCTATTTTTTTAATAAAAGTAGACATATGTAAATATAATTAATATACTATCTTTAATCATTGCTTTCAGATTTTCTCTCCAACTCATTCCATTTGTTATTCATTTGATCCCTTAAGTTTTCTATATCTGAACTTGTAATATACTCTTGAACAAAAGAATAATCTAATCCTGATAATCTTCTTAAAGTTTCATACCATTCCCGAATCTTTCTATCTTCTTCTGTTTGATTTTTTATAGTATCACCATGTATATCTATTGGAATATTATATGCTTCCAACTCTTTTATTAAATCCCTGTTTCTCAAGTTTTCTTTCAAAGGAGATAATATATTTACCGCATTTGCATAACGATCTTCTTCAAATAAAAACTTTAGGAATGCTTTTGATAACTCTGGGTATTTTGTGTTTTTAGCAACTCCGATCTTATAATCTCCATAAACTTTTATGTATTTACTATCTGGTAATGGAAACATGCCTATATCATCCATATTCATTCCTATATCTTCTAGTTGATATTTAAAATCTGAATTCCAAAATATCATAGCTACTTTTCCATTTTTAATGTCTACCTTACTTTGTTCCCATTCATAATTTAGTAAATTGTCTTCACAATAATTATTTTGATAGATGTTTCTTACAAAATTTAAAGCTCTAAAAATCCCGCTATTGTCACTTAAAATATCCTCATTATTTAAGATTATATTTTTTTCAAGTTTCACATCGAATAAATATGGTGCTACATCTATCCAAGTATTCATAGTCCAAACTTGCTTATAGTTTAATGCAATTGGGATTATTTTATTATCTTTTATAGCTTTACATAAATTTAAAAATTCTTCATTAGTCTTTGGGAGTTCATTTATGTTTAATTTTTTAAATACGCTTTTATTATATATAATTCCGTTCCATGAAATTGATGTAGTTAAGTTGTAAAGCTTACCATCGCTACCAATACCGGTGCTATAATTATATATATTATCTTCTGTGAATCCTAAATCATCCAAATCCAAAAAAAACTGAGAATATTCACTTGCTTTTATAGCACTAGGGATTAAAGTTACATCTGGCAGTTCTTGAACCATAGCTCTTCTTTGAAGAATCTCTTCTGCATCTCCTATTAATTCTAAGTTCACCTTAACCTTTGGATGCTCTTCCTCAAACTCTGATATTAAAGTTTTAAGTTCTTCTTTTTTATCAATTCTATTACTAACAAATGTTATTTCTCCCGCTAATTCTTTATTCTCATTTTTTAAAATATTCCCTTCAGCTTTATCTTCTTTAATAATTTTAACTCCAAAAAAAGTAGTTATAATAGCCATGATTACCATGATAGAAATCTTTATTTTTTTATTTTTCATTGACCTAACCTCTTTCATAAAATAATGGATTCTAATTATTTCTAAAGCTATTTGGTGTATATCCTGTTACTTTTTTAAAAGCCCTTCCAAAAGTTATTGCATCATTATACCCTACCCTTACTGCTATCTCATAAACTTTTAAATTTGTTGTTACCAATAATTCTTTTGCAATCTTTATCCTGTATTCAGTTAAAAATTCATAAAATCCTTCTCCAACTTCTTTTTTAAATAATTCAGATAGATAATTTTGGCTTAAAAAAACCTCATCTGCTACCTCCTTAAGAGATATATTTTTATTAAAATTATTTATTATGTATTGCTTAGCAAGTTTTATAACAGTTAAATTTGTATTAATATTACTCTCTTCTTCAATAACTTTATTTTCATCTGATAATTTTAATAAATATTTTCTTGCTTTACTTTCATAATATATTGTATTTCTAATTTTTCTAAACCTTATTGATTGGTCCTTTAACTTATATAATTCATCAGTTTGCTCCATTATATAGACATTTATATTTTTCTCTACAAATATTTTCACCTCATTTTCAATGTAATTGTTTACTCCTTCATCAAAAGCACTTTTAGTGATATCTAAATAAAACACTATATATGAGTTTCCTTCAAAATTAAAATATATATATTCAATATAGATACATCTAGTAACAATATTTTTTATATATTTTTTCAATAATTCTTTTTGTTTTTTTGCATTCTCGACTATAATAAGCTTGTACATATAATTTTCATTAAGCTGTATATCTTCTAAAAAGGACTTATCGCTTCTATAATTCCATTCAGAATTTGAAAATAATATATGTCTAAAAAAATCTTTTTTTAATATCTCTATTGATTTATTAAATATATTATCTTGCTTTGTATTCTCTTTAATTTTAACTTCTGCTTCAGAGATTACTTTTTTTAATTCATCTTGTTTAATAGGCTTTAATAAGTAATTAAACGCTCCAAATTTCATAGTATCTCTTACATAAGTAAATTCATCATATCCACTTAGCACAATAAATAATGGAGGATTGTCTATCTCTCTTACTGATTTTTCTATTAACTCACTTCCAGTCATTATAGGCATTTTTATATCAGTTATAACTAAATCTATTTTATTATTTCTTAGATATTCGAATGCTACTAATCCATTCTGAAATTCTGATAAAACTTCATACTCTGGAAATAGCCTATTAATTATTTTCTTTAATCCTAATCTAATAATTTTATCATCATCTACTATCAATATCTTCATCTTTACACCTACTATTGAATATTTTTTCAGTTCATTATATATTTATTATATATTAAATGTTTACATTTTAGAAGAATTATACTTTAATAAAATAAAATATATACTTTTTAAAGAAGTTAGGTGTAAATTATGTTTTCTTATAAAAATTTATCTATAAAAAAGTTAACTCTAATTATTTTTACTTGTCTTTATTTAATCTTTTTACTTGTTACTACTTTTAATTTATATTCTTATTCAAAGTATGAATTTAACAAAACTGAAAAATTAATAAAAAACTTCAATATTAGCTTTAGTAACCAAATAGAAGAAAAAATAAACACTATTTCTGATGTTTCTAAATATCCTTTACTTATACCAGAAATAAGTACGTTGCATCAGACATTGAGAGATACTGAAAATTTTCAAATATCACATTATAACTACTTAAAATATCTTTGTGAAATGATGCTAATTCAAAATAATTATATAAGTGGAGCTTATATTTATGATTTAAAAGGCATGGGTGCATTTGCAAGCAGAAACAGTTCTCACTATAAACTTATAAATCCACTTAATGAAAATTGGTTTCAAGAAAGTTTAAGTTCATCTTCTGCTACTTCAATTTTTGCAAATATTAATTCTAGTAGTATTTTCGATATAGACTATTCAAAAGGTAAAAATCTTATACTTCTTACACGAAAAATAATAGATATTAATACAAACCAAATTACAGGGATGCTTTTAGTTACTTTATCAACTGAAGAGTTTAATAATATATTAAACTATGATTTACCATTTAATAATGAAGCTATCTCAATTTATAGTTCTAGTGGTGATTTAATTCTATCAACAAATAAAGAAGAATCAGAATTCAACTATTTTGACAAAGTAAATTTTAATAGTTCTGAGCCGTCAATAAATTATATATATGAAGATGCACCTTATGTTATTTGTTCTAATCCAGTTAATATTTCAAATTGGATAGTAATTAATAAAATACCAAAGAAAGATGCATTTAAACTAGATAATTTATACATTATCTTTTTAATTACTAACATACTATTTTTTCTAATTTCATCAATAATACTGTATCTATTCTTTACAAAAAGAATTTTTAATCCAATACAGTATCTTATTAACAATATGTCTTCAAACTCTATAGAAAATAATTTAAATAAAAACTTTAGATATGATAAAGATGATGAGATTGGTAAACTTGTTAATTCGTATAATGACATGAAAGGTCGTATTAATAGTTTAATAAATATAAACTATAAGAATCAAATAGAGCAAAAGGAATTAGAGCTTCGCCAGCTTCAAAATCAAATCAATCCTCATTTTATATATAACACTTTAGAATCAATTCATATGATGGCGGAAATTAATGATGATTTAGAAACCTCAACTATGGCAGAATACTTTGGTTCAATAATAAGATATAGCATGAATAGAAAAATTAATACAGTAAAGCTAAATCAAGAAATGGAAATAATAGATAATTATATTTACTTACAAAAAATAAGATTTGATCAGCTTTTTACAATAGAAAATATTATCCCCGAAGAATTACTCAATTGTGAAATAATTAAGATGATAATTCAACCACTAATTGAAAATGCTATTTACCACGGATTAAGTAAATGTGATAGTAATGGGAAAATAATAATTCAAGGTCATCATATAGATAATAATTTATTATTAACAATATCTGATAATGGCATAGGCATTGAAGATGAAAATTTGAAGGATTTAAATGATTATATTAATGATAAAAATAATAAATTCAGTAGCATAGCATTAAGAAATATAAATCGTAGACTAAAACTTAATTATGGGAAAGACTACGGACTTGAAATATTTAGCGTATATGGCAAGGGTACCTCAATGGTACTAACATTACCTTATATAATAAAATAAATAAAAATTCCACAGTATAAACATCTTATTTTTACACTGTGGAATTTATTATAGTTAACTTATATACTATATTTTCACTACTTTACAAGTTTTAAATGAATTAATTTACCTTTGAAATCTCCATGTAAATTAGTTAAATTAATTCCAGCATTCATTAATGCTCCACCAGAAATAATTTTTCCAGTTTCTTCACTTTTATAGAATCTATCTTCTAGTAATCCTTTTAATTTTATTCTTCTGCTATGGTAATTTGGTCTTCCAAAAACTTGCACACAAGTTACTAAAACTTCACTCTTATCTTTAGAAACTACTGACCAAGAATCAAAAGAATTATTTTCAGAAAAGTTTTCTATTCTATAATAGTCACCAGTTCTTACTAAGTCATTATACTTGTGATACATTTCTATTTGTTTTGGGATCATATCTCTATCTTCTTGTGGGATTCTTGTTACATCAAGCTCGTATCCAAAAGTACCAGCCAAAGCTACATAGCCTCTAGTTTCAAAAGGTGTAGTTCTTCCAACTGTATGATTTGGACAATCACTAACATGCGCACCTATAGCTGAAAGTGGATATACCATAGCTGTTCCCTCTTGTATTTTCAATCTTTCAATTGCATCAGTATCATCTGAACACCAAATTTGAGGACTATAATAAAGCATTCCAGGATCAAACCTTGCCCCTCCACCAGAACAGTTTTCTAATAAAATATGTGGAAAATCTTTAGTTAATCTATCCATCATATCATATACTGCCAAAACATATCTATGGAATAATTCTCCTTGGTTTTCTGACTTTAATCCAAGGCTTCCCAAGTCTGTTAGTTGCCTATTCATATCCCATTTCACATAAGTTATATTTGCACTAGATAAAACTTCTTTTATACTATTATATATATAATCTACTATTTCTTTTCTTGATAAATCTAATACATATTGTTCCCTACATAATGCAGGCTCACGACCTGGTATCTTAATACACCAATCTGGATGTTTTCTAAATAGCTCTGAGTCTCCTGATATCATTTCTGGTTCAACCCATATTCCAAACTCCATACCAAGTTTGTTCACTTCATCAACTAAATTTTTAAGCCCGCCATTTATTTTGTTTTCATTTACAAACCAATCTCCTAATGATGAATTATCAGCATTACGCTTCCCAAACCAGCCGTCATCCATAACAAGCATTTCTATTCCTAACTTAGATGCTTCTTTTGCAATAGATAACAGTTTTTCTGTATTAAAATCAAAATAAGTTGCTTCCCAATTGTTTATTAATATTGGGCGCTTTTTATCTTTATATTCGCCTCTTATTAAATGATTCCTATATAGATCATGGAAGGTTCTTGTCATCTTTCCTATACCTTCATTTGAATAAACCATAACTACTTCAGGTGCTGTAAATTCTTCATTCTTATTTAATATCCAATTAAAACCTTCTGGATTTATTCCCATTACAACTCTAGTTGTATTAAATTGGCATCCTTCAATTTGTGAAAAGAAATTTCCTGAATAAACAAAATTAAATCCATATACATTTCCATAATCATCTGTTGCTTTGCTATCTAATAATGCTATAAATGGATTATCTTGATGACTTGATTCTCCTCTTATAGTTGATACAACTTGTTTTCCATAACCAATTTTCTTTCTTTGTACATGCCTTTCTCTAGCCCAAGATCCATGAAGTGATATCATATCATAATCCATACCATCAAAATCAATGCAGGTAGATAATACCTTTGTTAAATTAATTTCACCTTCACTTAGGTTTTTAACTTTTACACTTCTTGTAATAACATCTAAATTCTCAAAAGTAGTATAAACAAGTACAACTTGTAAATCTAAATATGTATCTACACAAGTTATTTCAAGGCTTGTACACTCATTTTCATTTCCAAATGTAGCAGGTAACCCTTTAAGCTCTCTTTTCCCTTTATAAATTTCATGTGATTTATATTCAAGCTTTACTTCTGAATGTCCATTCTTATCCTTAACCCTTATTGATGATTCTCTAAAGTCTCCGATTCCATGAGTTGAGTATTCAAAAGGGAAACTATCATAAAAGGATACTCTATCTCTATTATTTTTAGATGGAATATATGGTGGCTCTTCAATCCTCATCAAATAGTTTATATCTTCATCAATTACTTTTTCACCAAAATAAACATGTCCTAAAAATTTTTCTTCATCTACAATAGAAATAATATACGATGTATTTTTTGAGTCAAGCTTAAATACATTATACTTTTCTATAAATCTAATACCCATATTCTATACCTCCATATATAATATAAATTTACTTTTAACTTAATTATAACGTTTACTTAAAAATATCATAAATATTAATCATGTTCAATACTATTTAAAAATCAAATAATATTTGCAGTAACATCTTATATATTGTTTATATTATAAAAGCACAGTATCAATTTATATAATCAATTTAATTATATAAATTAATACTGTACCTCTAAATCATTTTTATTAAATTCTATTTATCTTTTACTTCATTTTTAATATACTTTTGTATATATATCTTATTAGCAAAAGCCATTACCATTGATCTTACTATCTCAGATTCAATTGTAACTTTCCTTGCTGAACTTGGCTCTGAAAAATCTCTTGTAGTAAATACTGATTTTAGCGCCTTTTCAAGTTCTACACAAAAAAAGTCATACGCCTCCTCTATAGGGCAAGTATCTATTTGCTTTCTAATTAAATAACATATTTCTTGTAATGTAAATACTTGCTTTAATGTGCAAACTACAATTAAGTAAGCTAAATGTTTTTCATCATATCTTTTATCTTTTGGAGGATAAACTACCTTTTGTTTCACATAATTATTAAGCATTGTAGGTGTTAATAATTTTTCTTCATTATTAATATTTATTTCTTTTAATACATCTTCTATATATACAATGACTTGGTCCTTATATAAAGAAACTTTTGGCAGTTCATTAAACCTTGGGCAATGAAACTCTAAAATATTTCTATGAACTCCACACTTATTCCCTTTACCCATACTGCCTCTCCTATTTTTATAATTATTTTAATAAATCATGTTTTTTTATTACTTGTATCGCAACACATCCTGGTCCACCTTGAGTAGTAAATGCAGGACTTAACAACTTAATTTCTATATCTGCATCTTTAATGTCTTCTAATATAATTTCTTTAGTCTCGTTTGCTAAATCTTCTTTGCAAGCATGAGAAATATAAATCTTATAATTAAAATCAATATTTTTCTCTAAAAATACTTCAGTTATCTTTTTAACTGCTTTTTTATATGTACGCTTAGTAGTAAACTTTTCAAGAGATTTACAGTCCTCTGAAAGAGTCATAACTGGTACTAATTTAATGGCACTTCCAATCTTACCAACTATAGATGACACTCTTCCCCCTCTTACTAAAAAGTCAAAGTCATGAGGAATTAAAAATGAAGTTGATGTTTCAATAAATTTATTTAATTCATTTACTATTTCACTTCTTGTGTATCCAGCTTCTACAAGCTTAACAGCCAAGTCAACTAAATATCTATGTGGTCCACATAAAGTCTTTGAGTTAATTACATCTATACGCTCTGGATTATTATCCATATTTCTTGCCATAAATGCTGAATTATATGTACCTGATAAACCATCTGCCATTGAAATATTTATTATTTCATCTTCTGGATATTTACTATATAAATCTAATACATGTCCAATAGATGGCTGTGAAGATTTAGGAATATGACCTTCGTTAATAATATCAATAAACTCTTTCGTGTTTATATCTTCATACTCCCTATATGTTTTGTTATTAATGCTAACTGAAAGAGGTGCAATATCAATATTATTAGCTTGTCCCTCTTCTATAGAATAAAGTGTAGATGAGTCTGATACAATTTTTATCATCTTTTTTTCTCCAATTTCGTATTTTAATCTAAAATATGTAGTTTTAAAAACTATTTGTTTCAGATTATCATACTAAGTAATCGATGTCAATGATAATATATAAACATTTTGAGAAGTTTTTTTCTATTAATATAATTTATTCTAAAGCACTAAAAGCAATTTAATTTAGGAAACTTCAATCGAAGTTTCCCTCATACATTCTAAATTATATATTGCAATCTTCCATCCATATGCCATATATTTTAAGTAATATAAACTTTAGTCCCTTCAGGAATATTATCATATATCCATTTTGCATTTTCCTTAGCCAATCTTACACATCCATCTGATAAAGCCATTCCAAGCCTTCCATCTCTTACACTACCATCTAAATTATAAATTATTGAGTGAAATAAATAATTTCCTTTAAACTGTGTATAATACCAACATTTATATCCTTTCTCAACTCCAAAATACAATCCTTTAATCCCTATACTAAATGTTCCCTTTGGTGTTGGAGTAGCCTTTTTTCCAATAGTACATATATAGCTATGAATAAGATTCCATTTATTTGTTGATCCTTGAAATATGTTGACTTTAAACTTTTTAGTATCTACCCATATAAAATATTTAGTTGGACTAGAAAAATTACCGGAATTAACAAATGCAATGGCACTATCACTATAATCTTCTCCTCTACTTATTATAGAAAAAATTTTATTAATTATTTTCAAAATATTATCTCCCAAATAAATACTTTCTAATTATACTATTCAGATAGAATTAATTGATGAAAATAAATATATATTTTTTTATAATTATTTATCATACTATCCATTAACCATTCATTTGACATTCTATAGTAGTTAATATAATGAATCATTTTTATTCTGATATAAAAAATTATGATATATTTCCCACTTTAATAATAAATTTATCTTTTTATAAACTTGTCATAATATTCTATACTTTCCTTTAATACTTCCTTATTATATTAATGTTTTATTGTCAAAGACTTACTTTCTTACCTTTGCTTTTATTTAACTTATTAAGTAAACTCATCATAATAACTTAAAGGAGGATGATGCATATGTGGGGCTTTGGAATTAAGCTCTAGGTGTGGTTATTTAAATATCTCATATTATGAGTATCTTCACCTTAACTTTATAGAGCTTAATAAACCAACTATATTTTTTAATTATTTAAATTATTAATTAGAACAGATATATTATATAAAGTTAATGAAAGAGGTATTTATTATGTCAAATTTAGCATTTAAAGTATATGAAAGAAATATAAAAACAAATCAAAGTAAACTTAGAAAAACTGGGCAAATTCCTGGAGTAATATATGGAGAATTCCTTGATCATACTATTCCAATAAAAATGTGTAATGCAGAACTTAGAAGAATGCTTAGAAAAAATAATAGCGGATCTATTATAGAAGTTGAATTAGATAATAAAAAATTTAATTGCGTAGTTAAAGATGTTCAGAAAAATGATCTACATGAAATTTTACATGTAGATTTTCAATATATTAAACCAAATGAAATTATTAAAATGAGAATTCCTATAAAAATTATTGGACAAGAAAATCTAGAGTCTAGGAGGTTAACATTAGAAACTCATAACTTATTTATAGATTTGCAAGGAAATGTTGAAAAAATTCCTGAATCTATTGAAATAAATGTTTCTAGTATGAATGTTGATGATAAGGTCTTAATCAAAGATATTGTTATTCCAGAGGATATAACAATTTTAACTGACCCTAAAACTCTATTAGCTGTAGTAAGTAGTCAATATATTTAATTCTATTTTATTTTTTAATATCTATAAAAAGAAAAAGCTATACACTGCACTGTATAGCTTTTTCCATGGCAAAATATACTTTAATTTTAAGAAGTTATGAACCTTATACTATTAGCTAGAATAATTATCTAGAGTAGAACTCAACTATTAGGTTTTCATTAATTTGTATTGGAATTTCTTCTCTTAATGGATATCTAGTATATACAGCCTTAAATTCATCTAAGTTAGATTCTATGTAAGGTAAAGTATTCACATGTCCATTTATGTTTGCAATATAATTTGGAGATTTTCTCGCCTTTTCTGTTAAAGAAATCTCTGTTCCTGGTTCTACCTTATATGATGGAATATCAATTTTCTTTCCATTAACTAAGATATGTCCATGATTAACCATTTGCCTTGCAGCTCTTATAGAATTAGCAAATCCCATTCTATATACAAGGTTGTCTAATCTTGATTCTAATCTTAATAATAAAGCTTCTCCAGTTGTACCTTCTTTAGTTTTAAAAGCATCTTCAACATATTTTTTAAATTGCTTTTCTAAAACTCCATAGTAAGCTCTTAACCTTTGCTTTTCTAATAGTCTTACACCATATTCTGATAATTTTTTGTCTGCTCTACTTGTTCCCTTTACAGCTCGATTCATAGCTTTAGGATGTCCGGAAACATTTAAGCCAAGTCTTCTACACTGTTTAAATCTTGGGCCTCTTTCTCTAGCCATGGTTTCCCTCCTCTTTAAAATTAAATTATGTTGATATAATATCACACTCTTTAAGTAATTGAAAATCATTATCATTTAGTTTAAGCTTATTATCTTAGTTTATTTTTAAATTCCTTAATATTCCTCGCTAATTGATAATCTTTCTCATCGATATTATACCATAGCTCTATTTTCAATTTTATCTTATCCATCACTATAAATATTATTCTGCAAATCTAATTCTATATTTCTTTATTTATATTAATTTTTAGCTATTTTCATTATTTCTATAGCATGATTAGTTAATGTTTCAAAATCTCCTGAGTTTACCATATCTTTATTAGTTATATAATTACTAATTCCAGCACCTACAAATCCTAATTTTAAAAATTCTCCTAAGTTTTCTGGAGTGACACCAGCTGCTGCTATAAATTTAACATTATTTATTGGCCCTAATATATCTTTAACATATTTTAATCCTAAAGTACCTGCTGGGAACAGTTTTACAAAATCTGCACCAGCCTTATGAGCAGATAAAATCTCAGTTGGAGTCATGGCACCTGGTATAGTTACTAATCCTAATTCATTTGCTAGCTTTATTATTTCTGAATCTGAATTTGGAGATAAAATATATTCTGCTCCTGAATTTTTTGCAGCCTTAACTTGTTCAGTTGTAATAACTGTTCCTGCTCCAAACTTAACTTTGCCACTAAATTTAGAATTTAATTCTTTAAGTGCTTCTGAAGTTTTTTCTATACATTTTTCATCACCTTGATCAAATGTTACTTCTACTAGCTTAACTCCACCTTCATACAACGACTCTACTAGTTGAACTAGCTTTTCTCCATAAATCCCTCTGCAAATTGCAATTATTTTATTTTCTTCAATAAAATTGATTATATTTTTTTTCATTTTGTACACCTTCTAAATATATTTTTCTATTGTTTATCTTATTATAACACTATTTTTATTAATTTAATTTAAATGTCTTTATAAACCTATTATATTATATATCAAATTTAATTAAATTAAAAAGAGCTTGAAATTAAATCCAAACTCTTTTAATAAATTATTAGCCTATATTAAAGCTCATCACCATTACTATCTATAACTTTTTTATACCAGTCAAAGCTCTTCTTTTTTCTTCTTTCTAATGTTCCATTTCCTTCGTTATCTTTATCTACATATATAAATCCATAACGTTTTTTCATTTCCCCAGTTGAAGCAGAAACTATATCTATACATCCCCATGGTGTATATCCTATTAAATCAACACCATCTTTAATAGCTTCTTTCATTGCTTTAACATGTTCTCTTAAATATTCAATTCTGTAATCATCATTTATAGATCCATCTTCTTCTACTTTATCAACAGCACCTAAACCATTTTCTACAATAAATAAAGGCTTTTGATATCTATCATATAAAGAGTTACAAGTTATTCTAAGACCTAATGGATCTATTTGCCATCCCCATTCTGAAATTTTTAAGTTAGGATTTCTAACAGTTTTAAAAACATTCCCTGCAGTTTGGCCTTTTAGCACTTCTGGATCTGAACTTGCACATCTGCTTGAATAATAACTGAATCCAATAAAATCTACTGTATTGTTTTTTAATATTTCTTCATCATTTTCTCCAAACTCTATCTCAATTCCATTTTCTCTTAAAAATCTTTTTGCATATCCAGGATATTCCCCTCTTGATTGCACATCAATAAAGAATAAATTTTCCCTATCCTTTGCTTTTGCTAATAATACATCTTCTGGATTACATGAGTAAGGATAAAACTCTCCTGCTGCAAGCATACATCCTACCATTGAACCTGGCATTATTTCATGTGCCATTTTTGTAGCTAATGCACTTGCTATAAGTTCATGATGAGCTGATTGATATTTTATTTGAAGTTCATTATCACCTTCTTCAAATCTAACTCCTGCTCCCATAAAAGGTAAATGTAATATCATATTGATTTCGTTAAATGTCATCCAGTATTTAACCTTATCTTTGTATCTTGTAAATATAGCTTCACAATAATTTAAGTAAAAATCAATAAACTTTCTGTTTTTCCATCCACCAAACTCTTCAATAATTCCAATTGGTGTATCAAAATGACAAATTGTAACTACTGGCTCAATTCCATACTTAATCATTTCATCAAACATTGAATCATA
Source organism: Clostridium sp. D46t1_190503_E9 (assembly GCF_015555225.1). Lineage (NCBI taxonomy): Bacteria > Bacillati > Bacillota > Clostridia > Eubacteriales > Clostridiaceae > Clostridium > Clostridium sp. D46t1_190503_E9. Next base: position 121,642 of record NZ_JADNKB010000008.1, read on the forward strand.
AAATTTTAATCCCTCTTCATTTGGAATAGTTTCATCTCCATTTGGGAAAATTCTTGACCATGCAATTGATACTCTTAAGCATTTAAATCCCATTTCTGCAAATAATGCTATATCTTCTTTATATCTATGATAAAAGTCTATAGCTTCATGTGAAGGATAATATTCATTTTCTAATGGTCTTAAAACATCTATTTTCCCTTCCATAACTTTACGTCTATTTGCTCCTGCTGGACAAAGATCAACAGTTGTTAAGCCTCTTCCACCTTCTTTATATCCACCTTCACATTGGTTTGCAGCTAAAGCTCCTCCCCATAAAAAGTTTTCTGGAAATCTATTGAAATCTTTAGTCATAACTAATTCCTCCTCTATTTTTTAAGGAAGTATCTATAAATTCTTCTTTAGATACTTCCTTATATTTTCATAAGTTTTAAATTTAATTGTTTTCTAGTTATTAAATAATTAAATCTTTCTTAGTAAGAATCAATTATTTTATTATAAACTCAAATTAATTTCACCTTTTAATAAATTTAGTCAACTTCATTTTTATTAAAACTTATATATTAAAGAATACTTATAATAGTATCTCCAGCCTTAGCTGCTTTTAAGTTCATAGGTAAAACTTCTAAATAATCCATAGTATTTGTAACTATAACAGGTGTTGTTAATTCATAACCTTCCTTTTTAATAGCTTCCATATCAAATTCTACTAAAGTATCTCCAATATTCACTTTATCTCCATCTTTTACAAATGATTTAAAGTGTTTACCTTCTAATTGAACTGTATCCATACCTACATGAATTAAAACCTCTGCTCCATCATTTGATTTTAACCCTATAGCATGTTTAGTTTTGAACATCATTTCAACAGTTCCATTTATCGGTGATACTACTTTACCCTCTATTGGCTTAATTGCTATTCCTTTTCCCATCATTTCTGATGCAAAAGTTTCATCTTTAACTTCACTTAAAGGTACTATTTCTCCATTTATTGGACTAGCAATAGTAATTGCATTACCTAGAGCCTCTTTATTCATATTTTCATCACTCTTATCAACTACTTCAGTATCAGTAACTTCTTCTTTATCTCTATATAAGATTAAACCTGCTGCAAATGATACAGCCACACTTATTACAGCTCCTATACAAGCATATACAAAGTTCATCATTGTTTCTCCACCAATATAGCTTGGTAATGTTAAAAATCCTGGAGAACCACCTGAATAGTTTGATACACGGAATAATCCTAAGAACAGACCACCAATTGCTCCTCCTATCATAGATGCATATAATGGAGTTTTAAATCTTAAGTTAACACCATATAAAGCTGGCTCAGTAATACCACATACCGCTGTAATACCTGCTGAAGATGCTAGTTGTTTGATTTCTTTATTCTTAGTTTTAAGTGCTACTGCTAATGCTGCTCCTCCTTGAGAAACATTTGATGCTAACATTCCTGGGTAGATTATTGTATCATATCCCATAGTCATACGATTGTTTATTCCTATTGGTATAAGCCCATAATGAGTTCCTGTCATAACTAATAATGGAGTTAATCCACCTATTAAAGTAGGTACTAACCAGCTAGCATAAGATTCTAAAGTTTTTATAGCTAATCCTATTTTATCACTAATTATATATCCTAAAGGTCCAATTACTACTAATAAAACTATTCCTGTAACTAATGCTGTAATTAATGGTTTTGTAAAGAATTTAATTGCTTTTGGTGATACTTTATCTGCAATTGGTTCAACATATGACATAAACCAAACACCAAGTATTATTGGTAAAACACTTGAGCTATATGATGCTAAAGAAATTGGTAATCCAAATACTGATATAGATGTTCCTGCTTCTTTTGCTGTATTTACCATTGTAACAAATGTTGGATGAAGCAACATTCCTCCAAGCATCATTGCTAAGTACTGATTGCATTTAAACTTCTTAGCTGCTGAATTTGCAAGAAGTAAAGGTAAGAAATAGAATGCAGCATCTGCCATAAAATTTATAACTTGATAACTTTGAGAATCCGTAGATACTAATTTAAATGCAGTTAATAATGCAAGAACTGCCTTCATCATACCTGCTGCCGTTATTGCTGGTAATATAGGTGTAAATATACCTGTTATTGTATCTATTACCTTTGCAATAGGTTTACGATCATCAACTTCATTAGATCCATTGCTATTTCCATTTTCAATATTGCTAATTTTGATAATTTCTTTGTAAACATTATTTACATCATTTCCTATTATTACTTGATATTGACCGCCTTTATCAACAACTCCCATGACTCCTTGAGTGTTTTTAAGAGCATCTGTATTTGCCTTCGATGTGTCCTTTAAGTTAAATCTTAATCTTGTTGCACAATGTGTTAAATTTGATACGTTTTTTTCTCCGCCTACTTTTTCTAATATTGACTTAGCTAAATTTTCATAATTCATAGCTTAATTCCTCACTTTCAAAATTTAAATTATTTAAGTTTTGAAGAATTAAGGTTTTGCCTGATCAAGTCAGTTACAATCCTATGAAACTTCCGGTTAACAAATTAATTTTCCTGCTATCTCCTCCGAACATATTTATTTATCAGTATATAATAAAAAACCTAAATTAACTCATAAATATCGTACTAATGAATATAAATAAATCTTGATAATACGCAAGTATAGTATAGTTCATTAGCTAAATTTTAATCATTAATTTAGGTTTTGCCTGATCGAATCAGTTACAATCCTAAGTAAAATTTAAATCTATATTAATTTTTAATAATTCTCTTTTACAACTCTCGCTGTATGTACTATTAAATATAGTTTTTCTTCTTTTGTTAATTCATTATTAAATTTTTGTTTTATAAATCCTTCTATTTTTCTTGTGCACTCATATGATTTTGGATATTTATTCTTAATCATTTCAAATAACTCATTATCATTATCTTCATAGTATTTTCCATTAACTAATCTTTGTGCAAAGAATTTTAAATGAGTAATAAATCTATAATAATTAATTGATTCTTCGTCAAAATCAATATTAAAATGATATTTTACAATTTTGAGAATTTCATTAATTAAATTTATAATATCAACTATTTGAGGCATATCTTGACTTAATTCACCATTTAAAATATGAAGTGCTATTGATGCTGCTTCATCTTCTGGCAACTCTATATCCACTTTACTTTTTATGATTTCCAATGCCTTAAGTCCAATTTCAAATTCTGATTTATGAAGTCTTTTTATATCCCAAAGCATTACATTTTTCATTTCTAAATTATTTTTATATCTGTTTATAGAAAAGCTTATATGATCAGTAAGTGTTAAATATATATTTTCATTTAGTTTTGTTCCTAATTTTTCTTCTGCATATTTAATTACTTCTTCAGCAATTTCTAGATTTTCTACAGGGATATCATTTACTAATGCAATTAACTTATCATTAATGCTTTTATTCGTTAAAACAAATATCTTGTCTACTTTTTCCTTATCAACTTCATCACCCTTCTTCTTTTGAAAGGCTATTCCCCTACCCATAACAACTGATTCTTCATTGTTTTCATTTATAATTGTAATAACATTATTATTTAACACTTTGTTTATTAGCATATCTCTAATCTCCTTCATCTTAATTTTTTATTAGAAATATTTATCTTCTATAAAAAATAATCTCATTATATATTTAGCTTATTAATAAGATTTATTCTATTTTCGTATAAAAAAACCCAAATCAATATCAAATAGTTATAGTTTCTCCACTATAACAAATTTGGTATCAATTTAGGTTTTGCCTGCTTTCCAGTAACAATCCGTAAATGGATCCGTATTTAATATGGTTATATTCTAATACAATGTGTAAACATTGTCAACACATTTTACATATTAAATTACCACAAAAATATTACATATTCCGAGTTTTTTTTAATATCAATTTATAAGAATTACTAATATTATTCTACTAACTAAGATTGGTTATAACATTCTAGGGATGACCGTCACTATTTTTTCAAGCAATCATTAGGATTTAATTTTATATTTTCCCATCTTCCATTGCTATTTTGAACATATTGAGCTACTTCAATATCATAATCATTAGTTAGGGTATAAAATTGTATTTTATAGTTTTTATTGTCATTTCCCAGGAAATATATATTTTTAACATATCCATCAACTTCTGTTTTGCCCATCTTCTTAATAAACTTACACCAGTTTCCATATTCTATTTCAACTTTTGCAGTTGCATCATATACCCATCCATGATATGGTGCACAAAGATAATTTTCAGGAGTAATATTAATATCTGATATTTTATATTCATTTTCAATTTTTCGCATTTCTATAAATCCATAATAATAAACAAAACTTGCTACATTGTTTTCTAAAGCTTGCATTGCTTCCATTTCATAAAAATATTTTAAGTTTTCATTATCACTTGGAACTTCTTTATACTTAATTAAACTAATATGAAATATATTATAAAAGGAATCTTTATACTCACTAAAACTTACCTTTTTCTTATATTCATCATCAAAAAAATTATAAGCTATTGGATAAGGTCTATCACCATTACCTATAGAACCACACCCTAAGTATTTATTATCCACAGGATTAGCTGCTTCCCTTAAAAGAGAAAAATAATTTAAAATAGTATCTTCTGGGCTCCTTATATACTTGCTTGTTATTGATATATCTTTTACTTCTTTATCATAAAAATCATCCATAAGTTCAATAGCCTCTTTATTATTGTTCAACACTGGAAGCTTTGATGGTCTAAAATATTTTTCATTATTTATTGTTGTCATTACTTCTTTTTCATGTTGTTCTTCTAATTCTTCATTTATAACAAATGCTCCTGCAATAAAATCTTTTCTATTATTTAGTGCTATGTATTTATAAAATATAAGTCCAATACAAAATAAAGCTAATAAACATAGTAATAAACAACCTTTTATCTTTCTAATATAAATTACCATTAAAAACTCTCCATTTAATAAATATCTATTATAATGTTTATTCCAAATAAGTTTGAAAATTACTTAATTTATTGCGAAAGTAAAAGACGTAGTATCAGAAATATATTTAATGTGAAATTTATTCAATTTTAAGTAAGCTTTATTACCTTGAAAAAGTTAATCTCTTATTTTTACAAAAGGGGTCGCGAAACGCGACCCCCTTTATGCTTATATATTAATTTTTTCTAAATGGTATCACAAAACGTTATATCCTTTAAGTTATTTATTTTATTTACTTAAAGTAATTTTTAAATATAATTTTTTATCTATTATTTACATATGCATAAAACTAAATATTTTTAATATTATTTGTAAAAAAGGAAGCTCTAATTTATTTCGAGCTTCCTTTTTATCAACTGCACTAGAATTTATTTTTATACATCTCTTTGATTGTCATAATGTAATTTGTAAGCTTTTATTAAGTTAAAGAATTTTCCTCTTCAGCAACTTTGTTTAGAGCTCGTAAAAATATTTCTGTTGGTTGAGCTCCTGATACTGTAAACTTTTCATTGAATATAAAGAATGGTACTGCATTTATTCCATAACGCCCTGCCAGTTCTTCATCGCCTCTTACTAAATCACTATATTTATTACTATTTAATACATTTATTGCTTCTTCTTTATTTAATCCAACACTCTCTGCTATTCCAGCCAATGTATTAAAATCACTTACGTTTTTAGAATCTGTAAAATATGCTTTAAATAAAGCTTCTGTCATTTCCTCCATCTTACCATATTCTTTTGCAAAATGAATCATTCTATGAGCATCAAAAGAGTTTGTAGGTATTAAAGTATCAAAATTGTATTCTAATCCTAATTCTTTTGCTTGTCTTACTATATTATCATTATTTAACTTAGCCTCTTCATAAGTAATCCCATACTTACTAGCAATAAGTTCATGTATGTTCTTATCGTTGTGCTTTTCTGCACCAGGATTTAATTCAAAACTACGATATATAACTTCTACATCTTCCCTTTTCTCAAAGTTTTCTAAAGCTGCTTCAAATTTGCGTTTTCCTATATAACAAAATGGACAAAATATATCTGACCAAATTTCAACTTTCACTTCTCTTCCTCCTTACTGTATAGATATTTTAATTGATTATTTGTATATTTTTAATTATCTCCAAATTATTTCTGCATTTTTCCTTGGGGTAGTTCTTAAATACTTTATATTAGGATATCCAATAACCATACAAGTTACAATTTGTTTACTTTCATCTAAACCTAAATAATCCATTATCTTTTTATTTCCTTGTGCCGCTCTTATAAAGAAACCACTAAAGAATGTTCCAAGTCCTAATGCATTAGTCATAAGTTCCATATTTGAAGATGCAAGCGCTCCATCTACTTGTGAATTAGATACTACAAGTACTACTGCTGGGGCATTAAAGAATAATCTATCCCCTTTTTTCGGATCAACTTTACAATCTTCATACATTTGTACCCACATCTCTGCATAATTTTTAAGCTTCATAGTTTCTTCTGTTAAATTATTAAGTATCCCTTTCCCCATTTGATTTAAACTTTCTAAAGCCATTTCTCTTAATTTATCAATTCCATCTTTTATAACTATATAAGATACACCTTGACTATTGCTTCCTGTTTGAGTAAATCTACCTGCTTCAATAATTTTTAGAAGTTTTTCATTTTCTACATCTTTATTTTTAAAATTTCTTATACTTCTTCTATACTTGATAAAATTAAGTAAATTATCTTCATCTATTTCAAACTCTTCTTTATTATAGTCTTTCACGTCATCCATATTATATTCATCTGTTGATACTGCATTTTTAGGACAAACTGCTATGCAATGACCGCATTTAAAACATGCAATATTATTTATATTAGCTTTCCCATCAACTAGGTTTATATCTCTTACTATGCAATCATTAATACATAAACTACATCCAATACATTTTTCTTTATCTACTTTCATCATAATATATTCCCCCATTTTCTTTTGACATAACTATAAATAAATTTTATAATTATTTATCATATTAAATTAAATCCAAAATTTCATATTGTGATTATATCATTATAAAATAACATATGTCTAATTGATAATTTTCATAAAACTATAACTAATAGTTATAGTTTTATATGATTACTATAACCTTAAAAAGTACTATACTTTTGCTACATTAATTTTCTTTTATAATTCCATTAGCTAATAAGTTTTTAAACTGCCTTGTAAATTTAAATTAGATTAACTAATCTTATAAATATAATCATATACTTTATCTTAAGGAGAATAAAATGAACTTACAACAATTAGAATACTTTAAAACAATAGCTGAAACTGAAAATTTTACAACTGCATCTAATTTATTATCAGTAAGCCAGCCTGCTTTGAGTAAGGCAATTTCAAAACTCGAGGAAGAATTGGGAGTTCCTTTATTCGAAAAAAGTGGACGTAACATTAAACTAACAAGGTTTGGAAAAATGTTTTTATCTCATACAAAAACTGCATTACTTGAAATAAATAAAGGTATAAAAGAATTAAAAGAAATAACTAATTCTAATACTGATAGTATTTCTATATCTTCTACATCTAGTGTAGGTACATATTTTATGCCTTTTATAATAAGTAATTTTTTAAATGAAAATCCAAATACTAAATTTCAATTTAATCATGAATCAGTAAAAAATATAATATGTGATTTGAAATCTGGAAAAATAGATTTAGGATTTTATGAGTGTATAGAACATTCTAATATACCTTCTGAAATTGAATCAATTGCTATAAGAAGTGAAGAATATGTTTTAATAGTTCCTAAAAAACATCATCTTTCAAATAGATCCGAAGTATCTTTAAAAGAATTAGAAAATGAATCCTTTGTTGCTTTTTGCATAGATAGTAAAGATAAGATGATTTCATACTCTGAATTCTTAGGTTATATTCCTAAAATATCAATAAGACCTAGTGAAGCAAGTATGCTAGAAGGTTTAGTTGCGGCAGGCGCTGGAATATCAATAGTTCCAAACACACCAATTATCAACACAAATTCTGTTTCTATCTTGAAGATAAAAGAAAAAATTAAAGATAAAACTATTTATATGGGATGGCTTAAAGATGCTTATATGTCCCCTATAGCAAAAATATTTAAAGAATTTGTTATTTCATCTATTTAATTCATATAAATATTAAAATAAAGTAGTCTATGCTTTCATTAATTATAGACTACTTTTCTTACTAATTATTCAATTGTATGTCCTGTATTTTCTATACAAGCTCTTATTCCTTGTTGTGTAGCTGGTTTATTGTACATAACTTCAACAGAACCTCTTGCCATATCAACACAAACTTGATTAACACCTTCAACTTTTTCTAATGAATTTTTTAGTTGCGTTTTCATATTTTCATTAGCTATTCCATTAATCTTGCAATGTAATCTTTCCATACTATATCTCCTTTCAAAATTGATACAGATATAGTATGTTAAAATATATTAGTATATATTCTATAACTCTTAACAATTAATATTTAACTATAGCTTATACATTATTTTATTTAATATTATTAGAAACAAAGTTTATCTAGATACTACTATTGTATATCCAAATTTTCTAATACCACTTTTTATATTCTTTATTCTATACTTCTTATCCTATTTAAATCAGAACTACATAATACTTCCAGATTCTCAAATATCTTTTCTTTAGACCAGTTCCACCACTTTAATTCTAAAAGATATTCTATTAACTCATCATCAAATCTTTTCTTTATAAATGTAGCAGGATTTCCTCCTACAATACTATATGAGTCAACATTTTTTGCAACAACTGAATTAGCTGCTATAATAGCCCCATCTCCAATTTTGACACCTGGCATTATAGTTACATTTTCTCCTATCCAGACATCATTTCCTACTATAGTATCCCCCTTATAAGGTAAATCTTCTATTGCAGGAGTTGATTTTTCCCATCCATTCCCCATAATATTAAATGGATAAGTAGTTACACTATTCATTCTATGATTTGCACCATTCATAATAAATTCTACCCCACTTGCAATAGCACAAAATTTCCCTATAACTAACTTATCACCAATAAACTCATAATGATGAGTTACATGCTTTTCAAAGTCTTCTCCTGAGAAATACGAATAATCTCCAACTTCAATATTAGGATTTTTTATAGTGTTTTTTATAAAACATACAGTTTTAATATTTTCATTTGGATATATATCATTTGGATTAGGTCCTAAATTTTTAAACATAAAAAAACCTCCTTTTAAATATTCACTTCTTTGCTTAGTATTACATAAATTATATAATATTGATTTCATATGGTAAATATGAATTATTATAGAATTATACTTATTAATTTATAATTAACCCAATTATTAGTATAATTATGAATAATTTAAGAATATAAAATGAAAGGAGTACTTAATAATGAATTTGAGGGAGATAAAATTAACTCTTTTCTTAATGATTTAACAAAAGAATATAAAAAACTTAATTATGCTTCTTATAAACCTTCTAGTATTCAGCTACAATATAATCCAGGTTCTAAAAAATATAGAGATCCAGAGATTATATTGTCTGTATTAAATAAACTTATTGATTTTTCTATTATGAATAACTTTATTACTGGATGTAGCTCTTGTGGAGAAACTACGGAAGTATCAGCATTTTTACTAGGTAATACTGTTATTCCTTGCTGTAAGAATTGTCAATTTGAAATCAAAAATGCTATCAGTGAAAATCAAAATAATCTTCAAAATGTAAGAAACAATATAGTTGGTGGAATAGTAGGTGGATTTATAGGTGCCCTACTTGGATCTTTAGTTTGGATATTAATATACCAAATGAATTATATAGCAGCAATTGCTGGACTAGCTATTGCTATATGTTGTATTAAAGGATATCAATTGCTAGGTGGAAAACTTAATATAACAGGAGTTATTATTACTTCTATAATCACTATAATTATGGTTTATTTAGCTAATCATATTTCATTAGCTATAGATATTTACTCAGAATTTAAAAGCTATTATGAAATAACATTCTTTGATGCATTAAGATCTGTTCCAGATTTCTTATTAGAACCTTCAATTAGAAGTGAGTTTATGAAAAATTTACTCATTGGTTATCTTTTAACATTTATTGGATCTGCATCATATATTAAAAAGTCCTATAAAGATGCAAATTTTAAAATAAATGCTGAGGAAATCGAATTATAGAAAACTAAAATAAAGTAAGTCAAATTTATTATTTTTCATATATTAATATTGTTATTACTTTTTTAATTAGGTGATTAAAATTAAATTGTACGATGGAATAAATATAGATGAATTACAATTACTTGGTAGTGGAACTCAAGGAAAAGTATATAAAATAGATTCAAAAAAATGTATTAAAATATTTAAAAAGAAACAATCTTGTAAGGATGAAATCCACACTTTACTTATGGCTCAAACAAATTCACATTTTCCTAAGATTTATTCATATGGTGATAAACATATTGTAAGAGAATATATAGATGGGATTGAATTAGATAAATATTTGTCATCACATTGTCTCACTCTAGATATATCAAATAAAATTATCGAACTTTATGAAGCCATGTATTCTATAGGATATGCACGATTAGATTCAGCTTTATTTCATATATTTTTAACACCTTTAAATGATATTAAACTTATTGATACTGCAAAGGCTATGAAGGAAAAACGTTTATATCCTAGTTTAATCATTAAAGGGTTATATGATCTTGGATATAAAGATGAATTTCTAAGTTTTGTTAAAACTGAAAGACCCGAAATTTATGCTAGATGGTTAAAATATTGTAAGTAAATCATTTATTTTTTAAGGAGAAAAAAATGAGATTTATAGTTTTTGGTGATTCAAAAGGGAAAGAAAATGGCATAAATAAAAAAGTACTCAATTTAATAATGAAAGAAACTTGTAAATTAGATCCTAAACCTGAATTTATAGTGATGTGTGGAGATACTGTTGCAGGTAATCCTAAAGAAGAATTATTAAAATTACAATTAATTGACTTTAAAAATATTATTGAAAAATATCATCCTGGGAAACCACTGATTCCTGTAGTTGGGAACCATGAAGTAAATATAACTCCAGAGGATTATAAACTTGAAAAAACTTTTAGTGAGTTTTATGATAATTCAATTCCTACTGATACTACTCTTGATGGTTACAATAAAACAGTTTATTACGTAGACTTTGAGGATACTAGGCTTATAGTACTTAATTCATTTCATTATGGAGAAATTCATAAAATTAGCCAAGCTCAGCTTGATTGGTTAGAGAAAATTTCATATGACTGTTATAAAAACAAACTTCTTTTTGTTCATTCTCCAGCATTTCCAACTGGTGCTCATCTAGGTCATTGCCTTGATTTGTATCCTACTGACAGAGATAACTTTTTAAATATAGTAGAGAAATGTAATATTGATATAATTTTTTGTGGCCATGAGCATAACTATTCAAGAAGGATGATAAATTCTTCTTCAAAAAGAGAGTACATTTATCAAGTAATTACAGGTGGTGGCGGTGAAAAGCTTCGTGATAAGTATAAAAGCAAATCCGGTGTTGTTGTTCCCCCAATTGCTGTATATCATTTTTTACTTATAGATATAGATAAAGAATACATTAAGGTAAGTGCAATAACATCTAAAGGTAAAAAAATAGATGATTTTAAAATAGCAATAAGATAGGCTGTTTGATTTCAACAGCCTATCTTATTCTATTCTTATGTAATTTATTATGAATTCTTCATTATTACACTTTCAACTACATTTGCTGCAGTTTCACAAGCATCACAACATCTTTCAAAATATTTAAAAGTGTCTGTCCATGTCATTAATTCTATAGAATCTTTTGAAGTAGTATAAAGATTTCTTATACTCATAATATATAACTTATCTCCTTCTTCTTCTAATCCATTTATATTTATTATTAATTTTTGTATTTCTTGTGACTTTTTATAGTTACGGAATTCTTTCATTAATCCTTTTAACTCATTACAATGTTTTATTATTACATTAGCAAAATCTAAGGCTTCTTTTCTCATAGAAGTAATATTAAACATATATATTCTTGTTAAAATATCTTCTATAGCATCTGTTACATTATCAATTTCATGAGCTAACTCTGCAATATCTCCTCTTTCGATAGGTGTAATAAATTCTTTAAGTAATTTATTCATCATATCATGTTTTTTTAAGTCTGCTGCATGTTCAATCTTATGCATTTCACTTATTTTATTTTCTATTTCATTTACATCAAAGTTTAATAAAGTATCATGAAGTAAATTTGCTGCACTGCATGAATAATCTACTAACTCAGATAACATTTCAAAATAATCATTTCCTTTTTTACTTCCCATTTTTAATCCTACTCCTTTGTAGTTTATATTTTATTAAAAAATCCAAATGAAAAACTTCGCCATTAAAAATCCGATAATACCACAGCCTGGGAAGGTAAGAATCCATGTCCAAACCATTTCTTTAACAACTCCCCAGTTTACAGAACTTAATCTTTTTGCTGCACCAACTCCCATTATAGAAGTTGTTTTAGTATGAGTTGTACTTACAGGAATTCCTGTTACTGAAGAAATAAGAAGACATCCAGCTGCAGCTAAATCTGCTGAAAATCCTTGGTATTGCTCCAACTTAACCATGTCCATACCAACTGCTTTTATAATTTTATATCCTCCTATAGAAGTACCTAAAGCCATAACTAAAGAACAAATTACCATTAGCCATACTGGAATTACAAAGTTTTCAACAGCGCCTTGTCCATTTGCTAAGAATATTCCAAGCATGAATACTCCCATAAACTTTTGACCATCTTGAGCTCCATGCATAAATGCCATTGCTGCTCCTCCGCCAATTTGAGAATATTTAAAGAAACCACTTGTCTTTCTACGATCAAAGCCTTTAAAAATCAATTCTGTAATCTTAACAGTTATCCATCCCATTACAAAACCTAACCCTGTAGAAAGTACTAGTCCATAAATTACCTTTATCCACTCTCCACCGTTAATACCACCAAGTCCACCTTGAAGCGCAATTGCTGCTCCTGATATACCAGCAATTAGTGCATGGCTTTCACTTGTAGGAATTCCAAAATACCAAGCTGCAGTTGCCCATACAACAATTGCAAATAATGAAGCACATAAAGCAACTAAAGCATCACCAGAATCTCCTCCAAAGTCCACCATATTATAAATGGTCATTGCTACATTAGCATTTACCATAGTCATTACAAAAACTCCTAGAAAATTAAAAACCGCTGCCATTAATATTGCGGCACGAGGACCTATTGCTCTCGTAGATACACATGTTGCAATAGCATTAGGTGCATCTGTCCATCCATTTACTAAAATTACACCTAAGGTTAAAATTACTGTTATTAATAATGCCGGATTATCTACTATTTGTCCTATAAATTCAAAGAAAGAAATAGTCATGAAATATCCCCTTTCATTTTTACGTTAATTTTCAGTTAATATATGGCATAAAACCTACTTTTTATATCATAATAAATATATTTACTATTATTATTTTCATTATCATGATAATATTGTTCACAAAATTTTTACAATGTGATTATATAATATTTAATCTTAAAAATACAAGCAAAATACACAGTTTATACCGTTAAATTCTTGTTAAATAGCAAAGCATGTAATAATAACAGTTTTAGAAGATTAAATTAACAATGTTAAATTCTTGTTAAATACCAGCTTAAAATCAACTTTTTCATCAATAGTATATGTTTTAAACTAAATTTTCATAAGTGATTCTCTTATATTTTTTCTGTATATTCCACCATGATAGCATATTATTTTTTCTATATCATAATTTAATAACTTCATTATAGAATTTCTAGCTTTCTCCATATCTAATGTATACTGAGGGTTTGCAATTGCTAATTTATTATCCTCTATAACTAAAGCATCTCCTGCTATTAGCGTTTTACTTTCTTTTAGATATATAGATATATGTCCTGGCATATGTCCTGGAGTTTCAATTATCTCCATTCCTCCGCACCATTCAAGCTTTTCTTTATCTTTTAACACTGTATCAACTTTAACATTTTCTATGGATTCGAGCATATGTTGAAAATTTCTTGCCTCCTCTTTATCCTCTTCTGGAATAGTATCATATATAAATTCTGCTTGCTTTAACCTTAAGGATTTTTCTTCTCCACTTATATATCTTGATTCTATATATGATGATAATACTTCTATATTAGGATATTTCCTTTTAAAATCTGCTAGTGATCCCATATGATCATAATCGTGATGAGTTATAATTATCTTTGTCAGTTTATTTAATTCAATTTCTTTTTTTCCAGCACACTCTTCTATTAGCGGTAAAAAGTTTTGATATCCACAATCAATTAATATCATATTGTTATTATCACTTAATATTACAGGAAAAATTGTATTAACCGTGCCTCCATACTCAAAGTTAACATCCAATACTGTTACTATATTCATCTTTATTCCCCTTTCAATATACCTTTATAACTTTACTTTATTTATAGATAAATATAATATAATCAAAATATGCTTTTAATTATATTATTAAAAAAGTAATATATTTTATTCATACCAATACCTTATACGAATAATATCATTTAATAAATTTATGTAACAAGTTTAAAAACACTTCTGAACAAATTTTGATAAAAAAATAATACCTATATAAAAATCATATAGGTATTATTTTCAAAATTCATATTATATCTTTTTGTTGTCTAATTATTCTTCTAATACTACTTTCAGTAAGATAGTAACATTTAGTAAGCTCATTAATAGTCATTCCTTCACTATACTTACTGTAAATTTCTCTATTTCTTTGTTTTAACTCATCCTTTAGTCCACTTTGAGTGCCCCAGGATTTTCTTTTTTCAAACTTTGTAGGAATATATAGATATCCTCCATCTACATATTCTTGAATTATTTTAATAATCTCCTCTGGCAATATATCTTGTGCTTTTTTATACTTCATATTAGTTGCTCCTATCTACTACTTAATTCATAAATAAAAAGCAAAGACTGCACAAAACATTCAAACCGCATTTATATTGCTAATACGGCTCTAAACAAAATTGTAATAATAGCTTACAGTCCTTGCTTAGAGCCTAATCTAACAACTAATTCTACTCTAATACACATCAAAATTCTCCCCTTATTTAATAATATAATACTATTTTAACATAAATCTAAATTAATATCTTTGAATTTTATTTCCATATACCACTATCCCTATAATAATTAATGCCTTGATTACTAAGTCTTTCGCCTTGTTTCTCCAACCTAATTTTATATTCATCCCAATTTCTAAGTTCTTTAGGAGTCCAACCAATTTCAGCGTAACCTAGTAATCTTGGATATATCATAAAATCCATTTGCTCTACAGTTGAAATAGTTTCTGTCCATAATGGAGCTTCTAACCCTAAAATCAAATCCCTAGGAGCATATTCTGTAGGATCCCATTTATATGCAGTTTCTATAGGAATGTATCCTGCCCAATCTAATCCATATGGCGTACTTTCATTATACTTCATATCCAAATAAGCTTTTGATGCTATCGAAATTATCATCTTCATCTTTTTTTCTCTAGCTGCTTCATTTGAATCCTTCCAATTTTGTAACACTACACTTGAATTTATTTCTGGGGCAGTATCTATTGGATCCCATCCTATTGGCGTTTTCCCATAACTTTCAACTATCTTAGCTACTCTTCCCACAAAATAATCATAATCGGCTTTTTTAGTACTTTCAGCTTCATCTCCTCCTATATGAAAATATTTTGAAGGTGATATTTCTGAGATTTCTTTGATAACATCACTAATAAATTCATATGTTTTTTCACTATGTGTCATGAAAGAGCTAAAACCAACATCTGTTCCTGTATATAATGGTTTTCTTTTTCCATCTGGATTTAAGAATCCATAAGAAGCTAATGCTGCATTACTATGACCTGGCATATCAACTTCCGGAATTATTTCTATATATCTATCAGCTGCATATTTAACTATACTTTTAAACTGATCTTGTGTATAGTATCCTCCTGGTCCACCACCAACTTCTGTACTTCCTCCTATAAGAGTTAAATCTGGATATTTCTTTATTTCAATACGCCATCCTTGATCATCAGTAAGATGTAAATGTACTCTATTTATTTTATACTGTGACGCATAATCTATTTGGCGTTTAATTTCATCTTCTGTAAAAAAATGCCTAGCAACATCTATCATTAACCCTCTATATTGATATTCAGGCTTATCATTTATTGTAGAAACAGGAATACTCCACTCAACATTAGTAACTAATGTACTTTTTACAATATCTGTAGGTAATAACTGTTTTAATGTTTGAACACCTCTAAAAACACCTTCTGGCTTATATGCTATTATCTTAACATTTTCAGAAGTAGTTATCATTTTGTATCCTTCATTTCCTTGAGCTTCTTCTCCTCCAATAGTTGTTAAATAAATGCTTGATACAGCAGGCTTTTCACCCCTTATTATATTCAACTCAAATCCTGTTGAAGGTTTTAATTTTTCTTTTAATAATTCTGCAATTCTGCTAAGCTCCTCTGTTTCTGCTTCATTATTTCCTTTTACATAAATTGAAGTATCCTTAGTAAGCAAAAACTTTCCAGTTCCCTTTTCATATCTTAATGGCTTTGGAATAATATCATTATCACTAGTTTCTGCTACAAATACAGATTGTACTTCTTCTTTATCTCTAAAAAGACTTATTGAATAAAATGTTAATATTAAAATAGCTAACATAATTAGAGATAGAGATTTAAAAAATTTATTATGTTTTTTCTTCATTAGTTCACCTTCCCTATATTAATCATAAGTTTATATTAAATATATATTATTAAATATATATCCTTCATAATTATCTTATAACCTAAATTTAAAAGTATATACCTCATTTTTATAAATTAATTCAGCGCTCCATTATGCATATTAATCTCTTTAATCATGTTTTCTTATATTTCCTTCAAATATTTTTTCTTTTTCTTTTGGTAATTTTCTTTTTGTTAATATATCATAAAATCCAGAAATTATATAACTAACTGTCATAACAGTTATAATTGCTACCATTTCCTCTCCACCAAAGTATTCCAAAGCCATAGCTATGGACGTTATAGGAAGAGAGGTTGCACTACAAAATAACCCTATCATTCCTAATGCTGTCACAGATGTAAGTGGTAAATTAATAAATTTAGAAACAAAGCTTCCTAAAGTTGCTCCTACAAAAAATGTTGGATTTCCTCTTCCCCCTTGGAAAACTGAACCTAATGCGACAGCTGTGAATATAATTTTCCATATAGAATCCATTATACTTACATGACTTTTAAATGATTCATTTATAAAAGACTGACCTAATCCATTATAATTATCTCCAACTATTAAAAATAGAATTATTGTTATAACTCCACCTAAAATAGCTTTTATATATGGATTTTTAGTAAACATATTATAAACCTTACTACTATTATCTAATACTAAATTAAATATAAATCCGCCTATTCCAAATATTATACCTAGTAATACTAATTTCATAAGAACTACAAAGCTTAAATCATCTAAAACTAAATTAGGATACTCTACAACCTTACTTCCTACTCTTATTGCTATTTCATTAGATATTACAGCTGTTAAAAAAGCTGGAATTAATGCTTGATAATGAAACCTACCTTTTAATATTAACTCCATTCCTAAGATTGCTCCTGCAAAAGGCACATCATATATTACTCCAAATGCACTCCCAACCCCACATATTACTAATGTTCTTTGTTCATCATCAGATAATTTAAACTTCCTTGCTATAAAATCTCCTAAAGTCCCTCCCATTGCTACTGCTGACCCCTCTTTTCCTGCCGAGCCACCGCAAAATGTAGTTAATAAAGATCCTATAAATACTACAAATGTCATATAAAATGGAATATCCTTAGCTGCTGATTGAACTTCAGATTTAAGCAAATTTTCTCCTGAATATGCATTTCTTTTTGTTTTTAAATACATAAACGTTATTATTAACCCTGCTATAGGCAAAAAGTATATTAAATACTCATGATCCTTTCTGTAATTATTAGCTGCAGATAACATCCTATTAAACAGACCAACTATAATGCCAATAGGTATAGCCATAGCAATGCTTAATATAATCCACTTAAACATTTGCCGTATTAATTTATAATAATCTTGATTTTTTTCAGTATTAACTTGTTCGCTCATCAATATTCTCCTTGTTTCAAATAGTACTAATAAACTTTATTATTTGATATTATGAAAAAATAATTCCTATTAATCACTTATTATAACAACTTTATTCATTTGGCTATTATTCCTTCAATCTTAATATAATTTATATTAATTAAATTCACTATATTATCATAAAATTTGAATGTGATTTCATGTTAATAATATAAATTAATCTTATAAATAAAAAAGTTCAAAGATATTATAATTTTAAAAATATCCTTGAACTCTAAATAATAAATTAATATTTAATTATATAACTACTTTCACCAGGAATATCTACTTCATGGTTTCTTTGGAAATAATCTATTATAAGCTCACTCATATCCATATTTATTTCTTTTACAACTTGAGCATTTTCATAAGCAGGATAAATAGCTGTATTGCTTGCACGATAATTATTTAAAACTATTGTGTAATCTTTATTTAAATCTATTTCTTTTCCATCCTTTTTCATTGAAACAACACGATTTCCGAAATCTTCATTTAAATCTATTTCATAAGTTAAACCTGCAAATGTATCATAATTATAGTTTTGTACCTTCGGTACTAAAAATTCTTTATTAATTTTAATTTCATTATTTTCTAAAACAAAATATGTAGCACTTTTTTCAATAGCTTCTTTAACTTTGCTACCTTTAATTTTAAGAACTTTTAATGTATTTGGATATGGATAATTAATTAGTACGTCTCTAATTGAAACATTTTTCTTAAATCCAATAGCCGTATCAAATAATGATAAAGCTGAAAAATCTGCATTAGAAACATCTAATTGAACTTCATGTAAGAAGTTTATGAAAGGATGCCCCTTAAGTCTTGCTATAAAGATATCATCTAAGATTATGTCATTTTTAAAATGGCCTATTTCCTTATCTAAATAATCTTGTAGCTCCTTATTTATATTCGCAAATCGTTTTTCTAGCTTAGAATCAATTTCATCATTTAATTTTGATACATCTATTAATTCATAATTTATCTCTTTAGTTTCAGTATCTATAACTATCTTAGTAAAATTTTGACCATTATGCATAGGTTGTGTACATATAACTCCATTTATTTTTGTTATAAATGATCTATGTTGATGACCACTTAAAACAATATCTATAGAATCATAGTTTTCTAACAATTCACTTGCTTGGTTCTCCTTTGTTAACTTTTCTGTAGGCGTGTTATTTCCATCTAGACTTTTTTCGAAGCCTCCATGATAACAAGCTATTATAATATCAGATTTTTCTTTTAATTCCTCTTCATATTCTCCATAAACTTTTACAGGATCTAAAAATTCTAAGTTTTTAATATTCTTTTCTTGTTCCCAATTAGGTATAAATGATGTTGTAAACCCTATACATCCTACCTTAAAACCATTAAAATCAAAAATCTTATAAGGATTACTATCAAATGACAAACCTTTAATATTGGAGTTTATAATTTTATCTGAAACCGTCTTATAAGCAGTATTTAAATAATCTAATCCATAATTAAATTCATGATTACCTAAAGTATACGCATCGTATCCTATATCTTCTAACAGTTCTGTTATTGGATTAGTCTCTAGATTTTGCTTAGATAAATAATGAGTTAAGGCTGACCCTTGAATTAAATCACCACAATCTATTTTTAAAGATGCATCATAGTTCTTTTCATCCTTTAAAATATAGGTTCCTATTTTTAATATTCCAAGAGATTTTTCAGTTACATAATTTGTTGGATATACAAATCCATGTAAATCACTTGTTTGATAAATTACTAATTTCATAGTACCTCCTTTATGTGCTTTGCACAATGTAAAATGAATAATGTATAATATAAAATTAAAGAAAAAACTCCTTACGGAGCTTTCAAAATTTGGAGCTGCCATAAAGCAGCTCCTGTTATATTATTCCCAAATTGAATTTAAAGTTGTTTTAAATTCTTCTAATTTTTTAGTCACATCTGTTTTAGTATCAGCTAATATCGCTTCTAAAACTGTACCTGCTTCACGGTATGCAGCATCAGCACCAGCTATTACAGGGTTTGTATATAAGTTCTTAGTTGCATCTGCTAATATTGGAGCTATTAAGCTTCCAGAATTTTTATATTCTTCTGATTCAATAGCACTTTGTCTTACTGGCATATATCCAGTTTCTGAAGCCCATTGAATTTGCTTTTCTTTGCTAGTTAAGAATCTAAAAAATTCGTATGCAGCAGTCTTTTGTTCTGGTGTAGCACTTGAGAATACATATAAATCAGTACCTTGTTGTAATGAAGCATTTGTTGGATATGGAGCAGCACCTACTTCAAATTTGTCACCAACACCTTGTTTAACAAAATTTTCACCTGCATTTGAACCAACATACATACCTATAGTTTCATTTCCAAATGGTCCTGATAAATATTTATCTGTTCCAGCAATTCTGAAGTAACCTTCCTTGACACCATCTAAATAGTAATTAACAGCTTTAACTGACGCATCACTTGTAACATCAAAGTTATTATCAAAAGTTTTACCTTCTGATTTTAAGAATGTAGTATAGTAAGTATTTAAAGAATCAAATCCAGCACCTGGAATACCTTTTTTATCTTTAATTTCTTTTGCAACTTTTACAAGTTCATCATAATTTGTTGGAGGTGTTAATTTTAATTCATCAAATAATGTTTTGTTATACCAAATAACTTCTGTTGATTTATTAAATGGCATTCCATATATCTTTCCATCTATCTTAGCTGCTTCTCTAAGGCTTGGTAATATATCATCATAATTATCAAACTTAAGAGTTTCATTTTCTATGTATGGAGTTAAATCTGTAACTAATCCATCTTGTATAGGGTTAAACATCCAATCAGGATATGCTTGAGTTATTGTTGGTAAATCCTTAGGACTTGCAACTGTTGCAGTTATTTTTTGTTGTAAGTCTGGATAACTTGATTGGTTTTGTAAAGTAACCTTAATATTAGGATTTTGTGCAGTAAATTCATCTGTTAATTTTATTAGAGATTTTTCTAAGTCTCCACTCATAGCATGCCAAAATGTTATTTCTACTGGATTTGTTATTTCTGTTACTATTTCTTCATTTTTTGATTCAGCACCTTTAGTAGAACATCCAGTTAATAGTCCTACTGATAGGGCTAATGCTAATAATTTTTTGAACTTCATTTTTCACCCTCCGTTGTTGTTAAATTGTTTGCTTTTTCTCTGGTAATAGCCTATCCCCAGATTCATTATAAAGTTTTTCAGGACGATATGAATGAATTGGAACTAGTAACTTAGGTTTAATTAAGTTAATTATTTCAATTAAATCATAAGGATGAGCATGCCCACTACATGAAACTCTTTCGAATTTAATATTCTTTTCTTCAAATTTGTTTACGAATGGTGCATATGCAGGATCAAATTCACCTAATGGAACTGCATTTGAGTGAATATATATTCCACCTTCTTTTAATTTATCCATATATTTAATTGCAAGTTTATCTAGTTGCCAGAAAAAGCTTCCTTCATCATTTAATAAATCTTCAAAACTAACTTTAAGATTTTCATCCAATCCATAATCTCCATTATCTAATTGATAATAATAAGATTCATATCCAGTTGCTTCCTTTAGTACATAAGAATAATATGCATCTAAAACAACTTTTCTCGAATTGGTTTTTATTATATTTAAAATTCTTTCTATATTAGAAATATAATAATTAAATGTTATTTGTTTGTTAGGATTATTATTAACAATTTCATTTATCTTTTCTATTAGTTCTGGTTCATTTGAAATTTCCTTATCACTAACATCATCATCAAACTCTTGGAACGAGACACTTACACCTTCTATTAGTAAAACATCACAATTTTCACTTTCCTTACAGAAGTTTAAAGTAGCTTCTTTTCTATATCCATGAAGTCTTATATCTCCTGTATAAGATATTACTAGATCAGGAGTTTCAATCAACAATCCACATGCTCCATATGCATCATGATCAACTGGCATTACTTTAACTTTTATTTTGCCAATTTCTATCACTTCATTTTCTTTAACTCCAATTATATCTCTCGTATTATTTCCTTTATTCTCATGTAGAGGGAAAAGAAAATCATTATTTATATTCAAAGTATTTAATAGAGACTTAGTACCCTCTAATGTATATAAAGGTACTTCTGGATTTAAATAATTTACTATCTTTGAATGATCTAAATGCACATGTGATAAAAATACTGCTGTATTTTTAAAGTTATCTTCTTTTGACTCATAACCTTTTAGTGGAATTTTAGGATCAAACATATTATTTAAATATGGAACTAAATTTTCATCTAATAATTCTTGTAAATTAGTTGGTTGTACTGGTGATTTCGGATCATATTCACTTCCAAAATCGAAGAATATATGACTATCTTCATATGTTATTTCTATTATTGTTCCTCCAATAGTTAAAATACCATTGTGAAACGTAATCTTTGTTTTTTTATCCTTTAACGCCACTCTTAACAACTCCTCTAATGATTTGTTTTCTAAAAATTAAATATAAAATTAAAATAGGAACTATAGCAATTGTTGATGCAGCCATTTGTAAATGAACATTTGACCCGCTTTCAGTAGCAAAGGAACTTAATCCATTACTTAACAATCTCATTTCCTTACTATTTGTTACTAGTATTGGCCATAGGAATGAATTCCATCCATTAATAAAGCTTAAGATACCCATTGTAAATAATGCTGGTTTTGCTAAAGGAATTAAAATTCTATTAACAAATTCCAAATCACTACATCCATCAACCTTTGCAGCTTTATAGTAGGAAATTGGGATACTTGTTAAATATTCTTTTAAATAAAATATGTAAAACACACTTGCTAAAGATGGAAGTATTAGTGCTGTATATGTATCTAATAATCCTAGCTGTGCAATTGTTTGATAATTTGTGAAAACAGTAACTTCATATGGTACCATAAGTAAAGCTGCCATACCAAGTACTAAAGCATTCTTATATTTGAACTCTAATTTTACTAAAGCAAAGCTTGCTAATATTGAAGTTATTATTGTTCCAATTGTTGATACTCCAGCAACTAAAATCGTATTAAAGAAATATCTAACAAAAGGAGCCTGCTCCATTGCTAAAACAAAGTTTCCCCATTGAAACTTCTCTGGAAATAGCGTTGGTGGAATACTAGTTGCCTCTTGATACGTCATTAAACTTGATAAAATCATATATACAAAAGGAAATAGTGTAATCAACGCCATAATAAGAATAAACGTCTTTGATAAAACTAAATTTACTTTTTTCATCACTTCACCTACTTAGATAATCTTTTTAATATACGATTTTGAATTAATGTGAAAATTAAAATTAAACCAAATAAGATAACTGCAGCTGCCATTCCTTGTCCATAACGATTTTCAACATAGAACTTATTGAATATGTAGAATACTGCTGTAGTAGCACTATCTGCAATACCTGCTTTTCCATTGAATATTGCAAAAACTTGTGCATAAACCTTAAATGCATTAATAAAATTAACCATTAATAAAAACGTAATAATTGGTATCATTTGAGGTAATGTTATTCTAAAAAATTGTTCAACCTTTGTTGCTCCAAACATATCTGCTACTTTGTAATAACTTTTGTCAATATTTCTTAAACCTGAAAGTAATATAATTATGTTAAATGCAAGTCCTGACCATATACCAAATATAACTAGTGTTATCATACTCATATTAGGATCATCCAAGAAATTTATTGGTCCAACATTAAAAAATCCTAATATATAGTTTACAAATCCATATTCACCATTTAATAAAAATCTAAAAACTATACCAACGGCAATTACACTCGTTAAATATGGTATAAAGAATATAGTTTCAAAAATATCTTTATGTTTGATTCTTTCATAAACTGTAATTGCAATAAACATTGAAATAATTAATCCCACAGGCACAACCACAAAGGCAAAAATAGCTGTATTACCTACTGCAGTGTGAAACTTTGGATCTTTTAAAACAATCCCATAATTCTTAAATCCATTGAATGCTAAATTATTTAAAGTTCCCTTTTGAAAAGACATAATAAATGTTTTGATTAATGGTAATACATTAAATATCCCAATTACTATTAAAGCAGGTAAAAGAAATAACCATGCTTGTGGTGAATTTTCTGCTCTATACTTTAACTTTCTCATTAGTACACTCTAACTCCATTCTCTTGGAATATGTAGATTCCATTATAGTCAATATCAAGTCCTAATTCATCACCTTCAAGTACTTTATTGCTTATATCAGTAATTGATTTTGCATTTATATCATTAACATTGAAGTTTACTATACAGTCTTTTCCTATTAATTCAATAGATTCAACTTTAACTTTAAATAATGGATTTTTACTTATTTCAAAATATTCTGGTCTAATTCCTACAAAATACTTATTTTCATTTAAATCTTGCTTAAATCTATCTTTATTTAATAAATTTAAATCAATATTGAAATCCTTTGTTTTTAATAGATTTCCTTCTTTTTCAACTTCAAATATATTGATTATAGGATTTCCCATAAACTTAGCTACAAATAGATTTGCAGGTTCTAAGTATAAATTTTGAGGTATATCAAATTGTTGAACAACACCTTCATTCATTAATACTATCCTATCACTTATAGATAAAGCTTCTTCTTGATCGTGAGTAACAAAAATAGTAGTAATACCAATTTCTTTTACAAGTCTTCTTATTTCTTCTCTTATTTTTAATCTTAATCTTGCATCTAAATTACTTAAAGGCTCGTCTAATAATAATATTTTAGGATTTTGAACTAATGCTCTTGTTATAGCAACTCTTTGTTGTTGCCCCCCTGACATTTCCCCTGGCTTTTTATTAGCTAACTCTTCAATACTTGTAATTTTCATATACTTTTTAGCTATTTCAAGTGCCTCACTTTTTGGCTTTTTCTTCTTTCCAACTGTAAGAGGGAACATAACATTTTCTAAAACTGTCATGTGTGGATATAGCGCATAATTTTGAAATACTAAACCAATATTTCTATCTTTAGGATGCTTTCCAATTATAGATTCATTGTCAAATCTTATATCTCCACTGGTAGGATCTAAAAGTCCTGCAAGTAGATTAAGTATAGTTGTTTTTCCGCAACCACTAGGTCCTAATAGGCAAACAAGTTCACCCTCATTAATCTCAAGATTGATGCTTTTTAAAGCTTCATAACCATTGTTATAAACTTTTTTAAGTTTTTCAATATGTATCATGTTTCACCTCTAGTGTTTATTTTTTATGTTTAATCTCTAAGTTTTAATACAAATATAATATACTAAATTTATTATATTAATACAATATTTATTCGTATTTTTAACTTTTAATAAATAAAATTTTAACATTTATTAATGTTTTTTTAGAATTATTTTAATTAAATATAATATTTCTAGAAAAACCGGTAAATATATTTACAATTAGAAATTTAATTTAACATATTAATAAATATATCCGAATGTTTCTCTTATAATAGATTTATTTGTTTAATCTCAACTTCTTTTATTTCATTTATAAATTTGTAAAATAAATATCTTTCTACATCATATAATCTCCTAAAAATAATTAAATATAATACCCATAATGAAAATTAATAATTATTTTATAAATTGACCTCGTTCAAGCATATTTTACTAATTTAGTTTTTTCCTTTTTATAAAGCATAATTATGGTTGGATGTTGATTTTAACATAGAATCATAACAAAATTTAAGTTATGACAACTTTGAATATATTTAAATAAAGAAAAGGAGCTGTTGCAAAAGTATTTATCCACTGGAAAATATAGATATACTTTCTAGTGAGCTCCGAATATTATGTTAATTTTAAAAGAAAAAAAACAGATATTTCACGAACTATACATTGTGAAATATCTGGTTTCATTTTATTATTTAGTGATTTATTGAAGAGCTATTTACAATATTTGTTTTTAAAACAGCCTTTTTTCTTTATTTAATCTCTCTACTTAAGCTTGCAGTGCTTTATAAAAATCCCCACTTTTATTTATCATTCCATGAATTTCAGAAAAAGGAATTTTGAATGTTATAAATCCAGCTGAATATGGTCCAATCTCATAAGGTGGAAAATAAATATATAAATTACTACTATCAACATAAAAATCTTGGTCTTCTTTTATCCCTTTAAATTGATCTTTAAATACATATTCATATTGTTTATCATTTTGTATCATATTACTAATAATCTTATTTAATTCACCTACCCAATAAACTCCTCCCATAAATAAATCTCCTAATGTGTAAAAATTGCCAGTTAGCAAATTGATAGTTGGAGTTTTTCTATATGGCATTCCATGTGCTGCTCCTAATGGATAGTAATAACCTTCAATTTCTAAAACTAATAAATTATTGTTGAAGTATTTTATCCTGAAATCACCATAATAATCATAATTAAGAACATCATTTTCGGTAATAACTAAGCTATCTTTACTTCCGTTTTCTTCATTAGGATTAAAATAAGACAAAGATCTTAATTTGTTATTAATCTCAATTTCTACATTCTTATCTTTTATTCCTTGTACTTCAGGTATATATATTAAATAACTAATATTAGGTTTATATTTTTCTTTTAGTATACTATAACGATTATCAAGATATATAATATCATTTGATTTATAAATTATTCTACCTGACTTATCTAAATAATATGGTGAATAATCTATATTAGCATAAACTACTTCACTCTTTATTGATAATTCACCACTTCCGCTAACTTTAGGTAGATTTACCTCTCGATTTCCAGATAAATCGATGAAGAAGGTATCTGCTTTATCTGATACATATGCTAATCCATCATTATAATCGCTAACAGCTAAATAAATAAATTCTGTTAATCTATTTCCATTTGTATCTCCTATAGCATATATACTTCTAAGTTTTAAACTCTCATCTCCTATTGGAATACCTAAAGCTACTCTGCCTTCTCCTAGAATCTTAATGTCACTAAAATTAGCTTCATATACATATTTACCAGTTTTATCAATAAGGCCATATGGACCTTGAAAGCTATCTGATTCGCTAACTATTGCTACACCATCTCTAAATCCTTGTGCTGATTTAAATCTTGGTTTAATAATTACTTGTCCAGCAATATTTATATAACCTAGTGGACCTTCAAATGAATTTCCAAATACCATTAATCCATCCCCATATTGTGATATATAGTTATAGGTATAAGTATTTACAACTTGACCATAAGGATTTATTAATCTATATTCATTTTCCTTTAATTTTACTAATGCTACTCCTTCATTAAAGTTATTTGCTTCTAAATATATAGTTGGAATTATATCATATCCTTCTAAATCAATATATCCATATCTATAGCTTCCATTACTATTACTAAAACCAACTATTGCCCTTCCTTCGCTATAGTCACTTATAAAACTATATTTTTTATTGGTTATAATATTCCCCTTTTCATTAATAACTCCCATGTAATCACGATATACCCAAATTGCTCTATTTTCTTTAAATTCTCTAATACTATCAAAAACTGGCTTTAATACAAACTCTCCATTTTTATTAATTACTCCAAATCTTTCTCCTAATCCCACTATAGCTAATCCACTACTATTAAAATCATATGCACTTGAATAAATTGGATCAATAATAAATACTCCTTTACTATTTATATATCCATAAGTTTTTCCTTCTTTTGTATTTCTTAAAGCAGGATATAATTTCTCACTATTTATTCTATTTTTTATTGCAAAACTTTCTACTTTATTATTTTTATTCGAATTCACTTTAATTCTCCTAATAAATCATTCTTTATACAATATATGAATAATTTATAAATAAAGTGGCAATTTATAAAAGAAGTGCATAAAATACATTTATTTTATACACTTCTCTTATTATTAATCTATCTTTATTAAATTTTCTTACATTAAAACTTTAACTTATAAAGAAGCTTTATATATGTTCAATATATCTTCTGAATTAAGTGGTTTAAAATTACCTATTGTTTTTCTTCTTCTAACTGCTTGATTTGCCATTTCTTCAAGTTTTTCTTCATTTATCCCAACTTCTCTTAA
The DNA here is from genome assembly GCF_015555225.1 of Clostridium sp. D46t1_190503_E9. Lineage (NCBI taxonomy): Bacteria > Bacillati > Bacillota > Clostridia > Eubacteriales > Clostridiaceae > Clostridium > Clostridium sp. D46t1_190503_E9. The sequence goes on from NZ_JADNKB010000008.1 coordinate 149,961, forward strand.
TGTAGTAGGTATATCTAATGAAATAAAGAACTCTCTTGTTTTGTCTATAGCTTCTCTAGCCAACTCATATTTTTCTTTACTTCTATCTAAATTCCATACATTAATAGCATATTCAACAAACTTATCTACTGTACTATCATCTAGCACATATTCCATCCAAGCTGGCGTTAATATTGCAAGACCTACACCATGAGTAATATCATAATAAGCACTTAATTCATGTTCCATTGGGTGAACACTCCAATTTGTTTCTTTTCCATAAGTTAAAAGCCCATTTATAGCTAAGCTGGAAGCCCACATAAGATTTGCTCTTGCTTCATAATTTTCAGGTTCATCCATAGCTATTCTGCCATAATTAATGCAAGTTTTTAAAAGAGATTCCGCCATCCTGTTTTGAAGATAAGCCCCTTCTGTATTATTAAAGTACACTTCAAAAATATGACTCATTATATCTGCTGTTCCCGCTGCTGTTTGATTTTTTGGTACAGAAAAAGTATATGTTGGATCTAATATAGAAAACTTAGGAGCCATTTCTGGATTCCCTGTTCCTAACTTCTCATTAGTTTCTAGGTTTGTAATTACTGCTCCTGAATCCATTTCTGAACCTGTTGCAGCAAGAGTTAATATACTTGCTATTGGAATTACACTTTTTATTTTACTTGGATCTACAACTATGTCCCATGCATCACCCTCATAGGTAACTCCTCCTGCAATGACCTTTGCACAGTCAATAGTACTACCACCTCCTACTGCAAGAACTAAATCTATATCATTTTCTCTACAAATATCGATACCCTTTCTTACACTAGTTATTCTTGGATTTGGCTCAATACCTGAAAGTTCAAAAAAACTAATATTATTATCTTTTAAAAGATTAACAACCTTATCATAAAGTCCTATTTTCTTTATACTTCCTCCTCCATATACTAAAAGCACCTTGCTTCCATATTTTTTTATTTGATCTGGAAGTATATTTATTTGATCTTTTCCAAAGAAAATTTTAGTCGGAATTGAATAATTAAAATTTATCATATTATGACTCTCCTTTCTGTCTTATATTTTATAATACACCTAATATTCTAATTATTAAATATAATTATATATTTCTCAATAAATTACTTTTTTCTAAAAAATAGATCTATTTTTATGATCTCCTAAAAATAAGCTTTATAAAATTATATTTAAATAATAAAAAATCCACGATATATTAGTTAATAATATTACCTCGTGGATTTTTTATTATTTATCATATTCTATTTTTTATACTTACTACAAAATAAATATACTATTCTAAAAATAAAATTGAGTGTTCAGGTATTCTTAAGTATAAATTAGATTTATTTTTTCTGTTATCCCACTCTTCTTTTTTAACCTTATATACCATTACACTACTATCATTTTTTTCACTAGAATTTTTATTTACAAACATTATATTATATTCAAAAACATTTTCTACTATCTTATTTATTTCACACTCTATAATGTTTTTTTCATTATTTATATCGCCATTATCAAGAATTTCAAAATTATGAGCTCTAATTCCTACATGATTTATATTTCTAGGAACTACTTTTTCTGTTTCAAGCTTTATACCCCACTCTGTAGCATAAATTTTATTTGAAGATATAACTTCACACTTTGAAATATTTTTGCATCCAGTAAGTATTGCTGCTTCTTTTAGCTTTGGCTTTTCAAAAATATCCTTCGTATTTCCAAATAAAATTGAATTCCCCTTATCAATAATAGCAATATTCTCACAAAACTTATAAACTTCATCTCTACTGTGAGTAACCATAAGAACTTCACCATTATATAGCTTTAAAAATTCTAAAACCTCACTTTGAAGCTGCTCTTTTAGGTATGAATCTAAAGCAGAAAATGGTTCATCAAGCATTAATATATCTGGTTTGTATATTATACATCTTGCTATAGCAACTCTTTGCTGCTGCCCCCCAGAAAGTTGACTTGGGTATTTCTTTTCGAGACCTTCTAAATGAAATGATTTTATAATTTCTTTCACTTTGATTTCTTTTTCTTTTTTAGATTCCTTCAATCCTACTCCAATATTTTCTTCTACAGTCATATTAGGAAATAAAGCATAATTTTGAAATAAGTATCCAATATTTCTTTCTTGAGGCTTTAGGTTAATCTTTTTTTCAGAATCAAATAATACTTTCCCATTAAGTATAATACGCCCTTCATCTGGAGTTTCAATTCCTGCAATGCATTTTAAAGTCATACTTTTTCCGCTTCCTGAAGCTCCTAAAATACCAAGATAATCACCATTTGTTTCAAAAGAAACTTCAAGAGAAAATCCTTTTAATTTTTTCTTTATATTAACAAATAAACTCATTATCTTCTTCCTTACTTTATATATTTTCTTTCTTTAAGAGTAAAATAATTTGTTAAAACAACAACAACAAAAGAAATTATGGTAACAATTAAAACATAATTAGTAGCTGATGCCATATCTCCTGATGCTACATCTGCATAAATTGCTAAAGGCAAGGTTCTTGTTTTATTTGCTATATTTCCTGCAATCATTGCAGTAGCCCCAAACTCCCCAAGACCTCTTGCAAAAGCTAATATTCCACCTGAAGCAACTCCTGGTAATGCAAGAGGCATAATTATACGCCAAAATATTTTTCTTTCTGACATTCCTAATGTTCTTGCCGCCATTATTAAATTTTGATCAACTTGTTCAAATGCACCTCTTGCCGATCTATACATAAGAGGAAATGCTATAACTACTGAAGCTATTACAGTAGCTGTCCAAGAAAAAACTATTTTTACGCCTAAAAACTCTAGTAAAAACTTACCTATTGGTCTATTTACGCCAAATATAAGTAAAAGAAAGAATCCCATTACTGTAGGTGGTAATACTAATGGCAATGTTAAAATACCATCTAAAATCATTTTTATTTTTTCAGATTTTATTTTTACAATTCCTCTTGCTATAAAAAGTCCCAACAAAAAAGTAAAAACCATAGATACAGTTGCAGTTTTTAAAGAAATTATTATTGGTGATATATCCATTGTATTCTCCTATTTATTATCTGAAAATCCATATGATTCAAATACTTTCATTGCTTCTTCAGATTGTAAAAACTCAGTAAAACTTTTGGCTGCTTCTTGATTTTTAGTTGCCTTTACTATTCCTAGCGGATAGATAACTTTAGAAACGCTTCCTTCTGGTGCTTCTAAAACTACTTCTACTTTATCATTTGAAGCTGCATCTGTTGAATAAACAATTCCTGAATCTGCACTTGCTTCAGCAACCCAAGTTAAAACTTCCGTAACATTTGTTCCAAGGCTTGCTTTTTCAGATACCTTATCCCACATTTTAAGATTTTCAAATAATTGTTTTGCATATTGTCCAGCTGGTACACTATCTGGATCTCCTATAGCAATTTTATCAGATTTTAATATGTCTTCAAAAGTTTTTATATCTTTATTATTTCCTTTTGAAGCTATAAGTACAATTTTATTTTCAAGAAGTCCAATAATAGAACTTTCTTCAATTAAACCTTTTTTATTTAATTCATCCATTTGCTTTGTTGCTGCAGACATAAATACATCTATTTCTGCTCCCTCTTCAATTTGAGTTTGTAATTTTCCAGAGCTATCATAAGTTGCTTGAACTTTAATATTAGGATACTTTTCATTAAACATAGGAATTAACTTATCATCCATACAATTTTTCAAACTTGCTGCTGCTGCAATAGTAATAGTTGATTCTTTTTCTTGTGAGTTACTTGTATTATCTGACACATTATCCTTACTACATCCAACTAAAGAAAAAGCTAATAATAGCATACTTAAAATTAATGATATTTTCTTTTTCATTTTACACACTCCTAATTTATGAAATACTATCATTACAATAAATAAAACTGATTTAGTTATGCTAAAACAAACTAAAACAGAACTAAACCTAACAAAACCAAACAATTGTAATTATATTGTAAATACTCTCTAGTGTCAATTAATTTTGATTTTTATATTTATTTTCCTTAAATATTAAAATTTAAACCTGTCAAATATTTTTACTAAATATATTGATATAGAAGTCTATAGCCCTTAAATTTATAAACCATTTTCTAATTGTTATATACTAAATAATATGTTAAATTATTTTTATACTAATAGAATGAAAAGGTGAATAAAATGAATGAAGATATCTTATATACGCCAGATGAGATTGCTCAAAAATTAAAAATAACTAAAGGTACTGTATATGAAATGATAAAACGTGGTGATTTAGATGCTCACCGTATGGGGAAGCACCTTCGTATATCTAAATCCCAATTTGAAATTTATCTTTTAAAATCTAAAGGTTATGAAAATAGCTATGAAGCAACTTTAATTTCTGAAGATGACGAAACTTTTGCATTAATTGATTCTGTAAAAATCCAAGTAAGTACTGAATTAGGAGGTAATGTAAGAATTTCTATTCGCCCTGAAGATATTATCTTAAGTAAAGGTACATTTGTAAGTAGTGCAAGAAATGTTCATAAAGGTATTGTAACTGACATTATATTAGATGGTAATAGCGCAAAGGTAGTTTTAGATATTGGGATTCCACTAATGGCATTAATAACTAAAAAATCCTTAAATGAAATGTGTATAGAAAAAGGTACTGAGTTTTATGCTATTTTTAAAACTATGTCTGTAAAAGTTTATAAATAATACTTACTATTTATATTTTAAATTAATAATATCTAAAAACAAATGAAATATTAATTAATAAGAAAACAACAAGCCTAAGAATGCGTTATTTTCACTTCTTAGGCTAATCTTTAAATTTATAAAAGCTTTAATATTTCTGTATTTTTGAAAATATCCTTTAATGCAATATCTTTTAGTGATAGCTTATCTACTCCAAGACATGTTTTAGCTGCATTAACTAATACTCGTATATCATATTGACTAGGGAATACTGGATCAACAACTTTATCGAGCTTCATTAATCCATATACAGCCATCATTGCACTTCTAACAGAATACTCTACAGTAAATACACAATCATTTTCTACTTCTGCATATTGTCCTATAAATCCAAAGTTCTCACTACCATAAGGAATAACCTGAGGCCTATCTCCTTTTACACGAGGCATAAATTGAGAAGTTATATATGGCATCATACTTGGAATTACATTAACAGTGTGTTCAAGGATTTCTGGAATTCTATCCTTTAATCCCATGTGATATAATAACTCTTCAAACATTTCACGGCCTGTACATTCTGAAATTGTTTTATTTATATAATCACCTTTTATATCCATATTTAATGCATATGCCCATAAAACTTTAACATTATCAGGTTGATTAATAAAGTGAGGATGCTTTGGTACAACCCAGCTCATAAACCATTTTGAATCTTTTATTGTTACAAGCCCTCCCATTCCTGGCTTATCTCCAGTTAAATTATATAAATAAGGGAAAAGTATATCATCATCTTTTAATGTAATTGTAAATGACAACCATTTAGTTTTATCTATATTACTACAAAATACTTCTGGTCTTCCAAAGTCTTCTGATTTTCTTGAAAGCTTTTGCCATACACTAAAACATCCCTTATCATCTGAAGTATTTAGAGCTGCAGGATTATCCAAATCGCCTCTTGTTGTATTTTCAGTCATTGATCCATTTGTAAATAATACTAAATCATCCCTATTTACTTCTATTTTTTCATAGCACTCATCTTTTATATAATGAATTGCTGTTGCTATCTTCTTATTATTTGAAAAATCAAAATCTATATCTGTAACTTTATATCCTTTATTAAAGCATACATTATTATCCTTTAACCATGTTATTAAAGGAAGAATTAATGAATCATATTGATTATATTCAGTATGCAAAATTCCTTCTAACCTATTCATCCCACCTATTAAATGCATGAATCTTTCCATATAACGTTTTACTTCTACAACACTATGCCATTTTTCAAAGGCAAACATTGAAGCCCAAAAGAACCAAAAGTTTGTTTCAAAAAATGATGGTGAAAAGTATTCATCAATTGTTGTTGCTCCAAGAGCTTCCTCTGTTAACATATGAAGTTTAGCAAGTTCCATAGCATTTTCCTTTGATAAACCTAAACTAGAAAAATCAGCTCTTTCTCCTTGATTATGAACTAAACGACAGTGTGACTCAATAGGTTCTTCAAGATTTAACTCTCTAAACTCATCTAATACACTTCTATTTTTATCCTTTAAGGATGGTATAAAACTAAATAATTCCATGAAACATTCAAAGTGTTCTTCTATTTCCCTTCCACCTCTTGCAGTATATCCTGTAGTTGCAGTTCCAGCTCCATCCATTGAACCTCCATAAACTTTAGATTCCTCTAAAATATGAATATTTTCACCTGGCATATGCGCATCTCTTATTAAAAATGCTGCTGCAGATAATGAAGCTATTCCCCCTCCAATTAAATATGCTTTTCTTACATCAATATTATTAGGTGTAAGAGGATTGATTTTTTGATAATTTCCCATAATTAAACACCTCTTCTTTAAATTCTTTACATTTAATAGATTATTCCTGTAATAAAATTTCTTCAATAAACAGAAAAAGAAGATTGAGAAAATATTGCACATGCTTAATTAACTGTGTAATATTTAGTCAATCTTCTCTAATATATTATTATTTTCTTCTTTTATCATTTCTCATCATCACATAAGAAATGGTCCCTGTCATTATTATTTCTATTCTATCTAAAATACATTGTGGTTCTTCTTTTAAGTTATCCTTAAGCCACAATATAAATTCTCCTACTATAGCTAGTGTATAAAACCTTATAGTTTCATTTTTTATATTTTCATCAATATCCATATCTTTTATAATATCTAGGGTCACACCTTGTAATGCATTATAAAAAATATTATATAAGAACTTCTCTAAATGATCTCGCCCCAAAGAATTAAATGTATTAAGACATATTTTTTTATTGTCTATAGTGTACTGAAGAACTATAGTTATAGCTGTCTTCCACCCATCCAAATTATAATATTGTTCTAATTCCTCTATCACTTCATGTTCATAAATCCACTCAAGTAATTCATAAGTATCATTGAAATGATTATAAAATGTACGTCTTGTAATCCCACATTCATCAGTAACTTCTTTGACTGTAATTTTATTTATAGAATGCTTATTCATTAGTTTCTTTAAGGCATTAGCCAAAGCCATTTCTGTTATTTGTGAATTAGACATGTTCCTCTCCTTTATTATAAAATTATAACTATATCTAAAAAGAAGCATTGTATTGGATTAATAGTTAATCATTTTACAACACTTCTAATTTTCACTTTATTTTTTTTCTGCCTTTGTTAAATATAATATTAATTCATCATAATTATTTTCAGCTACTGATTCTTTTGATTTAAAATCCTCTATTTTATTATTGGAATTTATAATACTTTCATAGTTTGATAAAGTATCTAATATTTCAGCTTTAAAAAGTGGAATAACATCTATTATTCTTTTTATTCCGTATACATATTCATCATCACTAATATTAAAACACTTGAATAATCCTGATGTTAATCTCCCATCAGAAAACATATAGATATATCTATCTTTCATTTCATCAGATAAATCCACTTCAATTTTATGCTTGTACAGCCTAAATATTATTCCCTTATCCTTTATAAATATAGGGAATATAGTTGAAAAAAGCATAACTACATCTTCTTCTTTATCTGCTACTCCACTAAAATCATGTTCATTAAGTTTTGTTAAAATTTCATCTGTAAATATAGAGTCTTTTATTTTTTTACCTAGCTTTGCTTTTAACTTTTGTTCCTTTTCTTCAATTAGAAAATTATCAATTGAACTAAATAATTTACTGATTTTACTTTTATTTTTTTGTGAATTATTCATATTACACATCTCCTTAAATAGTTCAATAGAAAGTTAATACGATACTTTCTTTTTTACTTATTGATAAATTCAATATTTATAACTTCATTGTAATATATTTTATATAATTACACAAATCTACCAACTAAATTCATAATTTGAAAGTCTAGGAATATTTATATTCTAAAAATATTTACCTGCAAATTTAGTTTTTACAGCTTCAGTAACTACTTTAAAATCTTCTTCATTTTCTGAAAATAATTTTACAAGTTTTTCTTTTGCTTCTATGTATTCTTCGTTATTCTCATCAAGTTGTACTATTGGTCTAAATAGCTTATGAAATTTCATAAATAATATCGGATGCTTCTTTGCAAAAGCTTCCATTTCATCTATGTGCCTTTCTTCTTTTGTCGCATTTTTTAACCATTTAAAAATATAATCATATTTTTCTTCCATAACAGACACTTCCTTCTTTAGTTTTATTTTTATACTTTTTCAAGTTGTATATTTTAATGTTACTATAATAAATATTAAATACAAAACTTATATTTTACTCATAAACAGCCTAAAATCTTAATTTTAATGAAATATTGCTTCCTTTACTTCAATTAAGTTATTAAAGCTTTTATAACAAAGCTTTTTTATATCATCATCTGCCTCTTTTAAATCAACTACATGTACCACCTTCATATTTCCATTATAAGCAGCCTTAACCCCAGATGATGAATCTTCTATTACAATACAATTTTCAGGATTAACTTTAAGCTTGTCTGCTGCTTTTATAAATATATCAGGATTAGGCTTAGTTTTCTCAACATCATCTTTACATACTAAATCATCAAATAAATGCTTAATGTTTGCTCTATTTAGTTGTTTTTCCATTCTGTCTCTTGTAGCTGAAGTAGCTAAAGCTATTTTATAATTATTTTTTCTTAAATATGTAAGTAATTCATAAGCTCCTTCTTTTAATGGTATTTTCTTTTCTATTTCTTTGGCTAAAGCCTCATCCTTTTCTTTATACATTTCTTCTATTGGAATATCCATGCCAAATTCCTGCTTAAATACCTTCTTAACATTCTCACGCCCAGTTGCTATAACCCTGCAATATATTTCCTTAGTCATTTTATAACCATACTTTTTACAAACCCTTGTCCAAACCTTTAAATATATTCTTTCTGTATCAAATAGAACTCCATCCATATCAAAAATTACTGAGTCTATTTCATCCATATTAAGCTGCATATTCTCCTCCGTATTTTGCTACAAATATTAATTTTTTAAATATCAATATTTCTAAACTTTATAAAAATAAAGTTTATTTATTTAGATTACAATTAAGAATAAACTCATAGATAATGAATAATTAATTATCTTTGAGTTTATTTTAATTTTAATATCTTATTAAAAATTTTCTTCTGACTTAAGCATTTTATCCATTTCATTATTAAGTACATTATAAATGGCTTTAGCAACTCCTAAATTATCATTGCTATCTGTTATATATTTAGCTATCGCCTTCACCTCTGGTATAGCATTTTTCATTGCAACAGTTTCTTCAAATATCTCAAACATTGAATAATCATTAAAACTATCACCTAATATCATAACATCTTCTCTTGCTATATCCATTTTAGCTGCAACCTGTTCTAAGATTATTCCTTTTTGAGCATTTATATCAGTAATTTCTATATTATCTCTGAATGATGATGAGATAGCCAATCCTTCAATTTCTCCAAGAACTTTCTTCATTTTATCTATAAGCTCTATATCATTATGAAAAGCAACAAATTTTCTTACTTCTACTCCCTCTTCAAAGAATTTATCTAAATCCTCAATAAATTGTAAACAAGTAAAGAAACCTAAATTTTCTGCAACTTCTCTTGCTTCTTCTTCAGTTAATGATGGATTAAAACTCATAGTTCTAAAGATAACCTCTTGAAGAGCCATTTCTCTTGTAGATGTAGTAAATACACCCTTTTCTGTAAATATTCGAGCTGACATTTTATTTTTATCTAGAATTTCGATTATCTTCTTTGCAGTTTCATTTTTTATATTTATTACATCTAATATATTTCCATCTTCATCTCTATATTCCGCTCCATTTGAAAGCACACATTGAGCCTTTATATTATGTTTATCTAATAAAACCTTAACACTGTCATATTCTCTACCTGTAGATATTGCAAATATTATTCCAGCTTCTTCGGCTTTTTTAATTGCTTTTACAGTTTCAACATCTATGTCATGATCACTATTTAATAAGGTTCCATCCATATCTGACGCTATTAATCTTATCATAACTATTCCTCCGTTTTTGATATATTTGATTCTATATTATATAATATCATACATTTGTAATTTTACATAAATTTATACTAATTACTTTTAAGCTTTAATTACTAAGCCATATAATTAAAACTTAAGATATATTAAATAATTAATATATTTATTTAAGTAAAATATCAGATCTGAAATAATTGATTATTTAATCTTTCATTCAACTACTCCAAATTTCTGAATAAATACCTTCGTTATAGAATAAAAATTTCATAATTTATTGAAAAGAATAATTTATCTTATATTTATAAATATTTTAAAGTTTACATAAAAAATTATTCATAAAAATACTCCCATATCTAGTTGATGTTATAGATATAGGAGTATTTTTACTATTTATTATATTGTGGTTCTTGTTGTTTTACAAAATCAAGTCTTGATTGAAGTGATTGCTCAACACCATCCATTGTACTTGCAAGTTGATTAAACATTTGTTTTGCTTGTTGATTATCTGTGTCTAAAGAAAAAGTCTTCATATCAGCAGCTAATCCTTTTGCACTAGCTAATGCTGTTTCAAGTTTAGTTCCTGTAGGCATAATATTTCCTCCTTTATATTTTGTATTGCAATTTTATTTTGTTCATTATCAATTTTAATATTCAATTTAAATATTCTTTTTATAATGAAATATATTCCTTTTTAGCCTAGCTTCTATTAGATAATCCTTTTCAATAATTTGAGTAAATATTTATATAAGAAAGAAATGAATTAAAGTAAATATTTATATAAGAAATGAATTAAAACTAATATTACTGGTTAAAGTAAGTGAGAAAGATTTATATATAAAGGAGGCTTTTATATGACTGCTATTTCAAAAGTAAAACAAACGTTAGCCACATTAAAAGGCGCTCAATCTACTTTAGAAATGTATTCATTACAAGAACGTGATGAAAAATCTAGAAACACTTATAAAGAAGCAGCTAAAGAAATAGATAATATAAAAAAAGATCTAGAAAAAAGAATAGGCTTTATGGAGTTTGAAGAACCCCAATATAAAGGTAACTAAGTGAGGTGGACTATGGATTCTTGGTTAATAGTATTATTTAAATCAATAGTTCTATTTTTTTTAGCTTTAGTAATAGCAAGATTCATAAAAAAGAAGACCTTAGCTAGGTCTACCCCTTTTGATTTTATTTCTTATGCTTCAATAGCCATTATAATTTCTTTACTTTCTTTAAATTTAATTGATAATTTTTATTTTGGATTAATACCTTTAGCTGTTTGGGCACTAATGCCTCTTGCCTTAGATTATGCTTCAATGAAGAGTAAATATATTTATAATTCAATTCACGGTAAAGAAAGAGTATTAATAAAAAATGGAAAAATAATGGAAGATAACTTATCTAAAGAAAGAATAACAGGTCAAGAATTTTTACAAGAATTACGTTCTAAAAAAGCATTTAATTTAGCTGATGTAGAGTTTGCTGTTATGGAAACAAATGGAGATATAAATATTAGTTTAAAAGCTGATAAAAAGCCTGTTACTTCATATGATTTAGGAAAAAAAGTATCTCCTAAAGCAGAGCCACAAACAGTTATTTTAGATGGAAATATCTTAAATGAAGGACTTACTAATGCTGGATTAAATCAAGGTTGGCTTACAACTCAACTAGAAGTTAAAGGTGTTTCCCTTGAGAATGTTTTTCTAGGGCAAGTTGATTCTTCTGGAGATTTATACATTGACTTATTTGATGATATGATACAAGTTCCTAAAACTGAAATTAAAGAAATGTTATATGCTAGCTTAGAAAAGAGCCAATCAGATCTTATGTCATTTTCTATAGATACTGATAATAAAGATGCTAAAAATATGTATTTAAAAGACTCAAAAGCTTTAGAACGAATTCTAGCAAAATTAGAACCATATTTATTACGTTAGAAGGTGAAATATATGTCAAATATGAAAAAGAAAAAAATGACTACATCTCAGCAACAATATGATGCTTTAGTAAAAAGCATAGAACCTAAAAGACCTATTTTTAAAAATTGTATTAGAGCATTCCTTGTAGGTGGAGCAATATGCACAATCGGCCAAGGATTTCAATGGATATTTATGAACTATTTTAATTTTGATGAAAAAACATCAATGGCCCCAACATACATACTCTTAATATTTCTTTCAGCTTTATTTACTGGGCTTGGAATTTATGATCACCTTAGTCAATGGGCTGGATGCGGAACTGCTGTCCCAATAACAGGATTTGCCAATTCAATTGCATCTGCTTCAATTGAACATAAAAGTGAAGGCTTTGTACTTGGAGTAGCTGGAAATATGTTTAGCCTTGCAGGTGCAATAGTTGTTTATGGAGTTTTCTCTGCTTTTATAGTTGCAACTATAAAAATGATAATAATATGGTTGGGGGCGATGTAAATGCTTAAAGGACATCAATCTTGGATTTTTGATTCTAAACCTACAATATTATCTTCAGCAGCTATTGGCGGACCATTCGAAGCTAATGGAGCTTTAGCTAATGATTTTGATATACTTACAGAAGATTTATGGCTTGGTCAAGATAGTTATGAAAAAGCAGAAAAAGCCCTTCTTGAACACGCCTGCCAACGAGCAATACAAAAAGCAAACTTGCAAAAAGAAGATATTAACTTCTTCTTTAGCGGAGACTTAATGAATCAAATTATTTCTAGTAGCTTTACTGCAAGAACTTTAGGAATTCCTTATCTAGGAATATTTGGTGCTTGCTCAAGCTCCATGGAAGGTTTAGCATTAGCAGCTCAGCTTATAGATAGTAAATCTGCAAAATATGTTGTGACAGCTGCAAGTAGTCATAATGCTGCTGCTGAAAAACAATTTAGATATCCCACAGAATATGGGGTTCAAAGACCACCTACTGCTCAATGGACAGTAACTGGTGCTGGTGCAGCAGTGCTTGCACAAAAAGGCAACGGTCCAAAGGTTACTTCTGCTACTATTGGAAGAGTTGTAGACATGGGAATTTCAGATCCCTATAACGTTGGCGCTGCTATGGCTCCAGCTGCTGTAGATACTATAGAAGCTCATTTTAGAGATTTAAACATTGATGCTTCAAATTATGACCTTATTGCTACTGGTGACCTAGGAAAAGTTGGGCATGAAATTGCTAATGCTTTATTTGAAAAACACAATATATACATGCCAATAGATATATTTACAGACTGCGGACTTTTAATATATACAAAAGATCAACCTAGTTTTGCTGGTGGAAGTGGTTGTGGTTGTTCTGCTACTGTAACTTATGGACATTTACTTAATCGCATGCGTAAAGGAGAGTTAAAAAAGATATTAGTTGTGGCAACAGGCGCTCTAATGTCCCCTATCTCCTTTCAACAAAAGGAAAGCATTCCTTGCGTTGCCCATGCGGTTTCTATAGAAATGTAAAAAAGAAGGTGTGATTTAACTTATGGAAAAATTTATTTTTGCATTTATAATAGGTGGTATAATTTGTGTTATTGGGCAACTTATAATGGATACTTTGAAAATTACTCCTGCACATACTACTTGTACATTAGTAGTAATTGGTGCAATTTTAGGAGGGTTTGGTCTATATGATCCCCTAGTTAAATTTGCTGGCGCAGGAGCATTTGTTCCAATAAGTAGCTTTGGAAATACCCTTGTAACGGCAGCTATAAATGAAGCTCAACAAACAGGATTTGTAGGAATATTTACTGGTATGCTAAAGACAGTAAGCGGAGGTGTTGCTGCTGCAATAATATTTGGTTTCTTTGCTGCAATAATATTCAAACCTAAAGGATGATCAAAAGTTAAGAGTTAAATAGTGAAAAGTGAAAGAGTTAAAATGATAGTTCACCTTTGGTTAACTATTCTAAAATCAATTTCTCAAAAAATCCTATAAGGATTTTTCCCCTTAATTCCTTCTTTTCATTATTAATTTAGATACTTAATATAAGATGGCGAAGATAAATAGCATATGTGGAATAAGCATATAGCAAGCAATTAGAAGTACTTGGTGAAGGAAGAACTACTAGGCCTTAGTGTTGTTGGTTTGTTTGAGCACAGCGAGTTAACCAAAACTCTTGGCATAGTAGTTTTTCCAAGCCTAGTACTTCTTTGCACAGCTATTTAGCTTATGGAACATATACTATTTATCATAGCCTTTATATTAATTACTAAACAGTCCTGCTCCTTTTATGATTTCTTGTTCATTGAATAAACTTGAAACTGCTTCATTATAATCTTCTACCTTTTGTGATTTTTTTATTTTTTTAGCGTATTTCTTATTATCTGAAAATATGTAAATCATGTATCCCCATAGCTCTTTCATTCTATAAAGTGCAATATTATCATCTTTAAACACTTCTCTATGATTATTGAAGATTTCATCATGGAACTCTTTTAATACTTTTTTATCTAAATTTATATTATTTTTAATTTCATTAATTAGCCCTGGATTTGCTAATATTCCTCTTCCTAACATTATTGTATTTAATTCAGGAAACTCTGTTGATAATTTATTATAATCCTCTAATTTAAAAATATCACCATTATAACATACTTTACTATTACTTAATGTTAGGGCATCTTTAAACACTTCTAAGTTAGGTTTATTTCCATAGAAATCTTCTCTAGTTCTAGGATGAATAATTAATTCTTCTAAGGGATATTTATTATAAATTTTTATTAATTCATAAAATTCTTCTGGTCTATCTTTTCCTATTCTAGTTTTTATTGAAATTTTCATATCATCTATTTTATATATTTCATCTAAAAACATATCTAGCTCATCTCTTTTAGCTAAAAACCCAGATCCTCTATTTTTAGAAACTACTGTTCCTGAAGGACATCCTAAATTTAAGTTAATCTCGTTATAACCTAATTGTTGTAACTTTCTAGCAGTAGTAATAAAACCTTCAGAATCATTAGTAAGTATTTGGGGAACTATATAAATGCCCTTATTATTTTCAGGCAAAATATCTCTTAATTCCTTAGTCTTAAAACTTTTACTACTTGTTGGAACAATAAATGGCGTAAAATACTTATCAATATCATTAAAAAATTTTTTATATGTATTTCTATATATGAATCCAGTGATTCCTTCCATTGGTGCTAAATAATATTTCATAGAATAACTCCTTACTATATTCTTTATATAAAGATTTCAAGAAACATTATATCAGCCTTATAGCCTCTTATCTACTTAATATTAATAAAATGTATATTATTCTTACCACTTGAATTTAATAACTTCATTAGTGTAAAATTTATTAAGTATTTTGCATAAATAAATTTACAGCGAGGTTTTAAATGAATTCTATATTAAATCTAGAAAAAATTAAATTCACTGAAAAAATTATTACATTTATAAAAAAAGATATTTTGCTAATTATTGCATTAACATTAGCAATTGTATCTTCATTTTTTTCTATGCCTAAATTAGAATATATCGATTTTAATGTTTTGGTTCTTTTATTTAATTTAATGCTTATTGTAGCTGCTTTTAAGGAATTAAAAGTATTAGATT
Source organism: Clostridium sp. D46t1_190503_E9 (assembly GCF_015555225.1). NCBI lineage: Bacteria > Bacillati > Bacillota > Clostridia > Eubacteriales > Clostridiaceae > Clostridium > Clostridium sp. D46t1_190503_E9. The sequence goes on from NZ_JADNKB010000008.1 coordinate 165,636, forward strand.
CCTTTGCTACATCCTTATTGTCCAAATGTACAAGCTATAGATCCATATGCTTTACTTTAATATTTTTAACTTTCTTTTCTTCTATGATTGTTACAAATGATGTTGCTTTAATTACATTTGTACCATTAACATTAATAATTGGAAAAAAGATAAAAATAAACCCTTTTAAAATAATAATATTTCAAACAATTGCTGCTAATTTAGGAAGTTCTCTAACTCCTATGGGTAACCCTCAAAATCTTTTTATCTATTCATTTTTTGAAGTTAATCCAGTAGAGTTCTTTAAAATAACACTTCCATTGGTGATGCTTTCAATTTTATTTTTAATAGCAATAATTTTAAAAAGTGATAATAATACATACTCTTTTACAGTAGAAACTATAAAAATTTCTAACCTAAAAGAATTTATAATATACCTAATATTACTTTTAATAATACTACTATCAGTATTTCATGTTATTGATTATAAACTCACTTTTATTTTAACAATTATTACAGTATTGTTTTTAAATAAAGAACTATTTAAGTTAGTGGACTACTCTTTATTATTAACTTTTATTTGTTTCTTTATATTTATAGGCAATATATCTTCAATGGATTATATTAAAAATATTATGGAATCAATACTTTCTTCTAGTAAAAGTACTTACTTTTCATCAATAATTGTAAGTCAAGGTATAAGTAATGTACCTGCAACTATGCTTATTTCAGGATTTACTCCATATTATAAAGAACTTTTGCTTGGAGTTAATATAGGAGGCCTTGGTACACTTATAGCTTCATTAGCTAGTGTTATCTCATATAAACTTTATATAAAAGAATATCCTGAAAGTAGTGGAAAATTCTTAAAAAGCTTTACCTTATATAATCTTTGCGGATTATTAATATTAGTCCCAATAATTTATATTATGATTAAAATATAAATCAAAAGAGTTCTTACTTGTTTTCTAATCAAGCAAGAACTCTTCTTTTATTTCTTTACACTTAATAATGCCTATCTAAACTCTATGTCATCCCCATATACTAATTCTGAGTTTTCTTTTATATATTGGACTAACTCATCAACTTGTGTATATGCTACTGCTCCATAAGTATCTGCTGCTCCATAATAAATAGCTATTCTTCCAGTTTCAGCATCTTGTAATGTTGCACAAGGGAATGCTACATTTGGAACAAATCCTGTTGTTTCATAATCCTTTTCTGGAGTTAATAAGTAATCTCTTGTTCTATATAAAACTTTTGAAGGATTTTCTTTATCTAAAATAGCTGCTCCCATGCTATAAACAAATCCATTACAAGTTCCAGATACACCATGGTAAATCATTAACCATCCTTCTGATGTTTCTATTGGAGTTGCTCCTCCTCCAATTTTAGTTCCTTGCCACCAGCCTGATCCACCTTTACTCATAACTCTTCTATGTCTTCCCCAGTGAACTAAGTCTGGACTTTCACTTATAAATATATCTCCAAATGGAGTATGTCCACTATCACTTGGTCTACTTAAAAGCATGTATTTTCCATTAACCTTTCTTGGAAATAAAACTCCATTTCTGTTAAAAGGAATAAATGGATTTTCAAGTCTAACAAATTCCTTAAAATCATTAGTTGTTCCAAGTCCAAGTGCAGCTCCACCAAATTCAGCACACCAAACAATATAATAGGTATCTTCAATTTTAACTAATCTAGGATCATAAGAATAGTTTGGTTGATAGTCATTACCTTCTTCATCTTTCCAATGAATTTCTTCATCCTCAATATCCCAATCTAGTCCATCTTTACTTCTACCAACATGTAATTGTGGCTTACCATTTTTATGGTCCGCTCTAAATATTCCTATAAATCCATCTTCATATGGTAATACTGCACTATTAAATATTCTTGCTGATTTTTTTGTAGGATTCCATTTTATAATTGGATTACCATCGTGTCTCCATACTACTCCATCAAAACCTTCTGGCTTTTCTTGCCAAGGTATATTACTTAATTTTTCTCCAAATATCTTTACATTCTCCATAAAGATCCTCCCAATCTTGCCATTTTTAAATTAAATATTTATTACTAATCATAAATTAATAACTCTACAAGCTAAATAAACTTGTTAACAATTACAAATTAAATTTACTATCTATTGGCTTTAATTTCTATATTTATGTTATTTATACTTTATTATTGTTTATATTTCTGTAATAATGTTATATTTTAAAACAACAAACTTACTTCCATATATCCTCTCCAAAAGATTCTATATAGTTAGTTAATTCAGTTGCCATTTCTTCTGCTTCTGGAATTCTTATGTGCCCCGGAGTTCCACATCCATTTCTTTTAAACTTATATCTAACTATCTTTTCATCATTTAACTTATCAACCATTTCATCAAGAGCATCATCCCAGCCATTACTATGGCATAAAATAGTTGTTATAACTATAAACAGAGCCTTTGGATATTTGCTTCTTAAATCTGTTATTATTTCAGCATATTTAGATTTCCACACTTCTCTTTTTTCTTTATCAGCATCTATATAATTTTCAGGATGAGCATCATTTTGCCCTAGCGCCATAATTACTACATGTGGTGTATATTTTGAAAAATCCCACTCATTACATTCACCAAGCTCTGAACTGTATCTAAGCTTATCATAAGTAGATTCAGCCCCTAAATATCCTCTTGATGGGTTAAAATACCCTGTTCCATCCATAACTGCAATTCCACCTTGAGCATTATTATTAATTTCTGCTCCCAAGTTTCTTGCTGTTATCATTGAATATGAATACCATGCGTTAGAATAAATTCCCTCATGACCTTCCGGATCTACTTTACCAACGTAATCAATAGCTTCACATACTTCTCCTGCTGAAACTGAATCACCAAAACACTCAATTCTTCTATTATAGTTTTTCTTTGCTGCTTCAGTATAAGAATTTTTATCTATTATAATTCCGTAAAAGTCAAAATAATGTGCTGCATCAGACCTTTTATATAAAACTAAATCATGCAATTTATCTTCTAAACCTTCTGCAATATCTATTACTATATCTTTATAATGTTCTTTTATTACTACCTTACCTTCTATTTCATCATCAATAATAAATCCAATAGCATTTTCATAATGGCTATGATAATTCTTTAAAGCAATTTTCAAACTTGTCCCACTAAATTTAATTTTTATCATACTACCAGCATAAATAATTGTTGGAGCCTTAGAATTTTCAAAATCAATTCTTCCCATATATTTATAATGAGAATTATCGGCTTCTATAAATTCAAAATCTTCTTTATTAAGTTCTTCTAAGTACATAAACTCTCACCTCCTAAGATACTAAAAATCCCATTATATATGTTTCTGTCTCCTTTTCTTCATTAAGTACATTTATTTTAATGTTATGATTAGATATATTTTCAAATTCAACTAATAACTCTGTTGCTGAATAATCTCCCCATCCATCTTCAAAATAAGTATCAATTATAATTGGATTATTTCCATCTACTATTACTTCTATTTTGCCTGCTGAATCTTTAACTGATTTTTTATATAATAAAAATAAATCTTTACATTCAATATCAACTTCTAAAAAAGCTGTATTTCCTTTTTTTAAACTACATTTCCATCCATGCTGAAAAACCTGGAAGCCTTCAGAATCTTCAATAAAACCTTTTATTTTATTAACATCTATGGTTTTATTATTTTTTATAATTCCATTCTTATATCTTTCTCCAAAGACTGGATTTACAGACTCAACTTCTTTTACTATCACTTCAGTATTATCTTCTTTATTAATATCAGCTAATATGGTTTTCATAAAATCAATTAGTAACTCTGATATTATGAAATGACCATAATCATTTGGATGAACTTCATCACTAGCTACATCTTGCCATTTTAAATTTCCTTTTTCTATTTCTGAGTGTACGGTATCTCTAAAACTTATCATTGGAATATTATATTTTCCCCCAATTTCTATTTGTTGTGCTTGTACATTGCTTCCATCAAAATTACTCATAAACACTTCCACTATAGCTGGAGGATTTTCTACTGATAATATTCTTCTTATTAAACTTTCATAAGCTACTTTATCATAATTAGTACTTTTATCGTTTACAGCAAAATCAATAAATATTATATCTGGATTCTTATCCAATACCTGCTTTTGGACTCTATGAACTCCTATAATTGATCCTGTTGCTCCAACCCCTGCATTTATAAAATTGATATTTATATTACTAAATGTATCTTTAAACCATAAATATGTCCTGCTTGCATAACAATCTTCTTGCTTCGTTGCATTACAGCCTTGCGTTATAGACCCACCTAAAAAAGCTACTGTTATATCCTGTCCACTTCCTGCTTTCATTAAAACTTTAGCAAGTCTTAATGTATCACCTTTACTAACTAATGAATTCTTTATCATTTCTTCAGTAATTATATAATCCATATTAAACCTCCTTGAAAACGTCAATATAACTTGTAAAATATATATTAATTGTATATCTTTATTTATTGAAAGTATATATGTTCCTTATTTATTATATATAAATCTGAATAATTGTTTATTTTTTATTACTTTAGAAAAGTATCTATTTTAATTAACATTTCACTTGCACATTTTATATACTGTAGTATATATCAAAAGATAAAATAATAATTATTATGGAGATGAACTAGATATGTTAAGTAAACTAAATTCCGAAAATACTTTTACGCCAATGAGCACTAATATAATACAAGAATGTTCAAGGCTTCTATATAGAATCCCAGTGTTTCTTAGCCATCCAAGTAGGTTAAACTCAACTCAGCAAGACTTTGTAAGCAGAATTATTATAGAAATAAAAAAAGCTTTGTTATTTCCAAGAACTTTGCCAGTTACTGAACAATACCCTGAACCACCTCTAACTAATATAAGAAGAATGATATTATCAAGTTATGGTTTTATAGCTCTTAACCTTGCTCAAAGAGAAGTTAGAGCTCTAGAAAACAATTTAGGTGAAGAGCTAAATTTTACAACTTGGGAAGGTAGCCCTTTTGCACAAATTGAACCTGCTATGGCTTTTCAATTCGGCCTTCCTATGCTTTTAATTAGAGAATCAACTGTTGAACAAACTGGAATTTGGTCCTTTGGAATAGGACCTTTCTTATTATTAGAATGGAATCCAAATTTACCTTTAGAAGACTTCTTCAATAGCAACGCATGGTTAGAAATTTTTCAAAACTGGATTTCTCAAGTTAGAAATGGATTTTACCTTCAAACTCAGCCCCCTTTTAAGTATACTTGCACTAGAGATGGTGTGAATTAATATAGACATGTAGTAATAAATATAATATCTTAAAATATATAAATCTAGGGAGCTGTCTTATAAATCCATTTAATGTAGCATATAAAATTAAAAATTGTGTGACAGCTCCCATATACCACAAATTATTCTTTACTTTAATTTGCTATAATTATTGATTATACAATTGCGCATAATAGATATATAAAATATCAACTACACTATTTAATGCATGATCTTGAATTATTGCAGTTTGGAAATAATCCATTTTTATTGGACTCACTAATAATCTTATTTCCTTAAATGAGTTATTGGTTTCCCTTTGAGATGTAATCCAAATTACCCTTATATTCTTTTCTTTTAACATTGTATGTATCTGTTTTATATGTCTTGTTGTACCTGAAAATGATATTATTATTGCAACATCATCATTTTTCATATTCTCTATAGCTAATAGTTGGCTTTTTAATGTAGGAAAAGAATACGTAGTTTTATCTAAGCGAGTAAATTTTTCACTCAAATTTTTAGCAACAATATTAGAAAAAGAGCTACCAAAAACATAAATAGATTTAGCTTCATAAATCCATTCAACTGCTCTAACCAATTTGTTTTCATTAATTAACTTTTTAGTTTCATTAAATGATTTATAAACTGATTCAAAATAGTTTTCTAAAATCTCATTACTATTCATATCTATTTCATTATTATCAATACTCTTATGATTTATTTCACCTTCTAAAAATTCGTTATAGACTACAACATCCTCTTTTAATTCCTTAAAACTTGAATTGTTGACGCGCTTGCAAAATCTAGTTACCGTAGCTGCTGACGTGCTGCATTCTTTTGCAATGTCAAATATAGTCATTTTAGGTATCTTGTCATGATTATGTAAAATAAATTGAGCTATATAACTATCAGTAGAAGAATATTCTGTTATTTCTTCTACACATCTTTTCAAATTAGAAAAAAATGAGTACATGATTCCCTCCGCTTTATTTAATATATACAATTTATATTATACATGCTTATAATACAAAAAATATAGGGTAGTGAAAACTAACCTATATTTTTTGTATTATTATTATTCTAATCCTAAAAATTCTCTCATTTCAGTCTTATAAACAGAAGCCTTATTACCATAAATTATTTGTACTCCATCTGCAACCTTAACGATTCCATTAGCAGATAATTCATTTTTAAAGTACTCATTTGGTTTTATTATTGATTTATCTTTCAAGGATAAACGTAATCTTGTAAAACATGCTTCAACTTTTAAAATGTTTTCCTTGCCACCAACAGCTTCTACTATTCTAGGAATTAAATCACCTGTACAACTTTCGCTTACTACTTCATCTTTACTTTCTTGAACTTCTCTACCTGGAGTTTTTAAATCAAACTTAATTATTACAAATTTAAATACATAGTAGTATATAACAAAGTATATAGGTCCAAGAATAAGTAACCAATACCAATTTGATCCTTTATCTGCATTTAGTATTCCATTGAATATCCATGATAGTAATGGTCCTCCAAATGCTGATGGTCCAGCTATATTAAATGAAACAATATAAGTAAGTATATAAGCTATACCTGATAATAATGCGTGCACTCCAAAAAGTATAGGTGCTACGAATAGGAAGCTATATTCTAATGGTTCTGTAATTCCCATTAATGCACAAGGTATTACTGCAGCTATCATAAGGGAAGCTACCTTTTTTCTATTTTGTTTATGAGCTGTTTTATATATAGCAAGTGCTGCTCCAACCAAACCAAACATTGCAAATAATACTTTTCCATTCATTACATAACGGCTTATGTTGATATCAAACATCGCTCCTGGAGTATTTAATATAGCATTATATATATTTACTGCACCTTCTACTGTTTGACCGCCAATCTCCATTACTCCACCAAGTGATGTAAAGAAGAATGGTAGATATATAAAATGATGTAACCCAAAAGGTAGCAATATACGTTCAGCAAATCCATATACAAAGGCTCCAAATACGCCTGTTGCGTTAATGAATTCAGAAGAAAGCTGTAAAGCATTTTGTATTGGTGGAAAAACAAATGATAAAGCTATTCCTACAAAACTTGCTACGATAATAGTAATTGCTGGTATAAAACGAGTTCCATTAAATATACCTAATACTGGTGGTAATTGAATCTTATAATATTTATTATGAAGATAACTTACTATAAGACCAATTATTATTCCACCAAATACTCCTGTATCTAGTGTTACTACACCTAAAATTGCCTTTTGACCTGTTAGTAAGTTGCTTGTATCTATAATTCCCCTAGCAATTAAGAAGCTCCCCATAACAGTATTCATTGTCATATATCCTAAGAAACCTGATAATGCTGCTGTAGCTTTCTCTGACTTAGCATATCCATAAGCGATACATATTGCAAATATTATTGAAATATTATTATTTACAACGTTCCCCGCATCTTTCATAAGTTGAAAAAGTAAAGAGAAAAAGTCATTTCCTAAAAACGGAGCTACTTTAACTAAGCTCGCATTAGTGAATGCACTTCCTACTCCAACAAGTATTCCTGAAATAGGAAGTAATAAAACTGGTGCCATTAAAACTTTACCTAGCTTTTGAAATGAGCTAAATAATTTTTGCTTATCCATAAAAATCTCCCCTTTATCTGAAGTCAATACTATTTTAACTCTGGCCAGTACTCACCATTTGCTTCAATTAGATCATCTAATATTTGTCTTGCAACTGTTGTAGATGGTACAGTTTTATTTATTGCTATAGCTTGTAATGCTTTTTCATAAGAATTTTCAAAATATGCATCAACAGCTAATTTTTCTGAAGCTACTTGATTTTCTATCATTCCTTTATAGAAAGTTGGTATTGCAGATATTGATACAGGCTCTGGTCCCCATGAACGTATATATGCTGGTACTTCTACCATAGCATCAGCTGGAATATTAGGAATAGCCCCATTATTCTCCACGATTACTAGGAAACGTTCTCCTTTATTGTATGCAATAGATGCTGCTGCATCAACTATAAAATCTCCGAATACTGTAAATTCTTGTAATGGGCTCTTATAAGTTTCTGGTGATTCTAAGTATTTTTTGTGTTCTTCAAACATTTCTGTTTCACGGCCTTCTATAACCATATCTGCTCTTGTACGATTTATATTCATTTTAGATACCATATCTGATGAATATAAATAGTATTGAAGATAACTATTTGGTAAATAATCTGGATAATCTTTCACTATCTTAGCATATTGCTTCCATGTCTTTTGCCAATCTGGATCTTTATGATGTTTATCACTTGAAGCTGTCATTCCAGAAGTTAATATCATTTCTCTTAATTCTGGTAAACGATCATTTCCATCTTTATCAAATAAAGCTGTGAACCATCCAAAATGATTTAGTCCAAAATAACATGGATCTAAAGATTGCCAGCTTTCTAAACCTAACATTTTAGAATAAGATAAAAGAATAGCTGTTGGCATATCACATATATTTAGTACTCTCTCATTATTAAATTCTCTTCTTGTAGCTTCTGCAACAACTGCTGCTGGATTAGAGTAATTTAGTACCCAACAATTAGGAGAATATTTCTTTGCCGTCTTTATCATATGAATTATAGCTGGAATTGAACGAATACCATAAGAAATTGATCCTCCTGGTCCACAAGTTTCTTGTCCCACTACTCCATATTTTAATGGAATCTTTTCATCTGAACTTCTTAATTTTAATCCACCTTGTCTAATTTGAGCAAAAACAAAATCTACATCTGTATAAGCTCTTTCTTCGTCTGTTGTTACAATTACTTCAAGATCTGGATAAGTTTCTCCAATAAATTGTTTCATAATATCATATACTAAATTTAATCTTTTCTCATCAATATCAAATAGTGCTAATTTTCTTAAAGGAAAATCATCCTTTTTTTGTAATAAACTTTGTATTATACCTGGTGTGTGCGTGCTTCCTGCACCAACAATAACTACTGCATTTTTTTTCATTGCAATCATCTCCCTTTTTGTAAATCTTTTTGTAAATGTTTTGTAAATGTTTTCTCTTGATGTTTATACTATATCACTTTACATAAACAAAAATTAAAAAATTTCACATTATGAAATTTTTTGTTGCTCATGGCTTTCTAAAAAATAAAAAGATCACTGAAATTTAAATCTGATTCAAAATTTATTACTTAATATAAAAAATCCCTCAATTTAAAATTGAGAGATTTTTTATCTATATAATTTCTTCGTTAAAAGACGATTTTTTATTGTAAAATTTATAATAAGGTATTTACTAATTAACTTTTAATCTATTTATTCAACCCCTAATACTTCTCTGATTTGAGTTTTGTATACATCCGCTTTAGAACCATAGATAACTTGTACACCATCACTTACTTGAACAACCCCATTAGCTCCAAGCTTTTTCCAAAGATTTGCATCACCTACAATTTCTTTATTTTTAACCTTTACTCTTAATCTTGTGAAGCATGCATCCACGTGCAGTATATTATCTTGTCCACCTAGTCCCTCTATAATATCATATAGTATATCTGCTTTAGATAAATTATTATTTTCTGATGTCTCATTTATTACATCATCTTCTCTTCCTGGAGTTTTATAATTAAACTTTAATATCATAAATTTAAATGTAAAGTAGTATAGAAAGAAGAAAATAACACCCAAAATAGGTATCCAAATCCAGTTTGACCCTTTATCAGCTTGCATTATACCATTAAATATCGTACTTAAGAACGGTCCCCCAAATGCTGATGTTCCTGGAACGTTTACTTGTAAGATATAAGTTAAGAAATATGCAAGTCCTGAATAAAGTGAATGAACAACAAATAACATTGGTGCTACAAATAAGAATGAATATTCAATTGGCTCTGTAATGCCTGTAAAGAACGCTGGTATTGCTGCAGCAATTATTAATCCCCTAACTATATTTTTCTTTTCTGACTTTGCAGTTTTATACATTGCCAAAGCCCCACCTGTTAAACCAAATGCAGCCACAATTATTTTACCATTCATTATAAATCTTGTTACATCAATATCAAACATGGCTGAAGGAGAAGCCAATTGAGCTTGGTATATGTTAACTGCCCCCTCTACTATATTTCCATCAATTATTGCTGATCCACCTAAATTAGTAAAGAAAAATGGTAAATAAACAAAGTGGTGTAATCCAAAAGGTAAAAGTGCACGTTCTGATAAACCGTAAATAACCGTTCCAAATGCACCTGTAGAATTAATTAAATTGCTTAATGAAGTTAATCCCCCTTGAATTGCTGGCCAAATTCCCGCCATTATAAAACCTAAAATTACTGAACATAATATTGAAATCATTGGTACAAATTTTGTTCCACTAAAAATTCCTAATACTGGTGGTAATGCAATATTATAAAATTTATTATGTAGAAAAGCTACCATAAAACCTACTATAATTCCACCAAATACTCCGACATCCAATGAAGGTATTCCTAAAACTAATGATTGACCTGTAGCTAAGTTACTTGGATCAAGCTTTCCTAAATGTATTAATAATGTACTCATAACATTATGCATAGTTACAAACGCTATCACTGAAGCTAATGCCGCTATCCCCTTTTCTTTTTTTGCATATCCAATTGCTATAGAAACAGCAAATATTATTGGTAAGAAGTTAAACACTGAATTTCCTGCTGATTTACACAAATTAAAGATTAGCTTTAAGTAATCGTTTGCAAGAACTGGAAATGTACTTACTAAATTTGTACTTGTAAATGCTGCTCCAATCCCAAGTAAAATACCTGCTATTGGTAATAACATAACTGGTGTCATAAGAACCTTTCCTAATTGTTGAAAAGCTGCAAAATACTTCGAATCTTTCATAAATTATATCTCTCCCTCTTTATAATATTTATATGACCTGACTAAGATATTGTTATTTTTCTTTCTATTCCACATATACCTCAATCAGGTCAACTTTGCCATTGTATTATTTAGTTAATCTATTAACTTATATCCTCTTTTAATATTTTTAATTTATTTAATCATTACTTAAATTCTGGCCAGTATTCCCTATTTGCTTCAATCAATTTGTCTAAAACTTTTCTTGCTTTATATGCGTCTACAATTGTTCTATTTAAAGTTAATGCTTGAAGTGCCTTTGCATAAGATCCTTCAAAATAAGCATCTACAGCTAATTTTTCATAAGCTAGTTGTGCTTCCATTAAACCTTTATAGAAAGTTCCTATCTTACCTACTCTAAGTGGTCTTGGTCCATTAGCTGTTAATACTGCAGCGACTTCTACCATTGCATCATCTTGAATATTTGATATTGCTCCATTATTCTCTACTATTACAATAAAGATTTTTCCTTGATTATATGCTATAGATTCTGCAACTTGAATCATAAATTCACTATGTGCATCATTATGGACCATCTCGCATCCTTCCATAGTTCCATGCTCAATTACTTTTTGGCATTCTTCAAATACTCTTTTTTCTCTACCATCCATAACTTCATTTGCTCTTGTATATTCTGGATTTAATTTTTTTACCTTGTAATCTGGATATAAGTAATATTGAAGATAAGTATTTGGAAGATAATCGCTAAAATCTTCACACATGTTCTTAACCATGCCATAGGTATCTAACCAAGATTGGTCTCTTTGTTCGGCATCAACTGGTAAGAACCCTCTTTCTTTTATCAAACTCTTCAATTCTGGTACTAAGTCATTACCTTCTGAATCATAAAGGTTAGTAAACCATCCAAAGTGATTCAATCCAAAATAAACTGGTTCAAAATCCTTTGAGTCTCTACCTAATATTCTTCCATAAGATCTTAAAAGGTTTACAGGTTGATCACAGATATTAAGTATTCTCTTATCTTCTGGAAATTCTCTTCTAATTGCTTCAGCTACTATTGCTGCTGGATTAGTATAATTTAATATCCATGCATCTTTTGAATAAGATCTGATATCGTTAACTGTATTAATCATATCTCTAATTGATCTTAACCCGTAAGCAAATCCACCTGCACCACAAGTTTCTTGTCCAATTAGTCCCATGCTTAGTGGTATCTTTTCATCCTTTTCTCTCATTTCATATCCACCAGTTCTCATTTGCATAAATACAAAATCAACCTCATTGTATGCTTCTTCAACCTTAGTTGTATATTTAAAATCTAATTCAGGATACTCTTCTTTAAATAATACTTTAGCAAATTCTCCTATAACTGCTTGTCTTTCTTCATTTATATCAAATAAAACTAATTTATTTAACGGAAATCTTTCCTTTAATTTGCATAGTGTTTGTAATAAACCCGGTGTCCAAGTACTTCCTCCACCAACTAGTGTCACATTAAATTTCTTCATCTCTACCAACTCCTTAGATTAAATTATTGTTTGTAGTACCGGCTACAGGTATAATTATATTAGGTATGAAAATGTTTTTAAAGGCTCTTGAAGCCTTTATCAATTTTATTCAAAAGTTAAAAAATTTTCATTTGATGAAATAATTTTCACTATAAGACTATCACTAACTTAAAAGGGGACAAACAATGGATTTCTACAAAATGATAAGTACAAATACGGATAAACTAAATAAAAATGAATTAGACATTTTAAATTTTTGCATGAAAAATGCTAATGATATTAAATCAATTAAAATTAATGATTTAGCTGAAAATACCTATACATCTCCAGCTTCTATAGTTCGCTTCTGCAAAAAATTAGGTTTTTCAGGTTTTGCAGAATTTAAAGCATCTTTTGTATTAAATATAAAAAACACCGAAGAAACTTTTAACAATCACTTTAATGAAAATTCACCTAACCTTTTTAAAGATATAAATAAATCTATTGAACTTATTAATGAAGATATTTTAGAAGAAATCTTATATCTTTTACATAATGCAAATAGAATAGAATTTTTTGGAGAAGGCTCATCTAGAATAGTTTGCTCTGAGGTGGCAAAAAAATTTAGAACCATAGGAAAAACAGCATTTAACTATGATGATAGTAGTATGATGTACATAGCTGCTGCATCTTTAACATCTAATGATCTTATATTTGCAGTCTCTATGTCAGGAGAAACTATACAAGTATTAAAGGCATTAAATATAGCCAAAACTAGAGGTGCTAAAATAATATCGCTTACCGATTTAAGCAATAATTCTCAATCAAAACTTGCTGATAAATCTCTTTATGTTACTTCAACATCTTTTGTTCACGAGAATTATAATATAGTTTCTCGTACTCAAGCTTTAATAATTTCAGAATATATATTTTTTAGATACCTTGAAAAATATATCTATTAAAGTAATATAAAAATATTAAAGATTTCTTTAATAGCAGCGCTTGGTTATAAATTTAGGAGATATCTCAAAACTATTTTTTTGAGATATCTCCATATTCTATTAACTATTAATTCTCTATAATTTTTAATATAGCTTCTGCGGCTTTTTTATATCCTCCTGCACTGCTAAAACTCTTCCCTAATTTTTCTGCATTTTCTTTATATTTATGGTTACTAAAAACCTCTAACACTGCTTCCTTAATACATTTAGGACTATTACGCTTTAAAACTATTCCAGCATCTAAATCAGCAACTCTTCTGCATACCATTCCTTGTTCTGATTGCCTAGGATACATAACCATAGGAACTCCATAATATAAACTTTCATTAACACTGTTCATTCCACAATGAGTAATAAATACCTCTATATCCTGAAGTACTTTAATTTGTTCTACACTATTTCTAACTTCAAAATTATCTGGTATAGTACCTAATTCTGAAATTGAAGTACCCTTTCCAATAGACATAACAACATCTATATCACAATCTTTAAATGCCTTAATACAATTTTGATAAAATTTAATATTTTTATTATTTACAGTTCCAAGTGAAATGTATATTTTTTTGCGTATTCTTTCTCCTTGTTTAACTTCAAGATTTGCAACTGATGGCCCAACAAAATAATACTTAGAAGAAAATGTATCTACCATTGGTTGAAATTCTTTTGAAGTATATACAATAGTATTTGTTTCATTATCATTTTGAATCATAGAAACAAAGTCCTTAACATAATATCCATGACTTCTTAATAGTTCTAATTTTTTATTAATTCTTCCCATGCCCAAAATCATACGTATAATTTCATTAGGCCCTTGCTTCATCATTTTTGCTGTATATTTATTAAATGCAAAAGTTGTTGTTGAGCATATATAAGGAATGTTCAATTTTTTAGCAAATAATTTCCCCCAAAAGCATAAAGAATCTGATACAATACAGTCAGGCTTAATACTTTCTAATTCAGCAGATACTTTTTTATCTAGAGATATAGTCGTATCCACTACCATTTCTATTAAAGCAGGGAAATCCTTACCTATTTTTTTCTCATCTTCTGGTCTTAATTCTGGAAGATAATCATCACAACTTATAAAATTTGCACCTGCATCTTGAATTTTATCTTTAAATTCATTAAATGAATAATACCATACTTCATTGCCTCTACTTACTAATTCTCTTACTACTTCAATTGTAGGATTTGTATGTCCACTTGCAGGAATACAAAAAAATATTATCTTACTCATATTAACCCATCCCTTATCAATTTATTTTACTATTAATCATCATTTTTTCTTGGAATTCCTATTTCCCCTATGAAGTTTATTAAGTCTCTCTGATGTACAATAGCAAGACCTCTATCTTCATCTCCTAATATTAATAACTTATCTCCTGAATTAATATTAAAAACTTCTCTTGCATCTTTAGGAATAACAATTTGTCCACGTTCACCAACTGTAACAGCTCCAAAAAAGTATTTTCCTTTTGGTGGTATTACAATGCCTGTCTCTTCTTCTGAATGGCTAACTAAATTATCTATTGTTACATTATATAATTTTGCAAGTTCAATACAACTAGCTATGTCAGGTGCAGATTCACCACTTTCCCATTTTGCAATAGATTGCCTTGAAACATTTATCTTTTCTGCTAATTGCTCTTGAGTATATTGATATATTTTTCTTAATCTTTTTAAATTTTCGCAAATCATATTTATCATACCTTTCATACTTATTATATTTAACTTTACCCTTAATTTCTATCAACCAATCTTAACATCAAAGTATATATTCATAGCATTATTTTTAATTAATTATACAAAAATTAATAAATAATTATACAAAAATTTTTCTCTAAACTACCTTGCATTGCTACTACAAACAAATAAGCTATATATTACTAATTTGCTTTAATTTACACTTGCTTTTATAGAATATCAAAAACTTTTTCGCAAATAATAAATATTAAAGTAAGGTGGTGATATATATGGGTAGTTCTCAATATAACAAAAATAAGAATAATAAAAGTAACTTTGGGAAAAATAGAGACAACAATAACAAGGATAAGGGAAATAATCAAGTAAAGTAAATTCTATACCATAGTATATAATTTACAAGATAAAAATTAAAAACTTTTGATTTAATTCTTTTAAATTTTTATGATAATATTAAAAGTGACAACAAATCTAAGATTATAGTAGATTTGCTGTCACTTTTTTATAAATTTCCTTATAACAAGGAAACTACATTATTTATATGTATTTTTATGTATTATATAACTAAAAATTATAGTTTTCATCCAATAAACTATTTAAATCACTTTTAGTAGCTACAACCATTTCCTCAATGTTAATATTGTCTTCATCATCTGTATTAACATCAATAATAACGCTTCTTTTTCTATTTCGTGCTGATTTTCTCTTATTTTTATCATCTAATGCCATCTTTATTAAATTTATTGATTCGGTAGGAGTTTCGCATCCTCCAAGAACTACTATATTATTTTTATCATTATATGTTATATATGTACTTCTATAAACTTCAAATAGCTTAGATAATTCATATGGATCGTATCCATCAATTTTTAAATTAATTCCCAAGTAATCACAATCATATATATCTGGTTGAACAAACACACTATTTTTTATAGCTAAATCAACAGCTGTTTTAACATCCTTTAATCCATCATATAACTTTAAAATAAGCCCTGATCCCTCTGCAGTATTTATTCTTAGAGAATCTTTATTATCAATGCAACCATCAGCATGAATACCTATTATATTATAGGCTAGATCTAAACTTTCAATTACTTCATTATTTATTTCTTTATATGTATTCCTTCTATTATTATCTACAAATTTAACGTCATTTATTAAATTCATTACACTATTTATGTCATTCCAACATTCTATAGTATTTTTAAATGCTAGCTCATCTTCCTTTAAGCTAGGTAAAATAGCTACTACATTAATCTTTGCATTTTTTAGTACTTTTTTCGCTATTTGTATGAATGTTTTTATTGCACCAGAGCCTGTCCCTCCCGCCATAGTTGTAAATACTACTATGGCTTCTGTTAACGGATATTTACTTAATAACGCTGCTAATGAATTGACGTTGTCTTTAATCATTTCCTTAGATTTATTTCTATCTCTTCCTGAACCATCTTCTCCAGGATAAACATATACATTTTTTGTTATATCTGCATTTCTTAATGGCTTAATATCAAATAAGCTGCTATTTATAAATAATCCATTATATCTTGGATTTTTACTTAATAGTCCATCTACTATATTTCCAGCACCTTGCCCTAATGAAACTAATAACATTTTGTCTTTTTCCATAATAACTCTCCTCTATCATACTATATAGATTTATTATCGGTAAAAAGTAAAATAACCTTATATTTATTTTTTAATCAAATTATAATTATTACTTAAGCTATCCTATTGTTCGTTCGAAAATATAATGGGGTGAATAAATTATTATGGATAATAAAGAAAAATACATAAGTAATCAAAAAATCAATTCTAAAATCCTAAATAAAAAAAGAGGAGAAATATTATATTATTCTATAGATCAAGTATCTGACTTATTAAATGAAAGTATAGATAATATAAAATACTACACTAACATATTTGACGATATACTAAAAATCGAAATACTAGATAAAGAATTACGCTATAAAGATAATGATATAGATAAACTAGAACTTTTAATAAAACTAAAAAATAGAGGCATGTCAATAAAAGAAATATATGAATATTATAACAAATTACCTTTAAATGATAGTGAGCTTCAATATAGTGAAGGAAACTTATTATCTGTTGAAGAATTAATTGATTTAATTAAAGAAAATCAACAAATTCAACTAAATATTTTTAAAGACCAATTAATTAACGATTTACAAAATGTAAACTCCCTATATCTTAATAACATTAGTTCAATGATTATTGAATCTCAAAATAAAAAACTTAATGAACTTAAAAATGATTTATCTAAGGAAATTACAGAATACCTAACTGTTAAATTAGATAAAATCAATGAAGTTAATAATGATATACATAATAATATAATTAATGATGCTAAAGAGTTTATATCAACTAAAATTGATAATAAAAATGAAGAGTTAATAATTGATTTCAAAAATAATTTTGATGATTTTACTAAGCTATCTTCAAATAATAATGACCGTTTAATAAATGAAGTTAAATCCTTTAAAAGAGTTATGGAAGATGCTTATTATACTAAATGTGAAGTTGAAATGGAGGAAGATGCAAATAAAGGATTTTTTGCTAGACTATTTCAAGCATTAAAAGTTAATTAGTTACATTTTTATCTCAATGAAAATTATAGCTCTACAACATTTGTCGTAGAGCTTACATTTAATATTGTACTTTTTCAAATTTACATCTATCAATATTGTACATAGTTTACTATTTAAGTACATTTCTTATCTTTCTGGAAGAAAAACAGTTATTCTCGTACCTATTTCTTTCCTACTCAAGACGCTAAAATATCCATTGTGACTATCAATAATCCATTTAGCAATAGAGAGTCCAAGCCCTGTGCCACCATTTTTTCTAACCCTTGCAGTATCTGCTCTAAAAAAGCGTTCAAATATATGAACTACGTCATTTTCATCCATTCCTATTCCATTATCTTGAATTGAAAAATAAGGTTCATTATTATCATTTTTGCCACATTTTAATATTATCTCTTCACGTTTATCCGTGTATTTTGCTGCATTTTCTATTAATATTCTAGCTGTTTGTTTAAGTAAGGATATATCACCATAAACTTTTATATCTTCTGAATCTATATATGTGTATGTGTGATATTTATCTATCATTTGAGATTCTTCTAATACTTCTTTCATCATATCATTAAGTGAAAATCCTCTAAGTTTAAGTTGAGTTTTACCATTAATACCTCTAGCTAGAAATAACAACTGCTCTACTAAGTTTTTCATATTTTCTGATTCACTTTTTATAGCTACAATAGATTCTTCTAATACTTCTTCATCATCTTTTCCCCAACGATCTAGCATATTTGCATATCCTTGAATTACAGAAATAGGAGTTCTAAGCTCATGTGAAGCATCTGAAACAAACCTTGCTTGTTGTCTATAAGATTCTCTCATTCTATCTAATAAGTTATTAATTGCTTCCTCTAACCCCTGAAGTTCACTATCTCCAATATGAATTCTTTCATCAGATGCAATTGGACTAATCTTAGATATAGCATCTTCAAGACTATGAAATTTTTCTTCATCAAAAGCCATATCACTAAGTCTACTTGCAGTTTCTGCTATTTCATTAAGTGGTTTTAAAACTTTTCTATTTTTTGAAGTACCAAATATTATTTCATTTAATAGCATAATAAATTCTATGATTCCAATAACACTAATAGCTCTTATAACAAGATTTAAAAAAGTACTAGCTTCTTTAATCATGACCTTTCCATCATCAAAGACAACTTTATAAGTTGCTGTTTCTATAGGATAAAAGTTAAAAGACCTTTGAGCATTTTTTATAAATTCACCATAAAAACTTAATTCACTTTCAACACACCAAATACCAATAAATATAATAATTATAAATATATCAATTAAAATAAACTTAAAAAATAAATCTCTTATAAAAATGGAATTTAACTTTATTGCAATAGATGTAACATTTTTGTTTTTAATCTTTTTACTCATCCTTAATTACGTACCCCACACCACGAACTGTAGTTATTATTTTTACTTTAAACATATCATCTATTTTTGTTCTTAAATATCTTATATAAACATCTATAACATTTGTTTCTCCAATATAATCATATCCACATACCTTTTCCATAAGTGTATTTCTAGTTAGTACTATATTCTTGTTTTCCATTAATATTTGCAACAAAGTAAATTCTCTATTTGTAAGCTCTATTTCTGTACTATCATAAATTACCTTATACTTCATTTTGTCTAATGATAATAACCCACATCTTAATATGTCTTCATCCTTTTTTACTGTAACTATTCTCTTTTTAAGCGCTGTTCTTATTCTTGCAAGCAATTCTTCAATTGCAAATGGCTTAGTTATATAATCATCTGCACCTGCATCAAGGCCTGAAACTTTATCCATAACCGCATCTCTTGCAGTAAGCATTATAACTGGAATATCTGAAATTCTTCTAAGCCTTCTTAATACTTCAAGACCATTGATTTCTGGAAGCATTATATCAAGTAGGATTAAATCCATCTCACCTTTTTCTGCAATTTCAAGACCTGTTCTTCCATTATTAGCTTTTACTACTTCATATCCTTCATGTTTTAACTCAAGTTCAATAAACCTTGCTAGCTTTTCTTCATCTTCAACTATTAAAATCTTAGTCATTCTTAACACCCTTTTTAAACTTCTCTTTTATATCTTTTACATATTTTGAAATCTCATTTAGTATCTTATTAACTTTATCTGTATTGATACTATTTGCATAAACATAAAATTCTATATCAAAAAATAGTCCAACAATAATTAAAGGAATAATAATCCAAAACATAAAAAACGAAAGTAAAATCACTACTGTAAGTGGAATCTTTAAAAATATCTTCTTTGCCTTTTTTATCTCTAGGAAAATATTATTACATGTATCTATAAACTTACATATAGCTTCAAATATTCCTTGAAAACTGCTGTTAGTTTTATACTTATATTCTTCATTATTTCTAATAACTTGTATTTCTCCAGTATATCTTGTTTCATTAGTATAAAAAATGCTAACAGAAGGCTTTTCAACTTTTCCACTTTCCTCTAAGTACAATAAAGCATCTAATATATCCCAATTGCTATTTTCTAAAACTTTTTTAGCTTCCTCATAACTTATATTTGTTTTTTTTCTTAATTTCTCTACTAGCTTATGCTTATCCATAAATAAACCTCCATATCTATGGCATATAAAAATAACATATATTATTTAAATTTTACTATTTTACTTATGATAAGTATATTAATTTTTTAATAAATTGCACAATACTTTTACAAATAATAATCTCATAACCAATTTGATATTATTTCGAAATAAAAAATACCGTATATTCATTTCTTAATATACGGTATTTAGATAATTTTATAGTATAATCTATTTACTTTTTTCAAATGATAGTGCTACTTCGCCATCACCAATTATTGCTATTATTTTTTTTGGTGCAATATTACGGAGATAAAATCTAGTGTTATATGGTATTGAGCTAATAAATTGAATATTCATATCTTCATCAAGAATCATAATTTTAGTAGGAACTTGAGTAAGTAGTGTTACGCCTATATCAACATCAGTTGCATTATTAAATTTATGAAAACCCTCTGTATATGTTTTTGAAATAGTTGGTATAGGCTTATAATAATTAGATGTAGTACTTGCACTAACAATGTTAGGCAATGATATAAATAGTATTAGTGCTAAAAATATTGATTGCTAATGATAATTTAATTGGCAATTCAGAAATTATAAGATGTCATTATAAAAATCGGAAAGTTAATACATATCATTAAGTCTAATTATCATTCATTATTTCTCATAGCCTTCTTTAAAGTCCTTTTTAATAGTATCTGCTGATTCTGATGCTTTTTCAAAAACACTATTTACTCCATCATAATTAATATTAGCACCAGCTAATGAATATTTATATCCACAGAATAGTCCAATTACTAATAATACTATAGTTGGTGCAAATAAAAATACTAATAGAAGTATTGATACTGTTATTGATACTCTTATTGGCTTTTCATTATCTTTTTTTATTTCAAAAAAGTTCTCATTCCCCTTTTTTATAAATTTACCTATAAATTTAAATATTCTACCTATGATTTCTCCAATTCCACCATATCCTTCTTTATACCTTTTACTATTTTCATTTTTTTCTTGCTTTTGATCTTCTTCTTTAACTTCAATTATTGTAGTAGTTTCATTATTTTCTATTTTCCCATTTCTCTCTAGATATATAATAGTATCTACAACATCCCAGTTACATTTTTCCAAAGCATCTATTGCCTCTTCACGAGTTATCTTAGCTTTTGCAATTATAATTTCAATCATTTCATTTCTTTCCATTTGATTTACCTCCATGTATTTATTAATCATTCATCATGGTTATATAATACTTTGGAAAGATTAATCTAAAATATAAGAAAGATTAAAATTAGATTAAAAAATTAAAATAATTATCACTAAAAATTAATTGAAAAGCTACATAATATTATCTTTAGTCTATTTTCATTAATAACCCTTCTTTATTTAATATAGGTCTTAATACATTATATATAATTACTACTACTATTGTAGAAACTATCGCATTTACCAATGTAGTAACTGCACTTATTTTAGCTAAAATAGCTGCTGCATCTTGTGGTTGTCCCAATATAAATTGTTTATAAAAAAATCCAACTATAGGGTCTGCTACTACATTAAAAACCAACCCACCAACAGATGCAATAATGCTCCACTTAAAAATATACTTTTTATCATTATTTTCACTAATTTTTGCAATTCTATGTGCAATTAATCCAGTTATCAATCCAATACACAATTTTAAGATGAATGTTTTTGGTGCTACCATTATATATACAGGATCTAACAAATCTGCAATAGTCATCCCTATTGCTCCTGCTAGTCCTCCATACCATCCACCAAGTAATAATGCAGCTAAGACACAAAATGCATTCCCAATATGAAGTGAAGTTGTATTTCCTCCCGGGATTGGTATTTTAATTTGTAAATAAGTAAATGATACAAAACATAATGCTGCTAATAATGCTGTTTGATTTAATTTTTTTATTCTTGTTTGTTTATTCAAAACAACCGCCCCTTTACTGGTAAAACTTACTATAAATTTTACACTTTCTAATCTTAAAATCAATTTTATCGATACAATACTGCAATCACTTATATATTTATTTTTTTCATTATAAATAAACATTATTATTTGGTTTATTATAAATTTTGAAATAATAATGTACAGGATAACCAATATTTTTATGTAATTATTGAAGATATAATAACAAGGGCTATTTTTCAATAGCCCCACTTATTTTTAATTTACCTTTTAATTTACTTTTTAACTTAATTGCTTAAATATCTAAACTCTATACTTGTTAGAAGTAATGCACCAGCAAAGTCATTATTGTTTGGAATACGTGCAACACTTAAAAGAGCAAAATCTTCTGCTCTAATAATATCATTTAATTCAAATTCTAATACATAATGATTATATTGAAAATTTCCTGGTGAGTTTTGTATTGGAATATTAACTCTATTCATAGTCCTTAAATTTGCTATATTTACTACTCCATTAACTCTAGTAAATAATGATGACAACCTTATTGCAAACCTATTTCCAATTGGAGTATTTGAATTATCGGTTAATAAATGAACAAACACCCTAGCTCTTGAAGACCTAATAGCATCCCTCGGAACGCTAAAAGTTAGTGAATACTCATTTGTATCACCTTGAGGAAGAAGCCATCCTAATATTCTAATACTAGAAGTAGCACTTCCTAGAGGTACAGTGTCAGGTGAAGTTTCTTCAGCATCATTAATTGTTCCAGCATTGAATATTAATGATTTGAATTCTAGTTTATTATTAAAACAATAATCATTTAACATCTTGAATCACCTCAAAATTATATAAAAGCTTTCTAATATAGTGTATTACAAATATATAATTATGTTACTAAAATATTAATTCATTTATATATTCTTCTAATTTTTTATTTCTGTATAATAGTACAACAAATAATATACTCTAAAGGATTAAAAATCTCCATCATAATCCATCTATAGTAAGTTAACCTATTCATAAATAAAGGAAGTCGCGAAACGCGACTTCCTTTACTTTGACCTTTACTCTATAGATTTTAATGCATCTACCATATTTACTTTTTTTAGTTTTATATGCATCATTATCATAACTAATATTGCAAAAAACATTGTAATTAATCCAGCAATTATATAGCCACTTATATTTACAGTTGGTATCATCATCATATTATCCATTTCTGCCGTACTTACTAAAAATACATATAGTATTTTACCGAGGAATGTACCTAAAAGTATTCCTAATATAGTAAGTATTATGTTTTCTCTAAATATATACATTGCTACTTCACTATCATAAAAACCTAATACCTTTATTGTAGATATTTCTCTTATACGTTCAGATACATTTATATTTATTAAGTTATATAATACAACAAATGCTAAACTTCCTGAAGCTACTATTATTACTATCATAACTAATCCTAAATCAGCAGATTCACTTAAACTCTTCATCTTTGAGGCAAGTGTAACATTTATTACTTTATCATTATCCATAAGAGTAGTAGATACTTTATCATCATCTTCTCTTTCTGAATTTAAATTTAATAATTGCGCATTATATATTAGCTCACTATTAAATACTTCTTTATAATAGTCTGGTGATAAATACATATAATGTCCAGCATAATTTTCTACTATATTATCTACCTTAACTTCATAATCATTATTTTTTGAATCTGTTACAATTATATTATCACCTACAGATGCATCTAAAATTTTTGCTAGTTTTTCATTTATAATTACTCCACTATTTGATAATTTGTACTCAATACCACGTTCTCTATCATTTAGTAATATATACTTATTTAATTCATCTGTATTTTCTGGTACATACATAGTGGCAGTTTGCTTGCTTACACCTTCTTTGCTAAAAGTAACTGAATCTTGATAAATGTTTAAGCTACTTTCATATCCTCTTAAGTTATTTAAAGACTCATTATATTCTTCATTTTCTTTTTCAATATTCTTGTCATTAAATATTACCATAGCATCATATTTAATTAATTTACCAAACTGAATACCCATGACTGAAGAATTAGATTTTTCAAGGGCTAATCCTGCAACAAGCATAGCCATGCATCCTGATATACCAAGTATTGTCATTAACATCCTTTGTTTATATCTAAAAAGATTCCTGAAAGTAACCTTTTGATTAAAGTTTAATCTTTTCCATAATGGTGTAATTCTTTCTAATAATATCTTCTTACCAACTTTTGGAGCTTTTATTCTCATCAAGTTAGAAGGACTATCTATTAATTCTCCTTTTAATACAATTAAAGCTGCTCCTACTGTACAAACTATTGAAGCTACTAAAGATTGAATTATATAAGATGGATAAAAATATATATTTACATTTGGTAAAGTAAATGAAGCTGAATACGCTTGGCTAACTATATACGGAAGCATGCTACTTCCAATTGCTATACCAAGAATACTTCCTATAATACTAGCTAATGCTGCATAAACTACAAACTTTTTAGCTATTTCTAAATCTCTATATCCTAAAGCTTTTAGTGTTCCTATTTCTACTCTATTTTCTTCTACCATTCTAGTCATTGTAGTTAAGCATATAAGTGCTGCAACTAAGAAGAAAAACACAGGAAATACTAAAGCTATCTTATCTAAGCTATCAATTGAACCTTTATAAGTTGTATAACCAGGATTATCCTCCCTATCAAAGAAATAATATTTGCTATCATCTAAATCATTTAGTTTTTCCTTTTCCTTATCTATTTCTTTTCGTCCATCTATTAGCTTTTCTCTATTTTCTGCAATTTCTTTTTCTCCATCAAGAAGTTTTTGTTCTGAATCCTCAAGCTCTTTCTTAGCCTTATCAAGCTCTAACTGACCTTGAGTTTTACCTTCTTCAAGATCTGCTTTTCCTTTTATAATTTCTTCTTGTCCTTTATCTAATTGCTTTTCGGCTTCTTCAAGTTTTATCTTACCTTCATTAAATACTTTAACTTGCTCTTCATAAGCAGTTACTCCTTGCTGATACTTAGTTATTCCCGCAACTAAAGTATCTAATTTGGATTTATTTTCACTTACAGTTTTACTAGCTTCTTCTATAGCATTAGAAATATTAAGTGCTAGAGAAATATTTTCTGGATTTTGTTCTAAAGCATTTACTAAATCATTTAAAGCAGTTAATCCTAAGCCTTGGTTAGATATAATTCCTTTCCAATATTGAATTTTCTCATTTGGAATTCTATCACCATCTTTTAGATTGCTTGTTGTTTCTTTTATATTATTTGAAAGTTCATCATATGTTTTAATTAACATATTTAATCCTTCTATTTGATTCTCATATTCTTTTGTACTTTTAGTAGGATCAATTCCTTTATTTAAAAATTCCTGTTTTGCATTATCAAGTTCAACTTTAGCTAACTGAAGCTTTATTTCTCCATTTGAAAATTGTTCTTTTTGCTTATCTAATTCATTTTGTCCATCAACTAATTGCTTTTCACCTTCAATTAGTTTTAATTCACCATCTTTAATTTCTTGATTATATTTTTCTACAGCTTCTCTATATTGATTTTTCCCGTCAATAAGTTGAATCTTCCCATCATCTATTTCTTTTTGAGCATCTTCAAGCTTTATTTCACCATCTTCTATTTCTTTATAAGCTTTATCAAACTCTTTTTGTGCTTCTGATTTTATTTCTTCAACTCTTTCTATAGCTCTATTTGAATATAAATCTTCAAGATACTTATTATTTTCTTCCATCTTTTCTTTATATTCATCACTATATGAGCCAAGACTTTCTACATTTTTAAATCGTACATATATTTCAGTATATACATCCATTGATATATCACTACTATTTAAAATTGCAAAATAATCAATACTTCCTTTTCCAACAGTAGTTGTCCCTCTAGATATATTTTCTATATACATAGGACTTTGAACAAATCCAACTATCTTAAAAGTTTTCTTACTAAAATACTCATCTAAGTTTATATCAGATTCTATTGTATAATTATCGCCTATTTTTAGATTTTCATTTTCCTTTAAAGCATTTTTATCTAAAGCTATTTCTCCACTATTTTCAGGTAACTTACCTTCTATAACAATAGGATTATTCATATTAATAGAATCATTAGGATTATACTCCATAAATCTAACAACATTATTTGTATTAGTTAAATTTACATCTATGCTATGTGTTGCATAATAATCTAAAATTTTATCGTTATTTTCAAGTAACTTTAAATCATTATCATTAAGACCTATACTAGATACTATCTTACTATCCATTAAGTTTTGCTGATTAAAAAATTCATTTATAGAATCTTTTAAGTCTGGACCAGCTGATTTTATTCCAGAATAAACAGCTACGCCTAAAAATATTATTGCTAATATTGAAATAAACCTTGCTTTTGAAGATAGTATTTCTCTTGTTATTGATTTTTTATATGCTATATTTTTCATCTTTATCCTCTACCACTCTATAGAATCAACTGAAACAGGATTTTCGTTTACTTCTATGCTTCTAACCTTTGCATCTTTTATTTTTATAACTCTATCTGCAATTGGTGCAAGAGCTGAATTATGTGTTATAACAATTACTGTTGTTCCTGTATTTTTACATGTATCTTGCAGAGTCTTTAAAATCTGCTTTCCTGTTTTATAGTCAAGGGCACCAGTTGGCTCATCACATAAAAGTAATTTAGGATTTTTAGCTATGGCTCTTGCTATAGCTACTCTTTGCTGTTCCCCTCCTGATAATTGAGATGGAAAATTACCTTTTCTATGACCAAGTCCAACTAACTCAAGAGTTTTATCAACATCTAAAGCATTTTTTGTAATTTGTGTAGCAAGTTCCACATTTTCCTTTGCAGTTAAATTTTGAACTAAATTATAAAACTGAAATACAAACCCTACATCATATCTTCTGTAATTTGTAAGCTGTTTATTATTGAACTTTGATATATCAACATCATCAATAATTACCTTACCTTCATCACAAGTATCCATTCCTCCAAGAATATTTAATACAGTTGTTTTTCCAGCACCACTTGGTCCTAAAATAATAACAAACTCTCCTTTTTCTATTGAAAAATCAATTCCATTGTTTGCTATAATAGTGTTTTCTCCAATTTTGTATCTCTTATATTCGTCTCTTATTTCTATATATGACATCTCTCTCTCCCTTATCTTTATCTACTCAAAATACTCAACGTTATTAAATAGACACCTTGTTTGGTTAATGCTATAATTAAGTATAAATAATATATACTCTAATTACAATAATCACATATTTTTCTAATGTTATTAAATATACATTTTGATTGTTTTTGTTGATTTATTAACATATAATTAAAACTTTTAAATAAATACATAAAAGGATGGGTTAAATGGCAGGAATTAAAGGAAACAGAAGAACCTTATATACTAAAAAAATAATAAAAGAAAGTTTAATTGATTTACTTCAACATAAAAAAATTCATGAAATTACAGTTACTGATATCTGTAAAAAATCAGATATTAATAGGGGAACTTTTTACACTCATTATAAAGATTCTTATGATTTACTTAAATCAATAGAAGATGAGATATTTAATCAAATATCCATATATATTGAGGAAACCCCTGTAGAAGATTACAAAGAAGTTTTATTACTCAAAGCCCTTGAATTGATTTACGAGAATAAAGATTTATGCAAAATATTATTCAGTAAACAAATGGAGACTAACATTATGGATCGTATTATTTACGTGACAAGCAAATCTGAAATTGATAAGCTGGTTGGAAGTGCAAATATTGATGCTGTGTTTTTAGATTATTTTATAAAATATACTGTAGGCGGAGTTGTTTCAGTTATTCAAACGTGGTTAGAAAATGATTTAAAGGAACACCCAAAAGAAATATCTAAAATTATAAATGATATTATTTCATTCCATCCTTAATTTTAATAAAAAACATAATCTTATTTTAAATAAGTGCATTAAAATATAAAATACTCATACCAATTTGATATGAGTATTTTATAGGGTATTTAGAAATTAAATATTAACTAAACACTTATTTTGATAATAACGAAATATATTCGTTTTTAGGAACAGGCTTAGAAAAATAATATCCTTGAGCAATAAAACAATTATTTGCTATCAAAAATTCAACTTGTTCTTGAGTTTCAATTCCTTCCGCAATAATTTTCATATTTAATTTTTTTGCCATATCTATCGTAGATTTTATAATAATATCCATCTTAGGATTTCCTATATTATCTATAAATGATTTATCAAGTTTTAAAGTATCAAAACTTGATCTTGATATTGAACTAAGTGCAGAAATCCCTGTACCATAATCATCCATTTCTACTTTAAACCCCAACTTATGCAATTCATCAACAATACTATTTAATTTATCATTATTATTAATAAATACGCTTTCTGTTATTTCAAAAGCAATTTTAGATGAATCTATATCATATTTTTCTAACAAAGCTTCAATTCTTTCTACAATTCCCTGATATTCAAGATGCAGCCTTGATAAATTAACAGAAATCGGATGAATTTGATATCCTAAATAACTCATTTCCTTAATATCTTTGCATACTTTTCTTATAACTTCCTCATCTAGTTGAATAATTTGTCCATTATTTTCAAACACAGGTATGAATTTAGCAGGAGATATTAAAGAACCATCTTTTTTTCTCCATCTTATCAATGCTTCTGCTCCACAGATTTTCTTATTTCTCATATCATATTTTGGCTGATACCAAACTTCAAATTCATCATTTTTCAAAGCTTCTGGAAACTCAGATTCTATTCTTTTATTATCTATTATAGTTCTTTTATTTCGCTCATCAAAAAACTTATAACTTTGATTCATTTTATCTTTTATCTCTCTTTTTGCCATAAGAGCGTTACTATATACCCTATGCAGACTCTCAGAGTTATCTAAAGAACATATACCCATAGATATTTTTATAGGTATTACTTCATTTCTTTCAATATCCGTTTTAATTCTATAATCAAGCATATTTAATTTTTTAATTATTTCTTCTTTGTCATCATGATATAGAATTCCTATAAACGCGTCTGCCTTATCCTTATATAACTCATCATTAGGTAGCACTTCCTTAAATATTCTAACAATATATTTTAAAACATCATCTCCTATATCAGTTCCATGCATTATATTTATAACATTAAACTTATCTATATCAAAAACCACTAATGATTTATTTTTTCTATCAATCTGCTTCATATTTTCAAAATGCAATCTCAAACATTGATAATTTCTTTCTTTTGTCAATTCATCTATAAAGATAAGATAAGAAATCTTCTTTTGATATTTGTTATAAGATAAAATAAATATTCCAGCAGCCAAAATAAACGTAATATAAAATAATGCACTCTCTATATGAATACCTCTAAATATTATATCCGCATTTTGATATACACGCCTATTAGGTACATAAGATATTAAATACCAATCATTTATATTAAGAGGCTCATAATATATCAAATAATCTTCTTCCTCATAATTACAACTAATAAATCCACTTTCTTCTCTTGAAACATTTTCTTGAACTACTTTATATAATTCTGAATCCTCTACTTTTAACTTATGAAAGACATTGAAATCCCTATCATATATTTTATTAGGATTAGAAACAAGATTTCCTAATTTATCCACTACAACGCTTTTTCCTTCTCCATTAAAAGAATCGATATTTAAAATATTATAAAAATCTTCAGATTTATATGTAGCTGTTAATATCATCTCTACATCATTTCCATTGTAAATTGGAAATGTAAATATATTTAACATAAATTGTTTATCTTCACTAAAATAACTTTTAGATACGCCCGCAATCCCATTCATTCCATTTTTGTAATAATCATATTTACTTAAGTCTAATACTTCACCTAAAGTCGTATAGCAAATACCACCTTTATCAATAATACCCATATTGTAAAACCCATAAGATTTACTATAAATTTTTAAATTCTCAACTATATTCAAGATTTTATTACTATTAATATCTTCTATACTTTTCGCTAAAGATTCTAATACTTTTTGTTTTGCTTCAATTTCTGCCTGCATTGCTATAACATTTTGTGAAGAAACATTTTTAAGTTTTGCCCTAGCCTCTTTATCAATCAAATCACTTAAACGTCTATTGTGATATCTAAATAAAAATACTCCTATAATTAAAATTAAAATAAACACTATACATATTGATATAGATAATCCTTTTTTATATTTGTTATTAAACTTTGCTACACTTATCATAAAATTTTGCTCTCCATACCAAATTCTTATTTTTAAGATTAAATTCTCTTTATAACAAGAGTTTTCAAAATATATCTACTCATTTATCAACCATTTTATAACCTATATCAATACCATTTTTACACTTTTGTATACTTTTTTTTGTTATTAATGAATTCATCCTAATTATCTTATTAACTTTATCTTTATAAAAAATAAGCTAGATGAAGTAATTCTCACCTCATCTAGCTTATCTATCTAATAACGATACTTATATTTTTTTAAAGTTTCATTTCATGATAATCTTCATTATCACAAGTAATATTTTCTGCTACATCTGGTAGTCCTATTGTAAATCTACTACCTTTATTAGGTTCACTTTCAAGTTTAACATAACCACCATGAAGTTCTGCTATATGTTTAACAAGGGTAAGTCCAATACCACTACTACTTGCCTTTGTAACACCAGTTCCCTCAACTTGTGAAAATCTTTGGAATATAAACTCTTGATCTTCTTTTGATATTCCTATTCCTGTATCCTCTACAGTAATCTCAATATTATTTTCAACTTCTTTAATAAATACTCGGATTTCCCCACCTTCTGGAGTAAACTTAACTGCGTTTCCTAATAAGTTAATTACACATCTTTCTATTTCAGTATCATCAAAAGAAATAATTTTTTCTTCCATATCTGGGTCAATTATAAGAGATAGCCCTTTGTCTTCTATGAACTTACTCATATTAAGTGCAGCTTCTTCAACTACATATACTATATCATTATTTGTTTTATTAATTTTATACTGGCCTGTCTCTATTTTTGAACTATCTATAATATCATTTATTATTTTTAATAAATTGCCACAGCTTTTATTTATAATATTCATATATTTATTAGATCTCTCTTGTGTTAATGATTTATCTCGATTAATTGCGTTTATTAACTGTACTGTTGATGCTATAACATTTATTGGTGTTCTTAGTTCATGAGATAAATTTACAAAATAATTATTTTTAAACTTTTCTTTGCCTATTATTTCTTCACTTAATTTTTTATTTTCTTCAAGCTGCATGTTAAGTCTCATTGTTTTTTGATCTACTAATTTTTTTAGTATTTTAACATAATTTAATATATAAAAAGCTATTAATATTATTAAAATTAAGTATATTAAATAAGCTAATGGACTTTTCCAAATTGGTTTTTTAACTCTTATATTCATACTTGTCTCTTCAGTTAATTCCCCATGCCCATCTCTAGCTCTTAATTTCAAAGTATATTTACCTGGTTCTAAGGATTTAAAATATAAATTACTTGTAGATTCTATATATGACCAATCAGAATCAACTCCTTTAAGCATATATTCATAAGTTATTTGATTTAATCTTTCATAGTTAGGCAAGAAGTAATTAATATATAAATCTCTATTTTTATATTTTAAAACTAATTCATTTTCATCATAAATAGCTTTATTTTTGCCAATATAAATATCACCAATTATAACTTTATTGTTAGATCCCTTAGGAGAAACTATATCCTTAGGATTAAAATATACTACGCCATTTGTACTTCCCAAAATCATAAATCCACTTTCAAGCTTTATACCTGAATTTAAATTAAATTGATAGCCGCTTAATCCATCTAACTTAGTAAAGCTTGTAAAACTTTCTTTTTCTATATCAAACTTATTTAACCCTTTATTTGTGCTTATCCAAACATTATTGTTATCATCAAATAAAATCGAATTTATAAAGTTATTTGTTAATCCATTAGCTGTAGTGTATGGAGTAATTTTATTTGTTTCTATATCAAATTTAATAAGCCCTATATTTGTCCCTATCCATATCTTTCCTTCACCATCAAATCCCATACAATTTATATATTTATTTATTAAGGAATCTTCAT
The DNA here is from genome assembly GCF_015555225.1 of Clostridium sp. D46t1_190503_E9. Classification (NCBI taxonomy): domain Bacteria; kingdom Bacillati; phylum Bacillota; class Clostridia; order Eubacteriales; family Clostridiaceae; genus Clostridium; species Clostridium sp. D46t1_190503_E9. The sequence goes on from NZ_JADNKB010000008.1 coordinate 198,205, forward strand.
AGGAACAATCTTTACCATATTGCCCTACAACTCCATTTTTCTTATGATACTTTATTAAGCCTGTATCAACTCCACCTAACCAAAGAATATCTTTATCTTTATAATCTGGCAATATATAGTTTATGCGTCCAGGATTTATATTAAATTTTATTAAATTATCACTATGATATATTTTTTTTCCAGTATTAAGATCACAACTAAAAAAATTAAATGTGGACGCAACCCAAACAATATCTCCATCACTATATACATAATTTAACTCGGAAGCATAACCGTCTTCAACCAGATGTAGTTTACTTAACAACTTTTCTGTATCAAATGATATTGTTCCATTATTAGTTGTAACAATAATATACCTGTCATTTATCTTAAATAAACTCTTTATATATTTATCTTTTAAGCTTATCTCATCATTAATTTCATATATTGACTTTAATAATTTACCAGTAGGATATTCAAATATATATATTCCATTATATTTAGTTGCTACCCATATTTTCCCCTTATTCTCAAGTATAGATACTATACTTTTATCCCCTAAATTCACTTGATCTAATATGTAATTGAATTGATTATTAGTATTTAATATATTCACACCTTTATCTGTTCCAATCCATATTGTTCCATTAAAATCTTCATAAAAGCATGTTATAACATTACTTGTAAGAGATGAAGATACACTTGCATTTTTTCTTAATATATCCACATCTTTATTATCAGCTGCATATCTCATTATGCCATTATTAGTAGCCAACCATAAATTATCTTTACTATCACTTAAAATAAAATAGTTGTTATGAACTTTTCCTATATGTTTATCACTAGTATAAACTGTCTTTATTTCTTTTTCTTCAATGCTATATATTTTTATCCCCTCAGAATCTACAACCCATATTATTCCTTTTTCTTCTGACTTTATATCACACATAAGAATACTATCTTTCGTAGAAATCCATACTCTACTTGAATTATCAATTTCTATGTTATAGATATATAATTTATCTTCATATATTTCAGCTTGATTAGCAAAGATGTTTAAATTTTCATTTATAACATTTATACCATATTTTGTTCCAACCCATACAGCTCCATCTTCTCCTTCTGTTAAGCAAGTTATTGATGAATTAGTCAAGAAACTTTCGCCATTTTCATCATGATAAAAGGCTTTAATGCTATTATTCTCAAGGTCTATTTTCATTAATCCGTATTCCGTACCAACCCACATAACATTGTCATTATAGCTACTTTTCAATAAAGATGTAATCTTTAATTTACCTAAATTATATTTATCTTCAGGTAAATCCTTCATTCTTACTATAGTATCCTTATCTTTAATTAAGAAATCTAGTCCATGATCAGTAGCTATCCATATATTCCCATATTTATCTTCCTCTATATCTGTTATATATGTTGAACTTAAAGTATTCACTTCTTCATAACTACAATTATATATCTTTATAAATTCACCATCATACCTATTAAGCCCATCTACTGTACCTATCCACATATATCCCATGCTATCCTGAAATATTGTTGTTACATATTCATTAGAAAGCCCTTCATCAATAGATAAACTTTCAAACTGCTCTCTTGTTAATATATCTGCTGATACTTTTATTGGTATTAAATTACTTATTAAAGTTATTATTAAAATACATATCTGCAATTTACATTTTAGCAATTTAGACTTCATTTAAATATTACCTCACATTCCTGAATATTACTCATCTTTAGTATAGTTTTATTTCTATAATCAAACAATTATATAAGTAAATAATAACATTTTTCTTTCATAATTTCACCTAAGTTCACCAATTGTTAACATAAAAAATTACATTTTATTATTTTTTTCGACACTAATACCATTTTTTATATCTAATCCATAAAAAATGGATGAAATAAATCATTAGTTTTATACTCTCAATACTAAATAATGTTATCTATAATATATTTTTAATATTGTAACTTTTCATCTTAATTATCTTATTCGCCTTATCTTTATAAAAAAATAAGCTAGATGAAGTAATTCTCCCCTCATCCAGCTTGTCTATTTAATAACGATATTTAGATTTTTTAAAGTTTCATTTCATGACAATCTTCATTGTCACATGTAATATTCTCTGCTACATCTGGTAGCCCTATTGTAAATCTACTACCTTTATTAAGCTCACTTTCAAGTTTAACATATCCACCATGAAGTTCTGCTATATGTTTAACAAGAGTAAGTCCAATTCCACTACTACTTGCTTTTGTAGCTCCAGTTCCCTCAACTTGTGAAAATCTTTGGAATATAAACTCTTGATCTTCTTTTGATATTCCTATTCCTGTATCTTCTATAGTGATTTCAATATTATTTTCAACTTCTTTTATAAATACTCTTATTTCTCCACCTTCTGGAGTAAACTTAACTGCGTTTCCTAATAAGTTAATTACACATCTTTCTATTTCAGTATCATCAAAAGAAATAGTTTTTTCTTCAATATCAGGATCAATTATAAGGGATAAACCTTTCTCCTCTATAAATTTACTCATATTAAGTGCAGCTTCTTCAACTACATATACTATATCATTATTTGTTTTATTAATTTTATACTGACCTGTTTCTATTTTTGAGCTATCTATAATATCACTAATAATTTTTAATAGATTATTACAGCTTTTATCTATAATATTCATATATTTATTAGATTTTTCTTGTGTCAATGCTTCATCTATACTAAGTGTATTTATCAATTGTACTGTTGATGCTATAACATTTATTGGTGTTCTTAGTTCATGAGATAAATTTACAAAATAATTATTTTTAAACTTTTCTTTATCTATTATTTCTTTACTTAACCTTTTATTTTCTTCAAGTTGCATGTTAAGTTTCATTGTTTCTTCAGCAACTAATTTTTTTAGTATTTTAACATAATTTAATATATAAACAGCTATTGCTATTATTATAGTTAAGTATATTAAGTAAGCTAAAGGACTTTTCCAAATAGGTTTTTTAACTCTTATATTCAGACTTGTTTCTTCAGTTAATTTACCATGCCCATCTCTAGCCCTTAATTTCAAGGTATATTTCCCTGGATTTAAGGATTTAAAATATAAATCATTTGTATCTCCTATATATACCCATTCAGAATCAACTCCTTCAAGCATATACTCATAAGTTATGTAATTTACTCTTTCATAGTTAGGCAAGAAATAATTAATATATAAATCTCTATTTTTATATTCTAAAACTAATTCATTTTCATCATAAATAGCTTTATTTTTACCAATATACATATCACCAACTACAACTTTATTGTTAGATCCCTTAGGAGAAACTATATCCTTAGGATTAAAATATACTACGCCATTTGTACTTCCAAAAATCATAAATCCACTTTCAAGCTTTATACCTGAATTTAAATTAAATTGATAGCCGCTTAATCCATCTAACTTAGTAAAGCTTGTAAAACTTTCTTTTTCTATATCAAACTTATTTAACCCTTTATTTGTGCTTATCCAAATATTATCATCATCATCAAATAAAATCGAATTTATAAAGTTATTTGTTAATCCATTAGCTGTTGTGTATTGAGTAATTTGATTTGTTTCTATATCAAATTTGATAAGTCCTATATTTGTCCCTATCCACATTTTTCCTTCCTTATCAAATGCCATACAATTTATATATTTATCTATTAAGGAATTCCCATGGGAACAATCATTGCAATATTGCTCTATAACTCCATTTTTTTTATGATACTTTATTAAGCCTGTATCAACTCCACCTAACCAAAGAATATCTTTATCTTTATTATCTGGGAGTATATATTTTATACTTCCAGGTTTTATATTAAATTCTATTAATTTATCCATAAGATATACAGTTGTCCCATTATTTATATCATAACAATACAAATTAGATGTAGTTGCTCCCCAAAGAAATTTCCCATCACTATATGCATAAGATAATTCTGATGAATAACCATCCTCAATTAAATGAAACTCAGCTAATAGTTCATTTGTCTTAATTAATATTACTCCCTTATTAGTTGCAACTAAGACATCACTATCATTAACCTTAAATAAACTCTTTATATATTGATTTCTTAAACTTATTTCATTATTGATTTCATATAATTTGTGTAATAACTTACTAGTTAATCTATCATAAACATATATTCCATTATATTTAGTTGCTACCCATATTTTGTCATTATGATGTAATATAGATACTATGCTTTTATCTCCCAAATTCATTTGATCTAACATGGAGTTAAATTGATTATTAGTATTTAATATATTTACACCTTTGTCTGTTCCAATCCATATTGTCCCATTAAAATCTTCATAAAAGCACGTTATAACATTACTTGTAAGAGATGAAGATAAACTTACATCTTTTCTTAATATATCAACATTATTTTTCTCAGGTGAATACATTACTATCCCATTATTGCTAGCCGTCCATATATTATCTTTACTATCATTCATAACAAAATAGTTGCTATTCATTTTTCCTATATCAATAGAGTAATTATAAACGGTCCTTATCTCTTCTTCTTCAATATTATATTGCTTTATTCCATCAAAATCTACTATCCATATTACTCCTATTTCTTCTGATTTTATATCACACATAATAGTACTATCTTTTGTAGAAATCCATGCTCTTCCTAAATTATCAATGTCTATATTATAAATATACAATTTATCCGAGTGAATTTTAGATTTGTTAACAAATATATTTAAATTTTCGTCTATGATATTTACTCCATATTTTGTACCAACCCATACCGCCCCATCTTCTCCTTCTTCTAAACAAGTTATTGATGAGTTAGTTAAAGATTTTTCATTATTTTTATCATAATAGAATGCTTTAATATCATTACTTTCAAGATTTATTTGCATTAATCCATATTCCGTACCAACCCACATAATATTGTCATTATAGCTACTTTTTAATAACGATGTAATCTTTAATTTACCTAAATTATATTTATCTTCTGGTAAATCCTTCATTCTTACTATAGTATCTTTGTCCCTAATTAAGAAATCTAATCCATGGTCTGTAGCTATCCATATATTCCCATATTTATCTTCTTCTATGCCCATTATATATGTGGAACTTAAAGTATTTTCATCTTCATAACTACAGTTATATATCTTTATAAATTCGCCATCATACCTATTAAGACCATCTACTGTGCCTATCCACATATATCCCATGCTATCCTGAAATATTGTTGTTACATACTCATTAGAAAGCCCTTCATCAATAGATAAACTTTTAAACTGTTCTCTTGTTAATATTTCTGCTGATACTTTTATAGTGATTAAGTTACTAATTAAAGTTATTATTAAAATAAATATCAGCAATTTACATTTTAACAATGTTAACTTCATTAAATTATTACCTCACATTTCCGAAACATAATTTATTTTTAATATAATTTCAATTATACAATAACCAATTATATACCTAATAATAACATTTTTCTTATATAATTTCATCCAAGTTCATCAATTATTAACACAAAAAATACATTTTGTTATTTTTTTCGACATTATTATCCTTGTGTCAATTGTTATCTTTATTTATTTTTATTCCTTACATAACTAAACATTCTAGCCCTTTCGATTCTGATATAAAAGCCTTATCTTTAATAAATTTAATTTCATATTTATTTTCTCCTGATTTAACATGCTCTAAGATTCTTTTTTCATTATTAAACTTTAACAAGAACTAAAAATTTTCTAATAAATTTTATCGTTATAAATTACGCAAATAACTTATTGATTTTTATTAATTATGCTATAATATTTCTAAACTTTTTTATGTTAGGGGGTGTTTTTTTATGAAGGTTAATAATACATTCAGCCTTAAGTCAGTTTGCTCTTTGCAAGGATTACAAAAGTCAGCTATGCTTTGTTTGGAGCCTAAACTGTTTAATTAGCTGAAAGTTTTATACTTTTTAGGTTCTGTAACACATAGCTTAATTGTATTCTTTGCCTTAATTCTTTATAAAAAAATTAAGGAGTAAGAAAAATGAAATACGCAAAAGCAAATGATGTGTTACCAGATGAAATAATTGAACTAATACAAAAATATGTAGATGGAAAATATCTTTATATTCCTAAAAAAAGTGCTACTCATAAATCCTGGGGTGAAGAAAGTGGTATAAAAGCCTCATTAAAAATTAGAAATACTGAAATTTATGAAAAGCATCTTAATGGTTGTAGTGTTAATAAATTATGTGAGGAATACTTTTTATCAGAAAAAAGTATTAGAAGGATAATTTATCAGCAAAAAAATTGCTCATAGTTATTGCAGAATCATTTAATAGCTTGAATATGTCTTATAACCACTTTATCCTTATATTTATAAAATAAGTTTAATAAGCGGAGGTAAACAATGGATCCTTTTATTAAAAATCATGAATTTAATTATATAAAAAGATGTATGAAAGATTTAAACAATTCTTTAGGACTATGCGTAGATAAAGATATTATTCAAGCTAACAAATTATATATAAATCAAAAAATCTTAGATAATTTTTCTTTTTTAAATTTATCAACAGATCAAAAAGATTTACTTGATATTACAAAAATAACTGAACAATATCATATTGATTTTTATTTAGAAAAGTTATTAAATTACGTATATGAAAGACCCAATATAACAAATGCACAAATAAATAGGTTATTTAAAAAAGAAAAAAAATTTAAGCTACCTGATGAAGATACTATTAATTTAAAAAGTACTTACTTAGGATGGATTGATAATCAAATAAGGAAATTATTTATTGCGTATAATTTAGATGGAAACCTTCTTGGTATGGCTTGTAGAATATCTAATCCTGAACCTAAAGGTTCACATAGATGTATTCTTTGTAATCACATTGGTAAGGAAAATGAAGTTGCCTTTGTTTCGCCAATATGCAAACCATCATCTAAAGATGCTTATAAATCTATAGGCTTTGATATATGTTTAAATAGTAAAGAGTGTAACGAAAGAATAGTTTCTATCAGTAAGCTTGAAGAACTTTTGAAAACCGTAAATAATATTAAATAACTTTTTTAACTAAAAAGTTAAAAGGGGTCGCGTAACGCGACCCCCTTTAAAATAAACATATAATTTAAAATAACTTTGATATATACTTAATTACAATTAATAAAATAAATGCTTATGAAATAATAACTAATCAGTTGGTAATATTATTGTAAACTTACTTCCCTTATTTAATTCACTTTCTAAAGTAACATGTCCCCCATGTAATTCTACAATATATTTTACTAATGTTAATCCTATTCCACTACTACTTACTTGAGTAGAATTAGAATTCTTTCCTTGTTCGAACCTTTTAAATATAAATTCTTGATCTTCTTTAGATATTCCTATACCACTATCTTCCACAGAAATTATTACAACATCATTATCGTCTTCAATTAAAACTTTAATTTCTCCACCACTTTCTGTAAACTTAACTGCATTCCCAATAAGGTTAATAATACATCTTTCTATTTCCTTAGGATCACAGCATATAGGCATTTCTTCAATTTCAGGATCAATGATTAATTCGATCCCCTTATTATTAATATAATCACTCATATTTAATGCAGTTTCTTCAACTAAATAGACTATATCAACATTTTCTTGCTTATTTATCTTATAAGCACCTGTTTCTATTTTAGAACTATCAATAATGTCATTTATTATATTTAATAAATGATTGGAGCTTTTCTTTATAACATTCATATAGTTATCAAATTTTTCTTTAGCTACTCCTCCATTTTTGTCTAAAGAATTCAATAATTGAAGTACTGATAAAATTATATTTAAAGGTGTTCTTAATTCATGAGATAAATTAACAAAATAGTCATTCTTAAACTTTTCATTTCTAATATTTCTTTCATAAAGCCTTTTATTTTCTTCCATTTGTGAACTTATTTCTTTTGTTTGCTTATCTACTAAAGCTCTTAAAATTTGTACATAATAAGTAGAATATAAAATTATTAAAAATATAACTACTATATAAAGACAATATGCTAAATCCGATTTCCAAAACGGTTTTTTTATAACAAAGCTTATAGATGATTCTTCTGTTAGACTTCCATCACTTTTAGATGCCTTAACTCTAAATGTGTAATTACCTGGATTTAATGTTGAATAAGAAGCATACCCCTCCCTAGTACTGCGCACCCACTCTTCATTTATTCCATCCATTTTGTATAAATAAATTATTCCTTCTATTCTTGAATAATCTGGAAAGAAATACTGTATTGATATATTATTTTCGTTATATTTAAGCTCAATATTTTCTTTTTCCTCCAAATATAACTCTTTATTTACCCATAAATTATCTATGACTATTTTATTTTCTTTAGAAACTGCTTCTTTTATATTATTTGGATGAAAGGAAACAACACCTTTTGTTGTTCCAAATAATAAATGCCCAATTTTTGTTTTATATACGGCTCTTTTATTAAATTGGATTCCACATAACCCATCAACTTCTGTAAAATTAATAAATCTATTTTCACTTATAATAAACTTACTTAATCCATAACTTGTCCCTAACCATACATCTTTATTATTATCTATAATAATGCTATTTATATAATTGCTACCTAAACCATCATCTTCACAATATCTAGTAAAACTCTCCTCTTTAATATTAAACTTATTTAAACCTACTTCAGTTCCTATCCAAAGATTTCCGTTACCATCTCCCTGAATACAATTTATAGAATCATAACTTAATGAATTACTTTCAGAAGATGATAAATAATTTTTTAGTACTCCTTTAGTTTTATGGAATTTTATTAAACCACCGTTTCTTCCTCCTGCTAACCAAAGAATATTTTCATCATTATCATCTTGATAAATATCAGATACTATATAATTTACTATGCCACTTTCGATAAAATGTTTTTTATAATTCACAACTTCATATTTCTCATTGTTACCTCTATAAAGTCCTTCATTAGTTGCAATCCAAATATATTTACCATCATTTAAAATTTTTAATTCTTGATTAAAAAAAGTAACTTTTTGAAATTCTTCTTCACCATATTTATTTATTGTTCCTGTTGCTTTGTCAATTATATTTATTCCTTTTTCAGTGGATACTAATATTTTACCGCTTTGTCCTTGAATAATACTTTTTATTGTATTACTACTTAATGAATTTTCATTATTTTCATCATAAACAAATCTTGTCATAGTATTTTTATCTACATTAAAATAAATTATTCCACTTTGTTCAGTACCTATCCATAAATCATTTTCATTATCTTCTAAAAATGACGTTATACTATTCCCGCTTATATTGTATTTCTTAAATAAATTATTTATTTTATTACTAAACTGTTGTTCAATATTTAATATACTAACACCATTATCCGTACCTACCCATAGTACTCCATTCCTATCTTCATATAAACATCTTATTGAATTACTTAATAAATAATTTGAAGAATTATTCCCTGACTGATATATTTTTGTTGAATTATCACTTGGAGTATATTTTATCAACCCATTTAAACCACCAAACCATATATTCCCTTTGCTATCACATAATACCCTAGTTATATCTTGCTTTAATTTTTCTCCAATATCAATGCTGTAATTTGATAATTCATATTTGCCAGCTGTTATCTGATATATACCATTTTTACTTACGCTCCACATATTCCCTTCATTATCTTTATCTATTTTATATATGTGCACAGTATTATTTTCATTTTTTCTATTTTTTATATCAAAATTATCTAAATCTATAGTTCCAATTCCACCTGCAGTAGACACCCATAAATATCCATAATTATCTTCATCTATATCTGTTATATAATTATCGCTTATACTTCTATGTGTTCCATCTGAATAATATTTTATAAATTTATCATTTTCTTCATCATACATATTAAGCCCATTTGTAGTTCCAACCCACATAGTATCTTTACTATCTTTATAAATTGAGGTTATTGTATAACCGGATAATGTATTGTGATCGCTTCCATTCTTATCTATTTTATGTACTTTATTTTCAGATCTATTTATAATGTTTAATCCATTATCAGTTCCGACCCATATATTCTCGTATCTATCTTCATTTATGCTTGTAATACAAGTTGAAGTAAGCCTACATTCATCATTACTGTCATAGTTATATTCTATTATTACATTCCCATTGTATTGATTTAAACCATCTTCAGTACCTATCCAGATATAACCTAACGAATCTTGGTAAATATCTGTTATAAGATTACTAGATAACCCATGCTTCATAGTTATATTATAAAAATTAATTTTATCTTCTTGAGCAACAGAATTGTTATAAAAATCTACATTATTGGCGAAAACTACACTTACATTGCTAAATAAAGTTAAAAAAATTACTACAAATACTACTATATTTTTTCTATATTTTTTCATTTTTCTCATTATACCCCAGCCAAATATCAATATTTTTATAACATATTTTTAGCATTTTTTACCGCAATAGTCAATATATACTCAAAACATTTACAAAAATATAACTTTTCATAATTCAAACTATCTTACAATCAAAATTTTATAATTTAATAATATTATTAATTATTCTATTAAAAGAAAAACAGAGTCTATTGACTCTGTTTTTTGCATAATCTTTAGCTATTTATTACATTCTCTATTTTTATTTCTAACTGGTACAAATTCTGAAGTTGTATCATTTGGATCAATATAAACATATTCCCCATTGCTATCCTTCTTCAGACCTAAAGATGCCATTTTCTTTTTACTATTTCTATACTTTGTACTCATTAGCTTCACCTCTTAATGCTATTTTTATTACTTATTGTTCCTTAACCAATTAATAGCACAATATGAATGCATAGCTGCACCTGTAACTAATATATCTTCATTGAATACTATTTTTTCATTGTGCATTGGTTCACCATACAAAGGATTCTCTTGCTTTGTACCTGCACCTAACATAAGATAAACACTTGGAACCTCATATGAATAAGATGCAAAATCTTCTGATCCCATTCCTCCACCTTCAAATAAATGAACTGACTTTTCACCCAATAAATCTTTTATATAAGAAGTAACTTCTTTAGCTAAATCAGTATTATTAGCTAATGGTGGTACTGATGACAATTCTATAAGCTCTGCTTCGCCTCTAAACATCTTAGCAGTAGAAACTACTATATCATTCATTCGATTAAATATAAATTCTCCTACTTCCTTATCTAAACTTCTTATAGTTCCTTCCATAATAACTTCACCAGGTATTATATTAGGAGCATCTCCACCTGAGAATTTTCCTATTGTCAAAACAGCAGGTTTAGTTGCTGTTATTTCTCTTGCTATTATTTCTTGAAGTGATATGTATATGTGAGCAGCTATATTTATTGGATCCACGCCTAGTTCTGGCATAGCTCCATGACACCCAGTTCCTTTTACAACTATTCTAAATCTATTACATCCTGCTATACTAGTTCCTAACCCACATAATACAAAATTGGAAGGTGTTCCAGAATGAACATGCATTGCCATAGCTGCATCAACCTTAGGATTTTCAAGAACACCTGCCGCTAACATTTTCTTAGCACCAGTAAAGCCCTCTTCATCTGGTTGAAACACCAATTTAACTGTTCCCTCAATTTGATTTTGATTTTCTTTAAGTAGTCTTGCAGCTCCTAAAAGCATTGCTGTATGCATATCATGCCCACAGGAATGCATACAACCATTAGTTGACTTAAAATCACATTCAGTAGCTTCTTTCATTGGTAGTGCATCCATATCAGCTCTTAATAAAAATGTTTTTCCTGGCTTATTTCCTTCAATTGTAGCAACTATTCCACTTTCACATATTTCCTTTGGTTCATACCCAAACTCTCTTAACTTATCCATTACATAAGCTTTTGTTTTAGGTAATTCAGGTCCAACTTCAGGATTACTATGAATAGTTCTTCTATAACTTATAATATCATCTTTTATTGATTTGGCTTTTTCTATAAATTCATTCATATCTACACCTCATTTTCTAATACTCATATTTATTCTTCCACTTATTTTTATAAATTAATTATTCATTTGTCAACTTATAGTTTTATTTAAAGAAAATGTCCACAGTACGTATTATAACTTTTTTATATTCATAATAAAGAAATTAAGGCTTTCTTCATATTTAAGTAGTAAATTGAATTCTTTCAGTTGTTAAACTTCTTGACAAAGCTAGTATTTTGAAGGGATTATACAAGGGGCTAACGTTTCGTTAGTCCCTTGTAAATACTGCATATAAGATAGAAAATTGTACTGAAATAACAACATCAATTTCTTTTTTATATTGTAATTAAATTAAATTCTTTAAAATTTTGTAAATATCTATATAAATTTATATTCTTATTCTGCTCAGTATGATAAACTAACCAATATAAAATTTTTAAGGAATGGTTAAATGATTAAACATAAACAAAAGATAATAATTTTTATAGTAATATTTTTAGTATCTATAAATATTCCAATATTAACTTATTCATCTGAATTCATGTTTTATAATATGACTGCATCAAATGGATTATCACAAACTTCAGTGAGTACTATATATCAAGATAGTTCAGGCTATATCTGGATTGGTACTAAGAATGGTTTAAATAAATATAATGGATTTGACTTAGAAATTTATAATAAAGGTTTTAGTGAAAAACGAAATATTGTAGATGGATATATTACATGTTTGAATGAGGACTTAAGTAAAAATTTATGGGTAGGAACAAATGATGGTTTAAGTAAGATTAATTTAGACACTAATAAAATAACCAATTATACTATAAATACCAGTTCATTGTTATCAAGTAAAATTAGAGATATTAAAATTAATAATAATGGTGATATTATAATTGCCACTTCTAATGAATTATATAGATATGATAAATTTGCAGATGATTTTATCTCTTTGATTCATGAAGATTTTAAGCCTTCATCTTCCAATATATTATCTATAGAAATTTATAATAACGCTGAAATTTATATCATATCACCAAACTGCCTTTTTAAATATGATATGACAAATGATAAATATACAATTATTGATAATGAACTAATAGATACTATAGCAAAGAATAATACTTTTACAACTTTCTCTCTACATAAGGATAGCATCTACTTAGGAACTCTATCTGATGGTTTATATGTATACAATATTAAAACTGGACAAGTAGATAAAGAGTATAAATTATATACTGATGGAAATAGTGGTCCTTCTAATACTGTTAATAGTATTCACATTGATGAAACTGGAATTTATATTGGCACAAAGAAAGGTCTATACATAGATGAAAGAGACGGATTACAAAAACAATTTACACATAGCTTCTATGATAGATACTCATTGATTGATGATAATGTTTCTTATATTATGAAGGATTCTAGTGGTCTTTTATGGATAGGTACATTTTCTGGGATAAGTACAGTTGATTGTAATTTAGGGATAACTTATTATAACGATTTTTTCGTTAATCCAAGTATAAATAATAATAACATTGTAATTGGTACATATGAAGATATTGATAAAAAATTATGGCTTGGAGTCTACAACAATGGTATTAGTATATGGGATAAAAAAAATAATACTGTTACTCAGCTAAATACTCAAACCATTAATAAATTAAATTCTGATACTATTTGGGATATAAAAGGTACGGAAAAATATATTTTCGCTACATCGTCAGTTGGATTAAATATTATAAATAGAGAGACTTTAGAAGTTAAGCATATATTGGACAATATATTTTGTCACACATTATATATAGATGGGGACTATCTATGGGTGGGCACTATAGGTGGATTTCATATTATTGACTTAAATGATTTTAGCATAAAAAATATGAACAAATTGTTTGCTCAAAATAATATATCTGTTAGATTCGGTGGAACAATTTTTAAAGATTCCAAAGGTATTTATTGGCTTGGAAGTTCAATGAAAGATGGATTAATACGATTTGATTATAAAGATAATTCTCTAAAACAATTTAAATATAATGAATTTGAAAATAGTATTTCAGATAATTCCATATTATCAATAAACGAAGATAATGAAGGAAATCTATGGTTTGGTACTGAAAGTGGTCTAAATAAATATAATAGTGATACTGAAGAATTCATATTATACTCTATTGAAGATGGTCTATCTAATAATACTATTTACAGTGTAATGCCTTTTAATGATGACATATGGATAAGCACAAATTCTGGAATAAATTGTTTGCAGTTTGAAGATAATCAACTGATAAATATAAGAAAATATTTAAAAGGCGTAGAATTTTCTTCAAATTCATTTTTTGAAACTTCAAATGGAGAATTTATTTTAGGAGGCATTGATGGATTATATAAAATAGACCCTGCTGCTATAGAATGTAGCTTGTATGCACCAATGCTGCAATTTGATTCTTTTATACTAAATGGAACTAAAGTAAATGATTTTAATAATACCTCCATAAAATATAAAGATAATTTTATTTCTATAAAATTATTTACTACTGCTTATAGTAGTATACAAAATATAAACTTTTATTATCGAATAAATAACGACAAATGGATCTTGATGGATAGTAATGAAGTTACATTTTCAAATTTATCTGATAATAAATATACTATAGATTTCATAGCTAAAAACTCTAATGGAAATAACAGTGAAATCAAAAGTATATCTTTTAATGTAGATCCTCCATTTTGGAGAAGTAAAATAGCTATATTTGTTTATTTTTTATTATTTTGTATAATTGCTATTTACTTATATTTAAAAATAGCCTATATGAGCAATGCTATTATATTAAGAAATAAACAATTAGCAAAAGAAATGTTAGAAAAAAATCAACTTCTTACTAAAAATATTGAACTAGAAAAGCGTAAGAATAATTACTTAATTAATATGTCTCATGAACTTAGAACTCCATTAAATGTTATAGGCGCAACTCAACAATTAATAACTCGACTTAATAACAATGGATCTATTTCATCCGAGGATCTATCAAAGTATATGGAAATAAGTGATAACAACCAAAAAAGACTTTTAAAAATAATTAATGATTTAATAGATTCTACAAAAATGAATGAAGGTATGTATAAGTTATTAGTCGAAGAAAAAGATATTATATATGTAATTGAAGAAGCTGCTCTATCATTAAAGAGCTTAGCTGAAGAAAAAGAAATTAATCTTATTATTGATACAAATGTAGAGGAATGTATCATGAAATTTGATGAAGATGCTATTGAAAGATGTATTATTAATATTGTTGGTAATGCTATAAAATTCACAAATCCAGGTGGAGAGATATTAGTTAATATAATGGATTTTTATAGTATCCTAAAAATAGAAATAAGTGATACTGGAAGTGGAATACCTGCTGAAAAAATCGATACTATATTTGATAGATTTGACCAAGCTGTAAATTCCAAGAGAGAAGTTTCAATGGGCAGCGGTTTAGGGCTTACTATTACCAAAGGATTAATTGAACTTCATACCGGAAATGTTTTTGTTAAAAGTAAACTAGGTGAAGGTACAACTTTTACAATAATATTGCCTAAAACTATTGAAGAAACTAATGAAGTATAAAAAAACTTAATAATAATAATAATAATAATAATAATAATAATAAGCATATGAGTGGTTGTTTAACTACTCATATGCTTATTAAATTTACTAAACTAAAAATAATAAATTAAAAATCAAAATTATCTGGATCTGGTCCTACCCTTAAATCTTTATTTAAGCTATCTATCTTAGCCATATCATCATCACTTAAATTAAAATCAAATACATCTATGTTTTCAACTAATCTTCTTTCATTTGTTGATTTAGGAATAGTTACTATTTGACTTTGTAAATCCCAACGTAATACTACTTGCGCTGATGATTTATTATACTTCTTAGCTATTTCTTTTAATGTTTCATCTTCTAATAATCCATTACCAGCCATTAAAGGTGACCATGCTTCAACTTGAATATCATTTTCTCTGCAGAATTCTCTAACCTTTTGTTGACTTAA